>NZ_JACFPE010000004.1:0-196708 GCF_016102185.1 Gilliamella sp. W8126 | reverse complement strand
AATGGCAGACGGCTTACGTTTCGCTATTCGTGAAGGTGGTCGTACTGTTGGTGCTGGTGTTGTTGCTAAGGTTATTAAATAATTTTAGCTTAACTAAAGAGCATGTTAAATGCTCTTACCAGTTCAAAAAAGGTGCACTTTGTGCACCTTTTTTATTTGCTATCTAATCAATACTATTCGAATAACTGAAACAACTTAACTGATTTCCGCAAATTACCTATAGCAAAACTTATCATCTTTTGCTTTTTTAGTTAAAAATACAAACAGGTATGCCATTATTCGCATAGCGAGAAATGGGGTGTGACTAATCATATTTTCTAAAAATATAACAACTAACTAATTAGCGCTAATAGCCACTTGTCACCAGCCAATACAACGATTAATTGTACGAATAATATGAATGCTTAATATTGAGAAAAATAGTTAACGTTGAGTTAATTATCAACAACCTAATGGTTAATTAGTTTATTTAAACTACGAATATTGCACAACTATCATGCTATTACATTAGCACCTGAAGAAAGAATAAATTAAAAACAATAAGATACATTATTTCTAACAATATGATTTAATCTAATAACAAACTTATTTTTTAGTTTTTTAAGATTTAAGGTAAAAATTGATGCTATCTGACAGTAATAATATTACTGTCAGATAGTGCTACTTAAAATGAACGTTGTGAAGGGAGTGTAAGTTGGTGAAGATAGGTTGTCTTTAAAATTGTTACCTGATTCAATTTAATTTCAATTATTTTTTGTTTACGCCAACTAGAAATTAGTCGGCTTAACGTTTCATAACGGATACCAAGCTTAGTTGCCAATTGACTGCGTGATATTGGTAACACAAAACTTATATCTTGTTTAGAAGATAACGATAATATATAGGCCGCTAAACGCTGTTCTGCCGAGCTGGATGTTAACCAATCGATGTTATTAATTTGTTCGTATAGTTTGCTACTAAATTGCACTAACAAGCGTTGCATAACAATAGGATTATTCATACAAACTTGTAATACGCTATTTTTTTCAAGTAATAATAATGAGCAATTAGTTTTTGCTCGAATTGTCATCGGAAAGCGATTATGTGGCATAAACACTGCCGCAATGGCAACTAATTCATAAGGCGAAAAAATCCCAAAAACTTTTTCTTCACCTAAATAAGTATTTCTAAAAACCTCAATTTTACCAGCAAGAACCAAAGAACAACCTGAAAAAGGCATACCTTCATAGCTAATTAGCTCACCGGTACTAAATTCCATATAACTAGCATTTTCAAGGATCGGTATTAATGCATCATTGGTTAGCCCATCAAACATTTTTACATTATTTAACCAAATCAAAATCTCATCTTGCGTTGGTATATTTTTGACAAATGTCATAGGGATTGCCTAATGATAACTTTAGAATGATTTCAATATAATTGATAATAATTCTTATTTCAATAAATAAAACTTTATTATTAATTGCTAATAACCATATGAAATATAATGTTTTTTGTTAAAAATAATAATTTAACTACTTATAACCTATATCATAAGTATTGGCCAAAATAGCAATTATATTTTGTTTTGCACTTACTGAAAAACAGGAGAATCTTATGCCAAATAATACTATTCCCCCAGCACAAGAACTAAATTTAGCTTCATTAATTAAACAAACAGAGCAAGGTATTGCTAGTCGAGTGTTGGCTAAAACATCTGGTGGTAACTTAACCTTATTTGCTTTTGATAAAGGACAAGGGATCTCTGAACATAGCGCACCATTTGATGCAATCATTATGGTCATAGAAGGGCAATTAAATTTAATTATTAATGGTAAACCTGTTAAAGCAGAGCCAGGAACGATAGTAAAAATGCCAGCTAATATCCCTCATGCTGTTGAAGCACCAACAACAGCAAAAATGCTATTAATTATGTTGAGAGAAATCACATTAAAGACTAATTAAACTAAGGATAGATAATGGAACAAATTAAAAAAGAAGCTGGCCATAAATTTCTTGCTCGTTTAGGGAAAACAAGGTTACGCCCAGGGGGAAAGAAAGCCACGGAATGGTTATTTAAACAAGCAGAATTTACGCCACAAAGTCGGGTTTTAGAAATTGCATGTAATATGGCTACAACATCTATTGACATTGCCAAACGATTTAATTGCCATATTATTGGTATAGATATGGACAAATCGGCATTAACAAAAGCTAAACAAAATGTTATTAAAAATAATGTTAGTCAGTTAGTCGATATACAGCAAGCCGACGCATCCAAATTACCTTTCGCTGATAACAGCTTTGATGTTGTAATTAATGAAGCGATGTTAACCATGTATGCCGATAAAACGAAAGCTCGCCTACTCAACGAGTATTTTCGAGTATTAAAACCAGGTGGAAGATTATTAACGCATGACATTATGTTAGTAGATCCAGAAAACTCTCAAAACGTAATGGCACAGATTCATAATGCGATCAATGTTAATGCACAGCCTATGAGTCATGATGAATGGATTAATCTTTTTTCAACTATAGGATTTATCAATATAAAATCAGAAAATGCCGCTATGACGTTAATGTCACCACGAGGTATGATTACCGATGAAGGATTTTTTGGTGCAATCAAAATTGTTGGTAATGCATTACATAAACAAAATCGACCACAATTTATCCAAATGTTTAAAACATTTAGAAAAAATAAAGAATCCCTTAATTACATTGCTATCTGTAGTGTCAAACCGAAATAATAAAAAAATTAGGTATAGCTGAATATCATGACTAAACAGTCTTTTTTTGCTATAGTGGGCGTCATTTTATTTAATTTGGATTAATGAAAAACTATGGAATCTATACCTAATTGCCCAGCTTGCCAATCTGAACACACTTACCACGATGGTACTTTTTATGTTTGTCCGGAATGTGCACACGAATGGGATCCAAATCAAGAAACTTCGACAACCGATGAATTACAAGTTAAAGATAGCAATGGCAATTTGTTAGTTGATGGCGATGATATTATTTTGATTAAAGATTTAAAATTAAAAGGCTCATCAACCGTCCTCAAAAAAGGCGCTAAAGCTAAAGGCATTCGTTTAGTAGACGGTGATCACGAAATTGATTGTAAAATCGATGGCATGAAAGTAATGCTTAAAGCCTGTTTTGTTAAAAAGGCTTAATGATTTAAAGCAACATGCAACTTTTTTAATATAAGCTAATAAATTGACTTTGTTAGCTTATATCTTTATTTTTCCAGACCAAATCCGCAACCTTTAATACAAAACCAATATTTCATCACCTATAAAAATAAATACTTCTGGTAATTTTAATTTAAGTGTGGTATAAAACGCGCGCTATATTTCAGATTATTTTTATTGAAAATAATAATGAAACATCAGCATAAAATTTAATAATTAATTAACGTTATAACACACACATATCATTACTCTTTGCCGGGGTGCCTTTTACTTAAAATAATAAGGTCGGATAAAGCGGATATGTGGAGGCATAACCCCAACGTAAAAATGAGGAAATCATGACTACAGTATCAATGCGCGATATGTTACAAGCAGGTGTACACTTTGGACACCAAACTCGTTATTGGAACCCAAAAATGAAACCATTTATTTTTGGTGCTCGTAACAAAGTTCACATCATCAATCTTGAAAAAACAGTACCAATGTTCAATGAAGCATTAGCTGAATTAAACAAAGTTGCTGCGCGTAAAGGTAAAATTTTATTTGTTGGTACAAAACGTGCTGCAAGTGAAGCAATTAAACAAGCAGCTGAAAGCTGTGGACAATACTACGTTAATCACCGTTGGTTAGGTGGTATGTTGACTAACTGGAAAACAGTACGTCAATCAATCAAACGTTTAAAAGATTTAGAAACACAAGCTAATGATGGTACATTTGATAAATTAACCAAGAAAGAAGCACTTATGCGTGCTCGTGAAATGGCTAAATTAGAAAATAGCTTGGGTGGAATTAAAAATATGGGTGGCTTACCCGATGTGATTTTTGTTATTGGTGCAGACCATGAACATATCGCAATCAAAGAAGCTAACAATTTAGGTATTCCAGTCATTGCTGTTGTTGATACTAACTCAGATCCAGATGGTATTGATTACATTGTTCCTGGTAATGATGACGCAATCCGTGCAATTCAATTATATGTAAATGCAGTTGCTGAAGCAGTACGTTCAGGTCGTGAACAAAATCAATCTCCAGTATCTGAAGAAAGCTTTGTTGAAGAAGCTCCAGCAGCAGAATAATAAACTCAAATATTTTCAGGGTCGATAATATCGTCGACCCATTCTAATGAAAATCATCATAATGGTTAAATAGAGGATTTTAAAATGGCTGAAGTTACCGCTTCTATGGTAAAAGAACTGCGCGAAAGAACTGGCGCAGGTATGATGGAATGTAAAAAAGCATTAGTTGAAGCAAATGGTGATATCGATCTTGCTATCGACAACATGCGTAAATCAGGTCAAGCCAAAGCAGCTAAAAAAGCTGGTCGTGTGGCAGCTGAAGGTGTAATTATTTCTAAAATTTCAGCAGATAAAAAAGTTGGTGTTATTTTAGAAATTAACTGTGAAACTGACTTTGTTGCTAAAGATGCTGGTTTCTTAGAATTCAGTGATAAAGTAGCAACAGCTGCTTTAAATGATCAAATCACTGATATTGCAGCTTTACAAGCAAAATTTGAAGAAGAACGTACTGCATTAGTTGCAAAAATTGGTGAAAACATCGGTATCCGTCGTGTTCAACAAATCACTGGCGATGTAGTTGGTAGTTATCAACACGGTGCACGTATTGGTGTTTTAGTTGCAGCTAACAGTGGTTGTGATGAAGAATTAGTTAAACACATTGCAATGCACATTGCAGCAAGCAAACCAGAATATGTTGACCCTAGCGATGTACCTGCAGATGTGGTTGAGCATGAACGTAATATTCAAATTGATATTGCAATGCAATCTGGTAAACCTCGTGAAATCGCAGAAAAAATGGTTGAAGGCCGTATGCGTAAATTCACTGGTGAAGTATCACTTACTGGTCAACCATTTGTAATGGATCCAAGCAAAACAGTTGGTACTTTACTTGCTGAGAAAAAAGCGACTGTTGCATCATTTATCCGCTTTGAAGTGGGTGAAGGTATCGAAAAAGTCGAAGTTGATTTTGCGGCAGAAGTGGCTGCAATGTCGAAACAATCTTAATTGTTTTATTAAAACCGCCTTCATGGCGGTTTTGTTTATCCACAAAATATTTTAAAATGATTGCCAGCTAGTTATGCTAGCTTTTTAAGTAATAAAATAACGAAATAGTGAGACTTCATATGGTAACCCCTTTCTATAAACGTATCCTTCTCAAACTTAGTGGTGAAGCGCTGCAAGGTGATGAAGGTTTTGGTATTGATCCAACCGTTCTTGATCGTATGGCACAAGAAATTAAAGAACTTATCGACATGGGAGTTCAGGTTGCTGTTGTTATTGGGGGTGGTAATCTATTTCGTGGTGCAGGACTTGCTAAAGCAGGCATGAACCGTGTTGTTGGTGACCATATGGGTATGCTTGCCACAGTAATGAACGGTCTTGCTATGCGTGATGCGTTGCACCGAATTGAAGTTAATGCCCGTTTGATGTCGGCAATTCCATTAAACGGCGTTTGTGATGATTATCGCTGGACTGAAGCAATCAGCTTGCTTAAACATGGTAAGGTCGTTATCCTTTCGGCTGGAACCGGTAACCCATTTTTCACAACTGACTCAGCAGCCTGTTTACGAGGTATTGAAATTGAAGCTGATGTGGTTTTAAAAGCAACCAAAGTTGATGGTGTTTATTCAGCCGATCCCGTAAAAGATCCTAATGCAACACTTTATAAAACACTTAATTACGAGAAAGTGTTAGATGATGAATTAAAAGTGATGGATTTAGCCGCATTTACATTAGCACGTGATCATAATCTACCAATTTGTGTGTTTAATATGAATAAACCCGGTGCATTACGTCGCGTCATTCTAGGCGAATCAGAAGGAACATTAATCAATAATCAGGCTACAGTTAGCTGCTAGTCTTATTTATTTAAAAAGGTTTTTTATTATGCTAAATGAGATTCAAAAAGAAGCGCAAGAGCGCATGGAAAAAAGTATTGATGCGTTTCAGAATCATATTTCTAAAATTAGAACTGGTCGTGCATCGCCAAGTTTATTAGATGGCATTATGGTTGAGTATTATGGTAGCCCAACACCACTTCGTCAATTAGCCAATATCGTTGCTGAAGATGCAAGAACCCTTGCAATTACAGTATTTGATAAATCATTAACACCATTAATTGAAAAAGCAATTTTAACTTCAGATTTAGGATTAAATCCGGCATCAGCGGGTACCGTTATTCGAGTTCCTCTGCCACCGCTTACTGAAGAGCGCCGTCGTGATTTAACTAAAATTGTTCGTGGTGAGGCAGAGCAAGGCCGTGTATCGATCCGTAATATCCGTCGTGATGCCAATGATCAAATCAAAGCATTATTGAAAGATAAAGAAATTTCTGAAGATGATGAACGTAAATCACAAGATTTAATTCAAAAAGCAACCGATGCTGCTATTAAAAAATTAGATGCGGTACTTGCTGAGAAAGAGAAAGAATTAATGGAATTCTAATCTATTTCAAAAATTCATAAATATCATTTTGACGCCCAGTTTTATTAAATTGGGCGTTTTTATTTATTTCTTTAATATATTAATACTAGTTGTTGTATTTCAAATTCTCATAAATTAGCGATATAATGTTATTAAAGTAACATTATTTGTTTATATTTGTTATTTTTATAACATTACTCTTTACAAATTAACAAAATTAACTAGATTTAACATTAATAAAAAATTTAAGGAAACCTTTATGGATTATGCAAAGTATATTGATCATACTTTATTAGCGATGAATGCGACTGAAGATCAGATTCGAAAACTCTGTGATGAAGCAAAAGAATATCATTTTTATTCTGTCTGCGTTAATTCTGGCTATGTCCCTTTAGTGGCAGAGTTATTAAAAGGTAGTGATGTAAAAGTATGTTCAGTAGTCGGTTTTCCACTTGGTGCTATGCTTACGTCAGCTAAAGCTTATGAAACAGAAATGGCTGTTAAAGCTGGCGCAGAAGAAATTGACATGGTAATCAATGTCGGTTGGCTAAAAAGCAATAATTGGAATGCAGTTAAAAATGATATCGAAGCGGTATTCAAAGCCTGCGGTTCAGTACCATTAAAAGTTATCTTAGAAACTTGCTTATTAACCAAAGAAGAAATTGTTAAAGTTTGTACAATTTGTAAAGATATTGGCGTTGCTTTTGTCAAAACATCTACCGGCTTTAGTACTTCTGGTGCAACAGTTGAAGATGTAAAATTAATGCGTGAAACGGTCGGTGAAAATATGGGCGTGAAAGCGTCTGGTGGTATTCGTGATCGTATGACTGCCGAAAAAATGGTTCAAGCTGGTGCAAATCGTTTAGGCGCAAGTGCTGGTATTGCAATCGTTTCAGGTAGCAGTACATCATCTAGCAATTACTAATCAATCATAACAATAAGTTACATATATATTATGTAGCTTATTGTTATTTAGGAAAAACAATGGAAACTCAACCACAAAAAAGAATAAATGAACTCCTTGAAATCCTAAAAAACACTGACAAAATCCATCTAAAAGCAGCGGCTGAAAAATTAGCAGTGTCAGAAATGACTATCAGGCGTGATCTTAACAATTGCCCCTCCTCATTAATTGTCTTAGGTGGCTATATTGTCAATGAAGACCGTCATTCAATCGCAAAGTATTTCGTTTCAGATCAGCAGGATAAGCAAGTTGAAGAAAAAGCTTATATTGCAAAACTTGTTAGTCAATTTATCAATGAAAACGACACAATATTTTTTGATTGTGGCACCACCATGCCTTTTATCATTAACGCAATAGATAATGATATTGCATTTACTGCTATCTGTTATTCATTAAATAGTTTATTGGCACTACAACATAAACCTAAATGTAAGATCATTTTATGCGGTGGTCAATTCCAACCAAATAATGCTATCTTTACAAGTTTACATCAATCCAACCAGTTAGATTCTATCTGTCCGAATAAAGCCTTTATTTCAGCAGCAGGTATTGATTTGCAACAAGGAGTAACTTGTTATCATTTTGAAGAATTAGATATGAAGCAACAAGCAATGAAAAAATCAGCGCAAAAAATCTTGATTGCCGATCATACTAAATTTAATCAAATAAAGCCGGCATTTATTAGTGAATTGACTTTGTTCGATCAGATAATTACTGATAAACTGCCCGATGAGCAATTTATCTCTTTTTTTAATGAAAATAACATAAGTTTAATTTACTAATATGAAAAATATCACAATTTTAGGCTCAACTGGTTCAATAGGTTGCAGCACTTTGGCCGTTATTCGACAAAATCGAGATTTATTTAAAGTATTTGCTTTAACTGGTGGGCAGAATGTTGGCAAAATGACTGAACAATGTTTAGAATTTAGACCAAATTATGTCGCAATGGCTGATGAACAAGCGGCACAGCAACTTAAAAAAAATCTGCTTGAGCTAAAATTAAATATTGAAGTATTACATGGTCAACAAGCTATATGCGATTTAGCAGAGCTTACCGAAGTAGATATGGTAATGGCAGCTATAGTCGGGGCAGCAGGATTAAAACCAACACTTGCCGCCATAAAGAAAGGTAAACGAATTTTATTAGCAAATAAAGAATCTTTGGTAACTTGTGGTCATTTATTTATGCAGGCAGTCAAACAGTATGGTGCACAGCTATTACCTGTTGATAGTGAACACAATGCAATCTTTCAGAGCCTACCAACAACAGTCCAACAAAATTTAGGATTTGCTAATTTAACCGATTATGGTATCACTAAAATTGTCTTAACGGGTTCTGGAGGGCCATTTAGAGATTTACCACTCAATCAATTATCTAGTGTCACACCCGAACAAGCTATTGCTCATCCTAACTGGTCAATGGGTAAGAAAATCTCTGTCGATTCGGCCACCATGATGAATAAAGGACTAGAATATATTGAAGCCCGTTGGCTATTTAATGCTAGTGCTGACGAGATGGAAATTATAATTCATCCACAATCAATAATACATTCAATGGTTCGTTACCAAGATGGTAGTGTAATTGCCGAGCTCGGAATGCCTGATATGTGTACACCAATAGCCTATGCCATGTCATATCCAGATAGAATTTCATCAACGGTCCCAGCATTAGATTTTACTAAAATTTCATCGCTCACTTTTACTCAACCTGATTTTAATCGCTATCCTTGTTTAAAATTAGCGATTGATGCATTTAATCAAGGACAAGCTGCGACCACGGCACTTAATGCGGCTAATGAAATTGCTGTAGAGGCATTTCTTCAAAACAAAATCGGCTTTATGGATATAGCTAAACAGGTATCAACAGTTTTAGAAACACTTGACTTTCCTGAACCAACCACGATTGAAGACGTATTTGCTATCGATCTATGGGCAAGACAAACCTGCATAAAATTATAGCTATACGGCCAAAAAGTTAAGATTAATGTTCTTATATTTAAATCTTAAGAATTATCGCTAGATTGATTATTTTGCACTTGCTCACTAATTGCCTGCACAATAGCTGCCTTATGTACCTCATCGCTATAATCTTGGTTCTTTTCTGGACTAATTCCTAATTTAAAAAATAAAGCATTATCTTTATCGACTTGAGGATTAGATGTAGTTAATAACTTATCACCATAAAATATTGAATTAGCACCGGCTAAAAAAGCCAGTGCTTGCATTTGCTCATTCATTTGTTCTCTTCCTGCTGACAAGCGTATATAAGATTTAGGCATCATAATACGAGCGACAGCTAGCATTCTAATAAAATCAAATGGTTCAATATTTTTTTCATTTGCTAACGGAGTACCTTTAACCTTGACTAAATTATTAATGGGAACACTTTCTGGGTGTTCGTCTAAATTGGCAAGTTGTATCAATAAATTGGCTCGATCTCTTAAAGTTTCCCCCATACCCAAAATACCACCCGAGCAAATTTTAATACCAGCTTCTCTTACATAAGCCAATGTTTGTAAACGCTCACTGTATGTACGAGTAGTAATTATTTGCTGATAAAACTCAGGTGAAGTATCTAAATTATGATTATAAAAATCTAAACCAGCATCGGCTAATGCGTAAGCCTGTAGCTGGGATAATTGTCCCAGAGTCATGCAGGTTTCCATCCCCAGAGCTTTAACACCTTTTACCATCTCCAAAAGATAAGGCATATCGCGATTTGTTGGATGCTTCCAAGCAGCACCCATACAAAAACGTGTAGCCCCAACAGTTTTGGCTGTTTTAGCTTCTTCTACTACTCTTTGTACTTCAAGTAATTTTTCTTTTTCTAAGCCAGTATCATGATGGATAGACTGAGGACAATATTTACAATCTTCAGGACAAGCACCGGTCTTTATTGATAACAGGGTAGAAACCTGCACTTTATTCGCATCAAAATATTGTCGATGTATGGTTTGTGCTTTGAAAATAAGATCATTGAAAGGTAATTGAAAAATATCCATTACTTCAGACAATACCCAGTCATGACGAATGCCATTTAATGACATAGAAAATCCTTTTAACAATCAACATAAATCTGCATGCATCATAATACATAACCCTACATTGTCAACCATTTCAATATAAAATAGTTTACATTAAAAGAGCTATTTTGCTATACAAAAGTTTATTGAACTGAAAACAGATATCTTGCACATAAAATTATTCATTCGCGAGTAAATTGATACAAGGCTCGAGCAACAAACTAGCTAATATTTTCTCATTTTATTAGCCATTTGTTTAGCGTATAAAGCAGGATTATCGCTTATAAATGATTGCAAAAATGCACGCTATCATTTAGTGCAATTAATGCTCTTTTAATGTTTTATGTACACGACAAGGGGTGCCCATAGCAATAACATTGCTAGGTATATCACGATCAACAATGCTTCCGGCAGCAATAACACTATTATCACCAATTGTTACACCTGGTAATACAATAACATTACCGCCAATCCAAACATTATTACCAACCGTAATCGGTTTAGCAAACTCCAATCCACTACTCCTTGTTTGGCTATCAAGTGGATGACCTGAAGTATAAAAACCACAATTGGGCGCGACAAGGACATTATCACCAAATGTTACTTTAGCTGCGTCTAATATAATACAGTTAAAATTAGCAAAAAAATCCTCGCCGATTTCAATATTATAGCCGTAATCACACTGAAAGCCGGGCATTATGGTAAATTTCTGTTTCGTTTTTCCTAATAATGTCTTGAATAATCGTTGCCGTTTATCAATAGCACTTGGCGATAATTGATTTAACTGAAAACAGATATCTTGAGCATAAAGTCGTTCATTTTCAAGTTCATCGATACTAGGATCATAAAGTAGTCCTGTTAGCATTTTTTGTTTTTCTGTCATTATTTACACCATTTGTTTAGCAATTAGCGCTGGGTTATCACTAATAAAAGATTGTAAAAATGCACTATCCGGTAATGCTGTTAATGCGCCTTTTTTAGTAGTCGCCAATGCCCCACAAGCGCTGGCTATCGTCATCATACTTTCTAACATTAATTTATCTTCCGGCATTCCCGATGAGGCAATACTACTAAGTAATCCAGCAACAAACGCATCGCCTGCACCTGTTGTATCAATACTATTAACATGGAAAGAGTCAAAACTAAACGTTTTACCTTGCCATAACACAATACTACCGTCTTTACCTTTAGTAATTAATTTAAGTGGTGCATTATAATGTTGTTGCAGTTTATTAAGTGCTACATGCCAATCTTGACTTTCCGTTAACCAGAATAGCTCTTCATCTGAAAGTTTAAGAATATCTGCATCGTGACAAAATTGGGTAATAATAGTACGCATTTCATTTTTATCCTGCCACATTTGTTCGCGCAAATTAATATCAAAGCTAATTAAGCCATTCTTGGCAGTCAGTTTTTCAATGGCTGTTTTTAATGTCTGTCGACAGGTTGTGCCAACTAACGCCAAAGAACAAAAATGTAAAATGTCCTGATTAAAATCCGGCAATGCTTGTTCAGATAAAAATTGATCAGCTGAAGGCGAAACAAGAAAAGTGAAACTGCGTTCACCATTATCTCCTAAATCAACTACCACAGTACTCGTTCTATGCTCATCGTCCTTTTCAAGACTTTGACAATCAACATGATGTTCACAAAAAGTTTTTTCCATAAAGTGGCCAAATGGATCATTACCGACTCGACCAATAAAAGCCGATGGTAGCCCTAACTTAGCTATCGCAATGGCAACATTCGCTGGAGCACCGCCAGCACAGGCTCGATAGTTCATTTCACCAAATGGCAATAAGTCAATAACGGCATCACCAAGAGACCATACTTTTGTATTTTTCATTTTGTCACTCATTTTATTGTTAAAAAGGATTGAATGTATGTAACACGATTAATGTTATTGCACTATACTTTTCGATTAAATTAGTTAATTAATGACTAATTAATTGATATGCTGATAATCAATATTAATAATAAACTAAATCATTTATAAAAAAAATCATTGTTAACGTTAAAAATATGTGACTAGTATCACATAAATTAACGTTTATTTTATTATAAGTTAACGTTAACAACTATTTTGAGGTAGTATGTAATTATATTAACTTAACTCAATTTGAACGAAGGTAATGTTATGAATACTGCAATTGATAAAGCAAACCAAGCTATAGAAAAACTAGAACAACAAATAAATAAACAGTATTACCCTCATTTTCATTTAGCACCACCAGCTGGCTGGATGAACGATCCCAATGGATTAGTTTATTATAAAGGGCAATATCATGCCTTTTACCAACATCATCCTTATGATGAAAATTGGGGGCCTATGCATTGGGGTCATGCGGTAAGTGATGATCTGATTACATGGCGAAGATTACCTATTGCTATTGCACCCGATCATGATTATGACCAAAGCGGTTGTTTCTCTGGTTCAGCCGTAGATAATAATGGTGAACTGTGTTTAATTTACACTGGTCATATCTGGCTAAATGGTCAAGGTAATGATGAACATATTCGTGAAACCCAATGTCTTGCTACCAGTAAAGATGGTATTCATTTTGAAAAACATGGTACTGTGCTGACACCAAAAGAAGGGATTATGCATTTTCGTGATCCTAAAGTTTGGCAACAACAAGGAAAATGGTGGATGGTGGTTGGGCAACGAGAAGCCAATGACATTGGGCAAGTATTGCTTTATCGTTCAACTGACTTAAAAGATTGGATATTTGATCAAGTACTTATCAGTAATATTGATCCTAATGTTTATATGCTTGAATGTCCTGACTTTTTCCCATTGGGTGATAAATGGATCTTGATGTTTTCACCGCAAGGCATGCACGCTAAAGGTTATCAATATCGTAATCGATTCCAATCGGGTTATATTGTTGGCGATTGGCAACCTGGTAAACCATTTACCGTCATTAAATCATTCCAAGAGATGGATTTTGGTCATGATTTTTATGCACCACAATCATTTCTTGCCGCTGATGGTCGCCGAATTGTATTTGCATGGATGGATATGTGGGAGTCAAAAATGCCAAGTAAACACGATAAATGGATGGGGGCATTTACTTTACCACGTGAATTAATCCTCGATCGCCAAAACAAAGTTCGTAACCGACCAGTGAAAGAACTTGAAGCTTTGCGAGAAAAACCGCAATCATTAACCAATATCACATTAAATAATGAATTAAAAAATACCAATATAGAGTCAATTAGTTGTGAACTTAATGTTGAAATTGATTTAGCCAATAGTAATGCCGAACGTTTTGGCTTACAACTCGCTGCTACCCCAGATGGTAAACAAGCTACATTATTGTATATTGACTTGCAATCTAATCGACTGGTTCTTGATCGAAGCCTTTCTGGACTTGATTTAAAAGGTTATCGCAGCGTACCATTATCAAGAAACAAAAAAGTAACATTGCATATTTTTGTGGATACATCATCAGTCGAGGTTTTCGTCAACAAAGATTTATATAGTCTTTCAAGCCGTATTTATCCAAAATTACCAGCTACACGTTTAATTAATTTATTTGCTGAAAATGGACAAGCAAGAATTAGCAAATTAGAAAGCTGGCAATTAAAATCTATTTATCAGTAATTGCTAATAAAAACCACCATAATATGGTGGTTTTTTTACTCTAGACAGATTCTCGTGCTAAATAAGGCGATGGGATATGCGTGACATTTTTCTCGCTTTGGCCATTAATGATATGTAAGGCAGCGGCTTGTCCTATTTCGTAATGAGGTAATTGCACGGTAGTTAGTGCAGGATAAAAAAGCTCACCAGTACCAACCATATTATCATAGCCAAGAACGGCGATATCCTTCGGTATATGAAACCCTTTGCTAAGTAAAAATTGATATGCAACAAAAGCGATGCGGTCATTACCGCAGATCAATACATCAAAATCAGGTTTTTTAATACAATGTTTTGCTAAGATCTCTACCGTCATCATATACTCTAACGCAAGATTATCTGGGGATATAGACGTATGATAGCTTTTGATATCCGCTAAATCATTACCTGCATCTAGCCATGCTTGTTCAACCGCTTTACGTCTAATTTTACCGGCTAAGGTATTTTCTGATAAATAGATGCAGAGTGGTTTTTTATAGCCTTTGTTGATCACGTTTTGCATAGCTTGATACTGACCAGAATAATCATCAGGAATGTAACAAGCAAGTTGTTCTGAATCACTAATACAATTGGCTAAAACTAGATTCTTACCTAATAGTTTTTCAGGTAGTTGAACTTTTCTTAATCCCATTGTGGTATAAATAATACCATTAGGTCGATAAGATAAAAGCGTATTAATCGCATGATCAGCATCTTTATCATCAAATAAATTGACGATAAATGTATTCCAACCATGTTGCTGTGCCGTTTTTTCTATTGCCTGAAGTAATTCAACTGAAAATGGTGTCGTTGCCGTTTCTAAGGCCAACACGCCAATAGCATGTGGCCCTGAATTATCACCTCGAATTTTACGTGCTGATAAGTCAGGCACATAATTTAATTCTTCAATAGCTTTCTTCACTTTTTTATAAGTTTGTTTATTTAATTTTTCAGGATTATTGATCGCTCGAGACACTGTCATTAATGAAACAGATGCCAGTTTAGCCACATCCTTTAGTGAAGCCATAGTTGGATCCTTTTACTCAGCATAAAAACAATTAATATTTAGTTAGTGTGATGATACCACAAATAAAAATGATAAAAAGTGTGAGGAAAGTAACATTTATGAAATCTGATTCTATCTATTTTATTTCAATTATGGCCATAATGTTAACATTAACATGTTAACGTTAAACTAACCAATAGAAGAGAATGAAAAATGAATATAGATATGATAAAAAATAAAAATTATTGGTTCTCATCAGGCTATCTTATTACCTTTTATGCTGCATGGTCGCTTTGGTGGTCTTTTTATGCGATTTGGCTTAAAAGCAAAATTGGATTATCTGGAGAACAATTAGGGGTTGTGTATGCAGCTAATTCGGCTGCAGCCATGTTTTTTATGATCTTTTACGGTATCATTCAAGATAAATTACAGATAGGAAAAGCGGTTGTTACTTTTCAAAGTATCATGATGATACTGATTGGCCCTTTTTTGATTTATGTTTATGAACCACTATTAAGGCAGGATTTTATATTAGGTGTTTGTATCGGCGCACCGGTATTAAGTGCGGGCTTTATATCGGGCAGTGCTTTAATTGACTCGTTTATCGAGCGGATAAGTCGTTTATGTAACTTTGAATTTGGCCCAGCAAGATTTTGGGGCTCATTTGGCTATGCTGCTGCGACATTTGTTGCCGGTATTTCATTTGGCATTGATCCACATATTAACTTTTGGCTCGCTTCTGGCGTCGCAGCTATCTATTTCATCATCAATTTATTTTTTAAACCTACACAAAAACTATCGGTAAGCAATAACACACCGCAAATAATAGTACCGAAGCCAAATATTCCAACAATCAGTGAAATATTATCACTTTTTGCCCTTCGTAAATTTTGGTTATTTGTTGTGTTTATTATTGGTACTTTCAGTTTTTATACCATTTATGATCAGCAGCTATTCCCGAATTTTTACACCAGCTTTTTCGAAAAAGAGGAAACCGGTTATAAAATTTATGGTTATTTAAATTCATTCCAAGTTTTTCTTGAAGCAAGTTGTATGATTATTGCACCTTATTTTATTAATAAATTGGGAGCTAAAAAATCACTATTAGTGGCGGCATTAGTGATGATTTGTCGAATAGGTTTATCAGCAAGCTTAGATAATGTCTACCTAGTCTCTTTGGTCAAACTATTTCATGCAATTGAAATTCCACTGTTTATTTTAGCTATGTTCAAATATATTGTAGCTAATTTTGATGCTAGACTTTCAGCAACACTTTATTTGGTTGGTTTTAATATTTCGTCAAATTTAGGGGTTATTGTGTTGTCAAAACCTGTGGGTAAATTATTTGATAATCATGGCTATTCATCCACTTTTTATATACTTGCTAGTATCGTGCTAATCATTTCATGCATCGCGATATTTACTTTAAGTGATAATAAACAAGCAAATAATCAATAACAATTCAATAATCGAATAAAAAAATGGGAACAATCAGTTCCCATTTCACAAATTATCAGCGGTTTGTCTATTAAAGCTTGCGTCTATCCATTGTTTGCGAAACAATACCAAATATCATAACTAATGTTTAAATCTATATAGGTATTTGGCGTGAATACAAGCAAAAAAATTGTTAAACCAGCTATGTTGTGGCAAACAATTCGACAAGAAGCATCGAAACTGGTTGAAAGTGAACCAATGTTAGCGAGTTATTTCCATGCAACATTACTTAATCATGAAAATCTAGGTAGTGCCTTAAGTTACATTTTAGCCAATAAACTTGCCACCCAAGTTGTACCTGCAATTGAAATCCGCGAGATAGCCAGACAAGCTTATCAGGCTGATGATAATATTATCCATGCAGCCATTACCGATATTCTAGCTGTGTACGTTCGTGACCCCGCCACGAATTACTATTCAACGCCATTGCTCTATTATAAAGGTTTCCTCTCATTACAAGCTTATCGAATTGCACACTGGCTTTGGAAACAAGATCGTAAATCATTAGCAACCTTCTTACAAAGCCAAATTGCCATTGTTTTTGGTGTTGATATTCATCCGGCAGCCCAAATAGGTTGTGGTGTTATGTTTGACCATGCAACAGGTATTGTCATTGGTGAAACGGTAGTGATTGAAAATGATGTCTCTATCCTACAATCAGTTACTTTAGGAGGCACCGGTAAAGAAAATGGCGATCGTCATCCGAAAATTCGTGAAGGCGTCATGATTGGTGCCCATTCGACAATATTAGGGAATATTGAAATTGGCAAAGGCGCTAAAATTGGTGCCGGTTCAGTAGTTCTAGAGCCTGTACCAGAACATACTACGGTGGCAGGTGTGCCAGCTAAAATCGTTGGTTGTCCTGACTGTGATAAACCAGCATTAAATATGGATCAAGATATCTAACTGCAAAAAGAAATGTTGTATTCCGTTGCTAACCAACAACGGATACAATAGTTGAAAATTATGATTGAGAGTTTACATTTACATCCATAGTTGGATATGGAATGTTGATACCATTTTCAGTTAAGCCATTTTTAATATTTTCAAGTAGTTCAGCCTTTACTGGCCCATAATTGGCATTGAGAGTCCAAACTAAAACATTAAAATTCATCGATGAAGCATCCAATAAATCCAAACGGATAATTGAATCTTTACTTGTTAAGATATTATTCGTTTTATTCACTGCTTGATTTAAAACTTGATAAACCTTTTGAATATCTGAATCATAACCAACATTAACGACTAAATCTAAACGTCTTTCTGGCAAACGAGTATAGTTAATAATATTAGCACTAACCACTTGCCCATTTGGAATGACAACAACTTCATTAGTTGGTGTAACAATAGTCGTTGAAAAAATTTGAATAGAATCAATCACCCCTCTTTGGTTATTAATAACCACGGTCTCACCGACTTTGAAAGGACGAAAAATAATTAAAATCACGCCAGCAGCAAAATTTGACAAAGATCCTTGTAAGGCTAAACCGACAGCTAATCCGGCGGCACCTATCACGGCAACAATTGATGCTGTTTGGACACCAAGTTGTCCCAGTACAGCTACTAAAGTCATTACAATAATGGCGTAATAGGATAAAGAACTGACAAATTTAACTACAGTTGGATCAACGTGACGATTGGTTAATATTCTTCTTAGCTGACGAGCAACAAATTTAGCAATTGTTCGGCCAATAATAAAAATAATAATAGCAAAACAAAAATGTGCTACATAACTTAATACTACCCCATCATATTTTTCTATAAAAAATAGAATCTGATTGGTTATATTTTCAAAATTCATGAAATTATCCTCTGTAATAATAACAGAAATAGTTAGAACAATAATTGTTAGTAAGTCGAGTTAAACTAACTGTTTTGCTAATAAAGCCCAACGGGTTTCAAAGTTTGTTGTAGGTAGATACTTAAAACCTGAACGAGAATAACGTGCCATCATTCCTTCGCAAAATGCAAGCAATTGACTAGCTAAAATACGTTCATCAGTAATAAAAGCAATACCTTCGCGAATTTTTCTTTCTCGTATGACTTGCTTTATCTGAGTTTCGATTCGTTCAAATAATTGACTAATTCGATCTTGTAATTGTTCTTGTTCAAACATTAAGGCATGCCCAGTCATGATACGAGTCAGGCCGGGATTTTTTTCAGAAAAGCCAAGTATTAAGGCTAAAATAAGTTGCAGTCGAGCAAAGGTATTTGGTTCATCTTGCATAATCACATTAATACGAGAAAGCAAAATATCTTCAATATAAACAATTAAGCTCTCAAACATTTTCGTCTTACTAGGAAAATGTCGATACAATGCTGCTTCAGAAACACCAACCGTTGCGGCTAACTTAGCTGTTGTTATTCGTTGCGTACCTTCATTAGATTCAAGCATAGCTGCCAATGCTTGCAGGATATCTTCTTTACGATTTTTATTTTTGCTACTCACGATTATTTCTTACCTGAATGCCCAAATCCACCTTCACCGCGTGTTGATTCAACAAATTCATCAACAATATTAAATTCTGCTTGTACCACAGGTACAATAATTAATTGCGCAATACGATCACCAGCTTCAATAATAAATGGAGTTTGGCTACGGTTCCAAACTGGTACAAATAGTTGACCTTGATAATCAGAATCGATTAAACCAACTAAATTACCAAGAACTATACCATTTTTTGAACCAAGTCCTGAACGAGGTAACACTAATGCAGCTAAGCTAGGATCAGCAATATGCATAGATAAACCAGTTGGAGTTAAAATCGTTTCGCCTGGCTTGATTTCGGTAGTTTTATCAAACATTGCTCTTAAATCGATACCTGCTGAACCTTCGGTTGCATAAGTTGGCAGTGGAAACTCATTACCTAAACGTCTATCTAATACTTTAATATCAATTTTTCTTTTCATCATGACTCGCTTTATATCGTGTTATAACTGCTTGAAGTAACTGTTTTGCTAATTGTTGTTTACTGCTTAATGGTAACGTTTGTTCGCCATTTTGCCAATAAAGTGTTAATGCATTTTGATCAGAGTTAAAACCTATATTATGGTCCGATACATCATTAGCACAAATCAGATCTAAATTTTTTGTAGTTAATTTTTTAAGGGCATAGGTCTTTACATCATTCGTTTCAGCGGCAAAACCAACGACAAATGGACGGTGTTCTTTTAATCCAGCTATACTGGCAACAATATCCGGATTTTTAACTAATTTAATCACAAGTTCATTGCTATCATCAGTTTTTTTAATTTTATTTTTAGCAATAGTCTCTGCTCGATAATCGGCAACAGCCGCACAAGAGATAAAAATCGCAGATTTTTCTGCCAAAACCAATGCTTCATCATACATCTGTTTAGCACTTTTTACATTAATGCGATTAACATTGTTAGGTGTTGTTAAATTAACTGGACCACTAATTAAGTTTACTGTTGCCCCCATTTCGGCCGCCGCTTTTGCAATGGCAAAACCCATTTTACCAGAACTATAATTACTGATATAACGGACTGGATCAAGCTCTTCAATGGTAGGACCAGCTGTGACGGTAATGGTGGTTCCCGCGAGTTCAGAATTAGCTAAAAAATAGTTATTAATACTTTCAACAATAGTTGTCGGTTCAACCATGCGACCAGGACCAATGTCACCACACGCTTGAAAACCCTCATCTGGACCTAAAACTAATATATTGCGTGATTCTAATGTCGCTAAATTTTGCTGCGTTGCGGCAGCTTTATACATCTGTTGATTCATCGCTGGTGCGATGACAATTTTGGCTGGCGTTGCAAGGCAAATCGTCGATAGCAGGTCATCGGCAATACCATTTGCCATTTTAGCAATGATATTCGCTGTAGCCGGAGCAATTAATACTAAATCAGCCCATTTAGCTAATTCAATATGGCTCATTGAGAGTTCAGCAGTAGGATCGAATAACTCTTTTGAAACTGCATTACCAGACACCGCTTGTAAAGTCATTGGTGCGACAAAATGGCTAGCGGACTCAGTCAACACAACTCGTACTTGTGCACCAGCCTTTTTTAAATGGCGGACAAGATCTGGACATTTATAAGCAGCAATGCCACCCGTTATGCCTAATAAAATATTTTTACCAGATAAGCTCATAATTCTAGCTATCCTCAGTCCAAAATTAAAGTCGTTATATTACCATAATTAAATTAGATAATAAGTAACTCTTTCGCATTGGCTAATGTCGCATCTGTAATTTTATCGCCGCCCAATAACCTAGCTAACTCATTTAAGCGACCATTTTTATCTAATCTTTGCATATCAGTCGCTGTCTGTTTGCCATTTGTTTGTTTACTTACAAAGTAATGTTGATTAGCTTGACCCGCTACTTGTGGCAAATGTGTCACAGTAATAACTTGAGTTGATTCACCTAGTTGTCTTAATAACTGTCCCACCTTAGCGGCAGTAGGTCCGCTAATACCAACATCAATTTCATCAAAAATCAGTGCCGGTGTATCCATTTTTTGTGCTGTTAAAACTTGTATAGCCAAAGCAATACGAGATAATTCACCGCCAGATGCGACTTTTCCTAAAGGTTGTGCAATTTGTCCTGCATTGGTACTAACTAAAAAGGACACCTGATCTGCACCATCTTCATTCAAGCGGTTTTCATCGAATGTTATATCAATACTGAAATCACCATTTGGCATAGATAGTTCATGCATAGTAGCCGATACTTTTTTAGCTAGTGTTTTGCTAGCTGTTAAGCGTTTTTGGTGTAATTTAGTTGCTAATTCTACAGCAATTTGTTGATATTTTTTGATCTGCTCTTTTAATTGCTCACCTTGTTCATCTTGCTGATTAATCTGTTTAAATTCATTAAGTAAACTCTGATGTAATTCAGGTAACGCTTCCGGTGACACATGGTGCTTACGTGCCAAAGCAATCTGTTTTGATAAGCGTTGTTCAAGTTGCATCACTCTTGCCGGATCCAACTCTAAACTTTCACTATAATGACGTAATTCATAGCAAGCTTCTTTAATTTGGATAGTGGCTTCTTCTAGCATTGCCGAAACATTATTTAAGGATGGATCTAATGCAGCTAAATCATTAATAATATGTTTAACACTATTAAGCATATTACTTACATTGTACTCATCAGCTTCGTCGAGTAACATTATCGATTGTTGACTAAGGTTAATTAGCTGTTCACTATTGGCTAACTTCTTATATTCCTCATCAATTTGTTGATATTCCCCTTCAATCGGCGAAAATTCATTTAATTCTTTTAACTGATATTGCAATAATTGAACATGTGCATCACGTTCTTGTTTTGAGGATTGATATTGTTGATAAGCTTGGCTAGCCGTTTTCCATTGCTTATAGGCCTGTTGCATTTGCGATAATAAGTTCGGTTCATGCATATAGTGATTAAGTAATATTTGTTGATAATCACTTTTTAACAAACGCTGATGTTCATGTTGGCCATGAATTTGAATTAGCATTTGTCCTAAATCTTTTAATTGTGAAATTGGTACAGCTCGCCCATTAATAAATGCTTTAGAACGCCCATCTTGATTGATGACTCGTCGTAAAATACAGTCATTACCTTCATCAAGTTGATTTTCAGTTAACCATGCATATGCCGCTGGTGTGTCATCAAGGATAAAACTAGCTGAAATATCTACTCGTTCTGCACCATTACGAATGGCAGAGGCATCTGAACGATTACCTAAACATAGTCCTAAAGCATCAATCGCAATCGATTTACCGGCCCCAGTTTCCCCTGTAATTGCGGTCATCCCTGTTGTAAAATCAACTAACAACTGATCGACAATAGCAAAATTATTAATAGTAAGTTGAGTTATCATAATAATTAAATAAACACATGCAGCTGATTAAAATTAGTACGAGTATACCAACAAAAACACTGTAAATAAATACAGCTTTTTAAATAAAATTACGATTTAATTTTATTATTTTAACTAGAATTACGTTGCTATCTTGATTTTACCTTACTTGCAAAACTGATTCTTTCGCTTAATAATTAAGCAAATCGATAAAAGGGGGTCGTCAATTGATAAGAAAAAAATAAACCATTGATAACAACTGAATCAATGGTTTTGACCAATCATTAGTTTATATATAAGTTGATGTTATAGTTAGTTAATATAATGAACTAATCACTTCATAAATTAGTTGTAAATTTAATATCACTAACGAAATAGTTGCTATCCAGCCTAAAATAGTAGTTAACTTACGGTTAACAAACTCCTGCATAATTTTTTTATTTGAAGTGACCCAAATTAAAGGCACCATGGATATCGGTAAAGCGATGCTCAAAAATACTTGAGTATAAATTAATAAATTTTCGACAATATTTTCTCTATCTCCCCAAATATAAATACATAAAATAACCGGAGTCACCGCCAATCCACGACTAATTATTCGTCTTGCCCAAAGAGGAATCGATAAATTGATAAATCCCTCCATAACGATTTGCCCTGTCAATGTACCCGTAATTGTTGCATTTTGACCGGATGCCAGTAATGCCACAGCAAATAAAGTAGCCATAACTGAACTCGCTACTGGCCCCACCATATGTGGGTCTTTCAAAGCATCATATAGCTGTGTAAATCGACCAAGATCATCAGGATTATTACCATAAAAAAGGGCGGCACCAAGAATCAATAATAGACAATTGATGATGAACGAAAAGGATAACTGTATATTGGAATCAATGGTGGCATATTTAATTGCATCTTTTAGACTAGTTCGATTCTTTCTGTCATATTTTCTGGTTTGAACGATAGAAGAGTGTAGATATAAATTATGTGGCATAACAGTTGCACCAACAATGCCCAGCGCAATAACCAATGCTGAATCATGGCCTTTGATTGAGGCAGTAAAAATATCTGTTCGAGGAATAAAACCATTTATAATGTCACTGAATTCTGGAGATGCCCTTAACACTTCATAAGTGAAGATAATAAATATTGTCGCAATTAAACAAAAAACGATAGCTTCTATTTTTCTAAAACCAAACCGCATTAGAATTAACAAAATAACCACATCAAATACCGTTAATAAAACCCCAATTAATAATGGAATATCAAATAATAGGTTTAAGGCAACAGCACTACCAATTACTTCGGCAATTTCTGTGGCAATAATAGCTAATTCAGTGGATATCCATAAACAAAAAGCCACTTTTCTACCAACCATCGATTTAGTTGCTTGAGCAAGATCCATGCCTGTAACGATGCCTATTTTTACACACATCGCTTGTAACAACATGGCTATCAGGCTAGAAATTAATATTACTGATAGTAGTAAATAACTATAAAGAGCCCCACCTTGAATTGAGGTTATCCAATTCCCAGGATCCATATAACCAACAGCAACTAAAGCCCCTGGTCCAGAAAAAGCCCACAGTTTGCGAAAAAAACCAGCATTAGGGTTGGGAATATGAACCGTATTATTAATCTCTTCAAGACTTACTGTAGATATTTTTAACATAATTAAAACCTCTAAATGGATATATCGGCATTATACATGATAATGAGAATCATTATCAATTAATAACAACTCATTTATGGTTATTTTTAAAAATTATGATGATAATGTGTATTATTTATATTTAAGCGTGTATATTATTTATTCAAGATTAGTTTATATAGGTATGGCTATGCCTATTATGACTGATTAAAGATACAGAAGTCCATCCCAAATCATTATCAAAAAACTAAATAATATCGTTTTAGGTAACCGATTATTTTATAAAACAATCAGCAGTGTTAAGTGGCAGTAAACTGATCTAAATTATTGTCTATTCTCGTTTGAAAATCTATTTAATATAGTAAGGAATAAGTCACATGTTTGGAAATAAAACAAATCGTCAAATTATCATCTGGACAACAATTATTGGTGGTTTTATAAGTTCATTAGTAAAGTGGGGATCTGAAGTTAATATGCCCCCTCGAGTTCCTGGTGAAATTTCGCCACCAGCGGCACATATTGATGCTTGGCTTGGTTGGTTAGGCATCAATTCTCACTCGCTTGATTATATTTATCAAGGAACCAATGTTTTGGGTGCAGTCACTCTTTATCACTGGTTATTCAGTTTCGCTTTTGCTTTTGTTTATGTATTTATTGCTTATTTTTGGAATAAAATCCGACTTTGGTATGGGGCGTTTTATGGTCTAATTATTACCGTTGTCATGCACGGATTTTTAATTCCTTTATTAGGTTTCCGCCATCCTGCTTACGCACCAGAAGGAACAATTGGTTGGTTGTGGAATTTAAATGGCTATGAATTATGGAGTGAAATTCTAGGCCATATTTATTGGGGTGTTTCTATCGAGATCTGTATGATTGCAGTTCTAGCGCACTTTTCCAGACCAATCCGAGGCGAATGGCAAAAATAAATATTGTTTGCTCCCCTTCTATCCCAATCAAGATAGGAGGGTTTTGAATCTTAACTATATAAATTAATTATTAATCATATTTGTAAAATATTTAGATTAATCTTCTCTACTCTTTCCGCCTTTATATCACTAAGTTGTCGCTCAAGCCAGTGTGATTGACGAGCTTCCTTTGTCTTTTCCACCATGAAATTGTTTACCGGAATAAAAATAATAACCGCATACAATAAGCCAACCGCAAGATAATCAAACCAATGTTTACGTGACTTAAATAGGCAATACAGAATATTGACATTACAGTTAACAAAGAAAAAAACGATAATAAAAAAGTTCAAAATCGACTGAGCAGTCACAACACCAAGATGGTCATTACCTAATGATGGACAGATCAATGTAAGTTCAAGAAAGTAAATTAAATAAAGAATAATACACATAGTAACTATTATTGATCATGTTCTAAAATTTATTATTATCTTATATGCCGTTATTAAATAAATATATCTAATTTTAATTTAGATAAAAAAGCTAGATTATTTTGTTATAGTTAAAAACTATATCAATCCATAAAAAACTATAATTATTCAATAACAATTTTTTTTGTTATCTTTTTATCTACTAAAGAACTGCGATGAAATGAAAGGAAAATAAAATGAATACTGCTGTTATTGGATATCCACGTGTTGGTAAGCTTCGTGAATTAAAATTTGCTACCGAAGCTTATTTTAAAGGAAACAAAACTCAAGCTGAACTATTAAGTGAAGCAAAAGCGCTACGTGCAGAACATTTAAATCAACAAGCTGCTCAAAAAATAGCATTTATATCATCAAATGACTTCTCATTTTATGATGCAGTTCTCGACACAGCATGTTTACTAAATGTTGTACCAAAACGTTATCAAGATTTAGGTTTACCTGAACTCGATCGTTATTTTGCTATGGCTCGTGGTTATCAAGGCGATAAAGGTGATGTTCGCGCATTAGCTATGAAAAAATGGTTCAATACCAATTATCACTATCTTGTTCCTGAAATCGAAGATTCACTAGAAATAAAAATTGCCAGTAGCAAACCATTTGATGAATACCAAGAAGCAAAAGAACTCGGCATTCAAACTAAACCTGTTGTCATTGGTGCTTTAACCTTTTTCAAATTAGCTCAATACTTAGGTAGTAAGCAATTAGTTGATTTTAAAGCTGATATTATTAAAGCTTATCAAGAAATCATTCAAAAATTCACTGATCTTGGCACTGATTGGATTCAAATTGACGAACCAATTTTAGTGACTGATCTTACTCAACAAGATATCGAGTTATTTAACGAAATTTATCAAGCTATTTTATCTGTTAAAGGTAAAACTAAAGTCGTATTACAAACTTATTTTGGTGATGTACGTGACTGTTATAAAGAACTTGTTGCATTACCTTTTGATGGTGTTGGTCTTGATTTTGTTGAAGGTAAACAAACTTTAGCCTTACTTGAAAATAATGGCTTCCCTGCTGAAAAAGTATTATTTGCAGGTGTCGTTAATGGTAAAAATATTTGGAAAAATGATTACAAAAAAACTTTAACTTTATTAGCTAAAATTAAACAAAAAGCTGCAAACGTTGTGGTGAATACTTCATGCTCATTATTGCATGTACCTTATACATTACAAAATGAGACTAAATTAACTATTCAACAACGTGCTTATTTTGCTTTCGCTCAGGAAAAACTACAAGAGCTTGCTGAATTAGGCCAATTACTTAATGAAGCAAATCCAGATAATAATGCCGCTTATAAAGCGAACCAAACACTCTTTACCCGTGAGCGTGAAGGAGCTAACCAAGTAGTTCGTCAAAAAGTAGCAGCATTAAAAGAGTCTGATTTTACTCGTTTACCTGAGTTTTCAGTGCGTGAAGCTGAGCAGAAAAAAGCCTTTAATCTGCCATTATTACCGACTACAACAATTGGTTCATTCCCACAAACCCCAGATGTTCGTTTAAATCGAGCTAAATTTAAAAAGGGTGAAATTTGTTTAAATGAATATACCGAATTTAATAAACAAAAAATTGCTGAATGTATCAAACTGCAAGAAGAGATCGGTATTGATGTATTAGTTCACGGTGAATTTGAACGTAATGACATGGTGGAATACTTCGGTGAAAGCTTAAACGGATTCGTATTTACTGAAAAAGCGTGGGTACAATCTTATGGTACACGTTGCGTTAAGCCACCAATTGTTTGGGGTGATATTTCACGTTCAAAACCAATTACTGTTGAATATTCAAAATATGCACAAAGTTTAACTGATAAACCAGTTAAAGGCATGTTAACCGGCCCTGTGACTATCTTAAACTGGTCATTCCCTCGTGAAGATATCTCACAAAAAGAATCGGTATTCCAAATTGGTTTAGCGATCAGTGATGAAGTATTAGATCTTGAAGCGGCTGGTATCAAAGTCATTCAAATTGATGAAGCAGCATTAAAAGAAAAATTACCATTACGTAAAGCTGATTGGAATAGTGAATATCTAGATTGGGCAATTCCAGCGTTTAGATTGGTTCACAGCAAAGTACAAGCTGATACACAAATTCATACTCATATGTGTTATAGCGAATTTGCTGACATCATTAAAGATATCGATGCGATGGATGCTGATGTTATTTCATTTGAAGCATCACGCTCAAATCTACAATTAATTGATGTGCTTAAAGCTAATAACTTTAAAACAGAAGTGGGACCTGGTGTGTATGACATCCACTCACCACGCGTACCACCAGTAGCTGAAATCAAAGCAACTATTGAAAAATTATTAGCCAAAATTGATAACCAAAAATTGTGGATTAATCCAGACTGTGGTTTAAAAACTCGCGGTGAAAAAGAAGTAGTTGAAAGCTTAGAACACCTAGTTCAAGCAACCTTAGAAGTGAGAAAGACACTTAATTAACACTGTTTTTTATAAAGTTAATTAGCTTTGTCTGTCTTAATTACCGCCGCCTTTATAGGCGGCGGTAATGTCAGTAGAGTAAAAAAAGATAGCAAGAATGGATGGTACCAATGAAAACAAATTTATTATTTAACCAAAAAACAGTATTTTCCTTTGAGGTTTTTCCACCTAAAAAAACGTCACCATTAGAGACAATTTATAGCACATTACGCGAATTAGGTTATTTTAAACCTGACTTTATTAGTGTCACTTATGGTGCTGGTGGTAGCTTAAATGGCCAAACTACAATTGATATTGCACATTCGGTTAAACATACTTATGGTATTGAAAGTGTCGCCCATTTACCAGGGATCAACTTCGACAAAGCCGAAATGCTAAAAATTCTTCACGACCTCAAATGTGCCGGAATTGATAATGTATTAGCATTACGTGGTGATATCAGTCCCAATGTACCACCAAAAGATGATTTTCGTTTTGCTAGCGAATTAGTTACCTTTATTAAAGAAAATGGTGATTTTAATGTTATTGGCGCATGCTATCCAGAAGGGCATCTTGAAGCAACGACGCTTAAACAAGATTTAATTCATCTAAAAGAAAAAGTAAATGCCGGTACCGATCAGCTAATTTCACAACTATTTTTTGATAATGATTATTTTTATGCTTTTTTAGATAAAGCACATGACATGGATATTAATGTACCAATTGAAGCAGGTATTATGCCCGTTACCAATAAAAATCAGATTGAACGCATGGTTTCAATGTGTGGCGTAAATTTACCTAAAAAGTTCAAACAGATGATGGAAAAATATGAACATCACCCTGATGCATTTCGTGATGCTGGTATTGCTTATGCTATCGATCAGATTGTTGATTTAGTCTCACAAAATGTTGATGGCATCCATTTATACACAATGAACAATAGTTACATTGCTAGACGTATTAGCGAAGCAGTATCAACATTACTTGCTGTGCCAAAATCTGCATAATGATTAGTAATAAATAAAAGTGGGGAAAGATTTGGAGAAATTGGTTGCGGGGGCTGGATTTGAACCAACGACCTTCGGGTTATGAGCCCGACGAGCTACCAAGCTGCTCCACCCCGCGTCAAAGAGGTGGCTATATTATATCAATAAAATAATAAAGCAATACCTTACTAGTCTAACTGTCCTTTTTTTACACATTCCTTAACAAATAAAGACAATTTATATACCAAACGGTATACACTCCTCAATATTTTTTACAACTAAACTTATTCTAGTTGATTATCCATTATGCTAATATTTAACCAATTAGCAAAATCATTAATTGGAAAAAGGAAAAAATATGTCAACTCAATATCATGGATCTTGTTTATGCGGTAAAGTTAAATTATCTGTGCCGTTTGCTAATACGGATTTTAGTGCATGCCATTGCCAAACTTGTCGTAAATGGAGTGCTGGACCTTTAATGACTTTAGCGCACAGTGGTGATTTAACGATAGAAGGACAAGAGAACGTTACCCATTTTAATTCATCACAATGGGCGGAAAGAGCATTTTGTAAAGAGTGTGGCTCTCATCTTTATTATCATTTAAAAGGTACGCAAAATTATTATATTGCTGCTTGGATCTTTGACGATATTAAGGATTTAAAATTCACGGCTGAAGTCTTTATTGATAAAAAACCAACTTGCTATGCGTTTGCTAATCAGACTCACAAATTAACTGAAGCAGATATTTTAGCAATGGCTGAAGGAAAGGCTTAAAAAATAAATTATAATTTAATCTATTTATAAAAAAAGACGAGCTATAGCTCGTCTTTTTGTTTATTGATAAAGTGCCTGTAACGGTATCACACTATCAGCAGGATCGTAATCCAAAGCTGCTGTCGTAGCATAAGCTGCATTCATAGTCGTATCATAATGAACCTTATATTGGATAGCACTACGGCGTAGGATTTTAGATGCTTCAATAGCCGCACGACCTGAAGTTGTGTTAAGAATATAACTGTACTCGCCATTTTTAATATGATCATGAATATTTGGCCGACCTTCATTCTCTTTTTTAACGATTTGGCAGCTGATACCTGCTTGTTGTAACAGTTTGGCCGTACCCAAGGTTGCATCAATCGTAAAACCATGCGCAATTAAACATTTAGCTACTTCTAATAGTCTTGATTTATCTTGTTCACGAACTGAAAGTAATGCTTTACCCGATTTTTTCATGTTAGATAAACTACCAAGTTGTGCTTTAGCAAAAGCTTCGGCAAACGTTTTACCAATTCCCATGACTTCACCGGTTGAGCGCATTTCTGGACCTAAAATAGGATCGACACCGCTAAACTTATTAAATGGTAATACCACTTCTTTAACAGAGTAATAAGGAGGCAGCACTTCTTTAGTCACATTCTGTTGTGCCAGCGATTTTCCTGTCATCACCCGAGCTGCAATTTTGGCCAATGGTAACCCTGTAGCTTTCGAGACAAAAGGTACCGTTCGTGCAGCCCGAGGATTAATTTCAATCAGATAAACTTGATTATCTTTTACTGCAAACTGTCCATTCATTAAACCTTTTACGTTTAGCTCGAATGCTAACTGTTTAGCTTGTTTACGCAGTTCAGCTAGAATTTCAGGACTTAATGTATAGGTTGGTAGCGAACAAGCAGAATCACCAGAGTGAATACCCGCTTGTTCAATATGTTCCATAATGCCACCAATAATAATTTGTTCACCATCAGCAATGACATCAATATCCACCTCGATTGCATCATCTAAAAAGTGATCAAGTAGTACAGGCGCATTATTTGACTCACTCACCGCTGTTTTAAAATAACGGCGTAAATCTTGTTCATTGTAAACAATTTCCATTGCTCGTCCGCCTAATACGTAAGAAGGACGAACCACTAATGGATAACCAATTTGCTCAGCTTTAATCACTGCTTCATCGAGATCAGTGACAGTAGCATTTACGGGTTGTTTTAACTGCAACTTATCAACGATAGCTTGGAAACGTTTGCGATCTTCTGCTTTATCAATGGCATCAGGCGAAGTACCAATAATCGGTACGCCTGCTTGTTCAAGTGCTCGGGCAAGTTTAAGCGGCGTTTGACCTCCATACTGCACAATTACCCCATCAGGTTTTTCAACATGAGCAATTTCAAGTACATCCTCAAGAGTGACTGGCTCAAAATACAGACGATCCGAAGTATCGTAATCGGTTGAAACAGTTTCTGGATTACAATTTACCATAATGGTTTCAAAACCATCTTCACGTAAAGCCAATGCAGCATGCACACAGCAATAATCAAATTCAATGCCTTGACCAATTCGATTAGGCCCACCGCCCAAAATCATAATCTTTTTACGATTAAATTGTGGTTGTGCTTCACACTCTTGCTCATATGTTGAGTAAAGATAGGCTGTATCGGTTGAAAATTCAGCAGCACAAGTATCCACTCGTTTATAAACTGAGTGAATATCATATTGCCAACGTAGATCTCGCACTATTTGTTCTTGGCAACCTAGGAGTTTGGCGATACGAAGATCGGAAAATCCTTTGCGCTTAAGCTGCCATAATGCCTCTTGATCAAGATCTTCAATCGTTTGCTGTTTTAAGCGATTTTCTATTTGGACTAACTCTTCAATTTGCACTAAGAACCAACGATCAATATGGGTTAATAAAAAGATTTCATCCAGCGTGAAACCAGCACGAAACGCATCAGCTAGATACCAAATACGCTCACTACCAGCTTCCTGTAATTCATAACGAATTTTAGTTAGATTCTTTTCATCACTATAATCATCGATTTTTTCGTCCAACCCACTGGCACCAACTTCTAGACCTCGAAGTGCTTTTTGCATGGATTCTTGGAATGTTCGGCCAATGGCCATCACTTCACCAACTGATTTCATTTGAGTAGTTAAGCGATCATTACAGCCAGCAAATTTTTCAAAATTAAACCGTGGGATCTTAGTAACGACATAATCAATAGTAGGTTCGAAAGAAGCAGGTGTTTTTCCACCAGTAATATCATTGCAGAGTTCATCAAGTGTATAGCCAACCGCTAATTTAGCCGCGATCTTAGCAATAGGAAAACCAGTTGCTTTAGATGCTAATGCTGAAGAACGCGATACCCGAGGATTCATTTCTATCACAATTAATCGACCTGTTTTTGGGTCAACCGAAAATTGAACATTTGAACCACCAGTTTCAACGCCTATCTCACGTAATACCGCAATTGAGGCATTACGCATAATTTGATACTCTTTATCTGTTAAGGTTTGTGCCGGTGCAACCGTGATTGAGTCGCCAGTGTGGATCCCCATAGGATCGAAATTTTCAATCGAACAAACAATAATACAATTGTCATTTTTATCCCGCACGACCTCCATTTCATACTCTTTCCATCCAATCAATGATTCATCAATAAGTAATTCATTAGTCGGTGATAAATCAAGTCCTCGAGTACATATTTCCTCAAATTCTTCTTGATTGTAAGCTATACCGCCACCGGTTCCCCCCATTGTAAAAGAAGGACGAATAATACAAGGAAAGCCGACTTGTTCTAATACCGCATAAGCTTCTGTTAATGAGTGAGCAATACCAGAACGAGCTGTATCAAGACCAATTTTTTTCATCGCCTGATCAAAGCGTTTGCGATCTTCCGCTTTATCAATCGCATCGGCAGTAGCACCGATCATTTCAACATTAAACTCTTTTAATACTCCCTGTTTTTCAAGCTCTAATGCACAATTTAATGCCGTTTGCCCCCCCATTGTCGGTAAAATGGCATCAGGTCGCTCTTTCTCGATAATTTTGCGCACACATGTCCAGTGGATAGGCTCAATATAGGTAGCATCAGCCATTTCTGAATCGGTCATAATGGTTGCGGGATTTGAGTTAACTAAAATGACTCGATAGCCCTCTTCACGTAATGCTTTACATGCCTGAGCACCGGAATAATCAAATTCACAAGCTTGACCGATAACGATTGGCCCTGCGCCAATAATTAGAATACTTTTAATATCTGTTCGCTTAGCCATGTTATTGCTCCTGCTTATAAATTTTAATTAATTCAATAAAGTGATCAAAAAGTGGCGCAGCATCATGAGGCCCCGGACTTGCCTCTGGATGGCCCTGAAAACTAAATGCTGGTTTTTGATTGTGATGAATACCTTGTAATGAACCATCGAATAACGATTTATGTGTAGCTCGTAAATGATTAGGTAAGGAATTTTCATCGACAGCAAAGCCATGATTTTGCGCAGTAATCATTACCCTATTATTTTCCAAATCTTTAACTGGATGGTTACCACCATGGTGACCAAATTTCATTTTGATAGTTTTAGCACCACAGGCTAGCGCTAACAATTGGTGTCCCAAACAGATACCAAAAACAGGAATATCGGTAGTCAGAAACTGCTTAATCGCGTCAATAGCATAAGTACAAGGCGCCGGATCTCCTGGGCCATTTGATAAAAAGATACCATCCGGATTTAATGCCAGCACTTCATCTGCTGGCGTTTTAGCGGGAACAACAGTTAACTTACATCCACGCGCAACTAACATCCTTAAAATATTTTGTTTAACACCAAAGTCATAAGCAACAACATGGTAAGGTAGTTCACTTTCTGCTTTTGGGATTGGATACTCTTGTTGAATTGTCCATATACTGCTGGTCCATGTATAACTTTTACTGCACGTCACATCTTGAGCCAGATCTAAACCACTTAAACCCTTATAATCTACTGCCTGTTGTTTAGCATTTTCTACATTATCAAGTAAGGTCTGTTTATCATTTGCGGTAATAATCACGCCATGTTGTGCCCCTTTTTCACGTAAAATACGTGTTAAACGACGTGTATCAATATCTGCTATTGCAATCACATTATGTTTTTTTAAATAACTTGAAAGATCCATTTCGCTGCGATAATTACTTACGATTAATGGTAAATCTCGAATAATCAATCCTTTTGCATAAACTTGCGTTGATTCGGCATCAGCACTATTGGTACCAACATTACCAATATGCGGATACGTTAATGTCACTATTTGTTCACAATATGAAGGATCAGTAAGAATTTCTTGATACCCTGTCATAGAAGTATTAAATACAACTTCACCAACAGTTTGGCCTTCAGCACCAATTGATTTACCAATAAATTGTGAACCATCTTGTAAAATAAGGAGGGCATAAGTTTGCATGATTAAACGACCTTTTGATTAAATAATCAATAATTATGAATAAAAATTCAATTAATTGTTTTCTAAAGAGACAATATTTGGCCATTTTATTACAATTTTTTAAACAAAAAAAGCGATATTATAAAAAATAATTAAACAATAAAGTCTAATTTTTTAGACTATTCCATAATTTAACACCAATATCACATAAATATGAAATGTTTAACTTGAAATTGCATAATTATTCAAATAAAATCTTAATAATTTTTTACGGCTATTAGGAGCTCTGTATGCACGGTTTTTATCAACGTCATTTTTTACGTTTACTTGACTTTACTCCAGCAGAAATCAATCAATTGATTAATCTAGCTATTGAATTAAAAAAAGCCAAAAAACAAGGTACCGAAAAACAACATTTAGTCGGTAAAAATATTGCGCTTATTTTTGAAAAAGACTCAACTCGCACTCGTTGTGCATTTGAAGTTGGTGCATTTGATCAAGGTGCACAAGTTACCTATTTAGGGCCAAGTGGCAGCCAAATTGGACACAAAGAATCAATTGCGGACACGGCTCGAGTATTAGGCAGAATGTATGATGGCATTGAATACCGTGGCTATGGGCAAGAAATTGTTGAAACCTTAGCTAAATATTCTGGTGTCCCGGTTTGGAATGGTTTAACCACTGAAGCACATCCAACTCAAATTTTAGCTGATTTTATGACCATGCAAGAACATATTGGTGAGCGAGCATTAAGCAGTGTTAAATTTGCTTATTTAGGTGATGCCCGTAATAACATGGGTAACTCATTAATGGAAGGTGCTGCACTTATGGGCATGGAAATTCGTTTGGTGGCCCCTAAAGCTTGTCAGCCAGAAGCAGAATTGGTACAAAAATGCCAAGAAATAGCTAAAACAACTGGCGCAAAAATCATTTTAACGCAAGACGTTGCTGATGGTGTTAAAGATGTGGATTTTCTATATACCGATGTTTGGGTATCGATGGGCGAACCAAAAGAAGTTTGGGACGAAAGAGTCAAATTATTAACGCCATATCAAGTAAATCAGGATGTCATCAATTTAACTGGTAATCCAGAAGTCAAATTTATGCACTGTTTACCAGCATTTCATGATATGAATACCACTGTTGGTAAACAAATGGCAGCTCAGTATGGTTTAAAAAATGGTTTAGAAGTCACAGATGAAGTCTTTGAATCTAAACATAGCATCGTTTTTGATGAAGCTGAAAACCGCTTGCATACGATTAAAGCAGTAATGGTTGCAACGTTAGCTAAAGACTAATAATATATTTGATTATCATCATTGCTTGCTTAGCTTAACTTGGCTAAGAAACTTTTTGCCGACCTAATGTCGGCATAATTTTATCAAAAGATTTTTATCATAATGACTAAAAAACAGCGCAATAAAGATTTTAGAAAGTACCTTAAGCTAACTAATCCCATTCACTTTTTGGCTGTTGGCTTAGGTAGTGGTTTATCGCCAATCATGCCGGGTACTATGGGATCATTAATGGCGATCCCATTATGGCTGTTATTCTACGGTTTAACGCCAACGTTATATTGGGTGTTTATTTTAGTAACCTTTATTTTTGGTTGTTTTGTTTGCCAAAAAACTTCAGATGATACTCATACTCATGATTCAGGCCATATTGTCTGGGATGAATTTGTCGGTATGTGGATAACTTTATTTTTTATTCCACAGATTTCGATTTTATGGGTAACGATTGCTTTTGTTGCATTTAGAATCTTTGATATGGCCAAACCTTGGCCAATCCGTTGGTTTGATAAACGTGTACCAGGGGGATTTGGCATTATGGTTGATGATGTGATCGCGGCAATCTTTTCATCATTATCGGTTTATCTTTTAACCTTTATCATTTAAAGATAAATCTATCTTTAAATGATAATTTCAATATGAAAATAAGGGTTACTTAGCATAGCAACCCTTAAAACATTTTTTGTGACCATCCTAACTTACTCGATAAATTATTAAAATAATCATAGTCTTTAGTATGGATTAAATTAAATTCATAATTGGAGCGACGGATTATCACATCTTGGGTTGGCCTAACCGGTAAAATAATTTGGCTATCACAAGCTATATTAAGATCCAAAGCGGTAGTTGGAAATTTAAGATGAATAGGATCATCACTCTTAATCACTAAAGGTCTAACTGCCAAAGAGTGTGGAAACATTGGCGTAATAATTAACGCATCTAAATGTGGCGCCAGTATTGGCCCGCCAGCCGATAGTGAATAAGCGGTCGAACCAGTCGGCGTGGCAATAATTAAACCATCAGCACGTTGTGAGAAAGCATTGCGCTCATTGATATACACATCATAATCAATCATATGCGCAACAGTATTGGGGGTAACCACAATTTCGTTTACCGCAAAACCAGAATTAATCAATTGACCATCACTATAGATAGATACTTCTAGTAAAAATCGTGAATCTTCGTCATATTCACCTTTAATAACCGGTGTTAATTGTTCGATGACATGGTCGTGAGAAATATCAGTTAAAAAACCTAAATTACCTCGATTCACCCCAATTACTTTGATTTTATAGTGTGATAAGTGACGAGCGGAACGTAACATATTACCGTCACCACCCACCACAATGGCTAAATCTGCTTGTTCACCAATAGTATCGAGAGATGCATAGACATTGCTAGGTAATTTAATATATTGAGCTAATCGATCTTCTACTAAAACTGCAATACCTAAGTTAACTAGCCAGTCATAAAGTACCTGATGAGTTTCTATCGCCTCTAACTTACGTGGAATCCCAACCAAACCAATACATTTAAATGGTCTACCCATAAAATATCCTTGTTCATTTTTGACTTAAGTATCATTATTTTTTAGTTATCAATTAAAAAACACGATATCATCTTATCGTTAAACTTGTAATAATAAAATTTGTCCCCATAATAACTGTTATTCACTAAGTTTTCGACTAAATTTGGAGTACCGTATGACAGAACAAGAGAACAATATGTCAGAAAATGAGACAAACATTGAAACCCCAGCTGAGCAAAGTACTGAAGAGCAAACCCCATCACAACCAAGTGTTGAAGATCAGTTAAAGGCCAAAGATGCTCGCATTAGCGAACTTGAACAAGCACTGCAACTTGCTAAGAAAAACGAGAGTGAAGCAATGATTCGTGCTCGTGCTGAAATCGATAATGTACGCAAACGTGTTGAACAAGATGTTGATAAAGCACGTAAATTTGCTCTTGAAAAATTCTCAAATGAACTTTTACCGGTGATTGATAATCTTGAACGGGCATTAGAATCTACCGATAAAAATAATCCTGAACATAAAGCAACGGTAGAAGGATTAGAGTTAACACTTAAATCATTTTTAGATACGGTCAAAAAATTTGGTATTGAAGTTATCAATACAGCTGATTCACAGCTAAATCCTGATCTGCATCAAGCAATTAGTATGGTTGAATCACCAGAACATCAATCAGGACAAATTGTTAATACTATTCAAAAAGGCTATACACTTAATGGCCGATTAATTCGACCAGCAATGGTAATTGTAGCTAAATAAAGTTAGGCTATATAGTAAAAAACCGCCAAAATAGCTGGCGGTTTTTTTTATCGATTTTTCTGCTCCTCACGAGTCAGTTTTCTCATCTTTTGTTCAATACGTTGTCGCTTTAATGGCGAGAGATAATCAACAAACAGTTTACCTTTTAAATGATCCATTTCATGCTGTATACAGATGGCTAACAATTCATCAGCATCGATTTCGTAAGGATTACCATTACGATCTAACGCTTTAATCTTGATTTTTTCCGATCTAGGCACAAATCCACGGCAGTCAGGTATCGATAAGCATCCTTCTTCAATGCCTGTTTCACCCTCTTGACTAATCACTTCTGGATTAATAATCACATAAAGTTGGCTTTTATCTTCTGACACGTCAATGACAATAATTTGCTCATGCACATCAACTTGCGTTGCGGCAAGCCCAATGCCATGTTCAGCGTACATGGTTTCAACCATATTATCGATAATTTCTTGTAGCTCAGGTGTAAAATTAGAGACAGGCTTAGCGACTGTGCGAAGTCGTTCGTCTGGGAAACGCAATACCGGTAAAATAGCCATAAATTCTTCGATCTACTCCTCAATTTGGTGTTTTCTCAATTTCGTATACATTGTAAACATTTATTATGCCCATGAATAGCCTTAGTTGGCTATTGGTAAAATATATCTAATCAATTCTAGATATGGTTCAAGCTAACGATGTATATAAAAGGACTGTAATGAGTAAATATGAATTTTTATTGCGAATTTCAATGCTTGGCCATAAAAGAATAAGATATTTTGAAAAAATAGGTCTATATTTTAGTGCTGGTCTACCTAATAAAATAAATAATGTACCACTATTATTGGAAAAGATAGGCGTTTGTAAAACTCTTCAAAGTCGTTTTTTTGCCATTTCCTATCTTCATTTTGAACCCATCCTTGATTGGTTAGCTACTGCTAACCCAGCTAAACATTTGATTGCTTATTGTGACTCAGATTATCCAACATTACTTAAACAAATCAGTTCACCACCGTTATTGCTATTTGTTATGGGTAATAAACAACTATTACACTCTCCACAAATTGCAATGGTGGGTAGTCGTGAATTTAGTGAATATGGCGCACAGTGGGGGCGCTATTTTGCTAGCGAATTAGCCATTAATGGTTTAACTGTTACTAGTGGGCTCGCTCTCGGTTTAGATGCCATTTGTCATCGTGGTGCACTAGAAGTATCCGGCAATACCATTGCTGTATTAGGTAGCGGTTTAGCGGAAATTACACCACGCGCCAATCTAAGATTGGCAAATGATATTTTAGCTCAAAATGGAGCGCTCATTTCAGAATTTAGCCCATTTGAAAAAGCAAGAGCAGTATACTTTCCTCGTCGAAATCGAATTATTAGTGGATTGAGCTTAGGGACATTTGTGCTTGAAGCTTCTGAGCAAAGTGGTTCACTTATTACCGCACGTTATGCTCTTGAGCAGAATCGTGATGTTTTTGCTTTACCTGGTGATATTGATAATCCAAATAGCCATGGTAGCCATTATTTAATCCAACAAGGCGCTTATCTGGTTACTAAACCAACCGATATTTTAGAACATTATAGTGGCTTTTTATCATCACTTAATCGACAGAATAATCATGAAAACAAAGAGGGTAATACCGTTTTATATCCAGAAATTTTTGCTGTTATTCATCATCAGCCTATTGCTGTTGATACAATCGCTACGCTAGTTGATTTACCCATTCCTGAGTTAACCATTAAATTATTAGATATGGAAATAGCTGGCTTAATTATCACCGTCACTGGAGGCTATATTCGTAACCGCACGATATAAAGTTATCGAAAAAATTGAGGAACGGGGTTTTTCAACATAAAAAACCGCTGTAAAAATACTGCGGTTTATTTTAAAAATAATAACGAAGAAGAACCAAGTTATTTATCGTCTACTTCAAGTGCAATTTCAGATAAGATAATGCCAGTATTATCAGCATAAACAAAATCACCCGAGAAGAAAGTTACACCGCCAAAATTGACACGAATATCAACTTCGCCAACACCTTGATCTTCTGCACCAACAGGAATTGCAGCTAGTGCTTGAATACCAATTTCAGCATCAGCAAGATAATCTACTTGGCGCACTGCGCCATAAACAATAATGCCTTCCCATTGGTTTTGTAGGGCAATATCAATTAATTCGGCATCTATCAATGCTCGACGCACCGAACCTCCGCCATCAATAACCAATACTTTCCCTGCACCATTGGATTGTAACACTTCGTACAAAATGCCGTTATCTTCAAAACATTTCACGGTGACAACTTGGCCAGAAAATGAAGCCACACCACCAAAGTTACTAAATATCGGTTCGACAACGTTCACATCTTCTGGGTAGTAATCGCAAAGAATTGATGTATCAAATTCCATGGTCGAGTCTCCTTATACAGTAATATCTATTCGATTCTAGTATAACGCTAACATGAAGTAAAACGATATAAATTTGGAATAAACGTGAGCTAGCTCAAAATAATACCTAAACAATAAAGTAAATTAGTCAATAAAGCAAGTTTGACCATTTGTACTAATAGTGGCACAGCGTCTTTATTCGTATTAAATTTAAACACCATGTACATATGTTTAAGATACAACGGCAGTGTTAATAAAAAGATACCACTGCAATAAGTGTGTAACTGTTGATAAGCAAATAAACCAAAGAAACATAATGATACAATTAACAAAACTAACTGATAACAACAACCATAAGTTTTACCAATCAGCACAATCAAAGTCCGTTTATGATGTTGTTTATCACTTTCATAATCACGCAAATTATTAATATTTAGCACTCCCACTGCCAACAAACCACTGGCTATTGCAGGAAAAACGATTGATGCCGATAAAGTTTTAGTCTGTAAATAATAACTGCCCATCACACCAACTAAGCCAAAGAAGATTAACACCGATAGATCACCTAAACCAATATAGCCATAAGGTTTTTTACCAACGGTATAAGTAATTGCTGCGATGATTGAAGATAAACCTAATAAGATAAAAATTAATAATTGATAAGCGTTATTACAGGCTAACCAAAGTAGAGTCAATCCAGAACAAACACACAATATAATGGTGATCCAGATAGCTATTTTTAACTGATTAAGAGTGATTAGACCTAGCTGTAAACCACGTTGATGGCCGATTAAATTGTGTTTATCGCCACCTTTAACCGCATCACCATAATCGTTGGCTAAATTGGATAAAATTTGTAACAACGCTGCAGTAATCATTGCTAACAACATAATAATTAGATCAAAAGAATGTTGCCAATACGCAAGCGCATTGCCCAACAAAATAGCAGAAAACGATAAAGCTAATGTTTTCGGACGTAAACTAATAATCCATGGATAACATTTATTGGCCATATAACTGTTTTTTTGCGAAAAAATCAATCATTCATCATATCAGTAATTGATAGTATATTCATCCATTAGCACTAACTAATAGATGGTTTATTATCAATTTTTTTATTATTGGAATGCATAAATTTCTTTATTTTTCTGATGTATCCTCTGATTTTACCCTCTCGCAATGCTGCAATAAAAAAGCCTAACGAACCATAAATTGCACCAAGAAATAGAATCATAAAGATATTAAATAAATTATCTGACAAACCTAATCCCATCTGATTTACTCCAGCAATCATATTGGTTGCCCAAGTTGATGGTAACATCCGTGATACCGTTTGTACCCATAACGGCATGGCATCAAGTGGCCATATGGTACCGGATAGATAAAATACCGGTGTTGTCAAAAAAGCTAAAGTTAAGTAAATCATCTCGGTTCGATGTAAACATTCAGTCAGTAATTTACTTAAGCCTAATACGCCTAATAATAGCGGAAATGTCATCACCAAAATAGCTGGAATGCTAGCTAATTGCCGATAACCAAGCACCCATGGCCATAATCCAAATAGGACTAAAGACAAAAATAGCCATATCGGAATAAGACCACACAAGCTACCAAATATGACAATTTTTGGTGGTTTTCCTTGTGGCAGTGAATGCAAAGTTAGATTAGTTCGTGTTGTTGCTATTAAAAAGGTATGTTGCAATAACATGACTAACAAGCCAGGAAACGTTATCGCTGCAAAACTGATACCAGCATTATAAAGCGGCATAGTTTGCCCTTTAATTGGTGATAATATGATATTAATTTGTGGATCAGAAAAACCACTATTCCGCATCACACGGGTATTATATTCGGTCAATATTTGTTGATATATTCCTCTAATATCCACCTGTATCAGACCATTTGCTAAACGGCTGGAGGCATCACCATAAGCAGGGATTGTTACATCTTCACCATTCAATAGTCGCTTTTCAAAATCCCGCGGAATGGTGAACACCGCAAATAACTTACGGCTGTTAATATCATCATAGGCTTGCAATGAATTTTCATAAGTAAGCACATCAATTTTGGAACTGGTATTTAAAGAACGAATCAGACTTCGACTGGTGGTAGTATGATCTTGATCAACAATCGCAACCGGCAAATTGGTGATGGTACCATTCACATAGACTAAACTCATTAACGAGACAGATACTAATAGCAACAGCCACATTGGTCGCATTAGCATATAAAAAAACATTTTTACTGCTGAAGATAGAAATAGCTTAAGCATGCCAATATAGCCTCTTACTGTGAATGTAAACGTTTGACTAAACGTTTTCTTACTAATACTGTAATAATTATTGGATAGATCATTAAAATAGCGCAGGTTTTCAATACCGATATATAGCTAGAATGCCGTAAAAATAGATCGAATAATTTATTAAGCGCATAGGTTAAAGGTTCAAGGGACGAAATAAATCTCGCTATCCATGGCATTGACAATTCTGGCACAACCACCCCCGAATAAGTTAATGCCAATCCAACTAACACCCCAATATAGGTATAAGCATCTAATACATTTTTGGTAAACGAATAAAGTAAAATACCGATACTTTGTGCTGCAATTACATAAAAAAACACCACTAGCATCATGGCGAATGGCGAACCTGATACCCTAGCATCAGAAAATAACACTAACATTGCTATTTCAAACATTAACAACATAGTATACCAAATGGTATAAGGTGCTAATTTACCCAAAACAAACGGATAATTAGGCCGAGTTCGCTTAGGCAAGCGAGATAAAATATAAATAGTTGTTGTTACAACAAATAATTGTAATAAATGTACAACTGCAGAAAATTGCTGAAAGTACATTGAGTTACCACTGGCATTAAATAGCCCATCATAATTGAAATTAACTTGTGCAAGTTTCGGTACCGGCAAACCAATACTTGTTGCCATTGTGGTACGATATTGAGTGTTTAATGAGGCTATTAAACCTGAATAATCCATTATAGAATAGAGGCCAGCACTATAGTATAAAGCATTATAATAGAGCATCGGTGTTGGTTGACGTCCTGCTAACACATCAGCTTCAAAATTAGGCGGAATATACAAAATAGCGTAGATTTTTGCTTTTTCTAAATCGCGTTCTGCGCTCTTAAGCTGATTATCATAATTGAATAAATTTGCATGCGCACCAGCATTAAGATCGCGAACAATTTCACGAGATAAAGTACTTTTATCTTGATCGACATAGCCTACTGGCAGATCAAATAACACACCTCGGTAAAATATACTACTGATGATCACAAAGATAATCAGCGGTAAAATCCACATTAACCAGTGGAAAGTAAAGCGCTTAAATATATCTGGGATTTCATCGTTAAATGCGTCTTTAAAGCGATGCCAGAAGTCTAAAATTAGTCGTCGATTTTCCATAATGTACTCATACCTGCACGTAAGCCTTCTACAGGTTTAGTTGGATAAAGTCTAATTTCAAACGTTTTTAAATCAAAATCACCCGTCGCTCGCGTTGCCCGTTTAGTCGCATAATCTCCCATTGGTGCAATAAAACGAATTTCAGCTTCAATTTCTTTATTACCAAGCGCAGGAACTTCCAGCTTAACATGATCACCTTTGTGAATATTAGGCATAATATTTTCACGCAGATTAAACACAAAATAAGCTTGCGGTAAGCGAATAACCGTTAATAGTGGACTATTAGGATTAAATAGCTCGCCAACTTCAGCAGGAATTGAACCTACCTCCCCATCTACTGGCGCTTTAACTTGCAAATCATCATATTGGATCTGTAGTTGTTTAAGCTGCTCTTCAGCCTCTTTTAATTTAGCATTATAGATTTCACGTTGTTCAACCCGATCGCCATTTTTGGCTTGATCTAAATTAGCTTGAGCTGACAACACTTGTTGATAAGCCGCATCGCGAGTTTTTAGCGCACTATCTAATATTGATTGCGAGACAAAGCCTTTGGCCGAAATCGCTTTGTTACGATTGTATTCTTTAGAAGCATTATCGTAAGCAACTTTAGCTTGTTCAAGTAATGCTTCATAATAACGAATACTCTCTTCACGAGTACCATTTTGAGAAAGTTGCACTTGTGCTTGCGCTTGCTCCCTAGCTGCTTCAGCGGCTTTAACTTGCGCTAACAATTCAGGACTATCGAGTGTAATTAAGATGTCATTTTGCTTAACATCATCACCTCGATTGACATGAATAGTCTGCACTCGCCCCTTTGCTTTTGAGGAAATGCTAACATTAGGTGCATCCACTTCACCTTGCAAAATTAGCTGGCTACTATGAGCACGAATTAAAATCGTCATTGAAATTAAAATAACAATCAATGCAACTACAATAAAAATTTTTTTATTCATATATTTTTTAGATTAATAAGTATCAGATAAGACCTAAACAACTAGGATAATTGTATGTAATAAAGAATTAGCATACTTCAATTACAAATATTATATCATGGGATATCGTGCTGAATTTAAACAATCAAAGCTATATTTTATGCTCAAATAACAATTAGAAGGAATTATTTACAACTATATTACAGATTATTCTATTTTAGCCTTAGATAAATTTCAATAATTGTAAACCATCATTTTAATAGATTTTATTTATAAATGTTATCAGTCAAAAGAAATAGATAAAAACCTACTTATTTAGTATGATATTTTTAATTGAAATAATAAGGCTTAAAATATGCAAAAAATAATTATTATTGGCGGTGGTGCTGGCGGTTTAGAGCTTGCTACCGACCTAGGCGATAAATTAGGCAAAACGGATAAAGCTCAAATTACCTTAATTGATAAAAACAGTTATCATTTATGGAAACCACTATTACATGAAGTAGCAACTGGTGTACTTGATGAGCAAGTTGATAATATTTATTATGCATCGCAAGGACAACAGCATAATTTCGAATTTACTCAAGGTACCTTCACCAACCTTGATCGCAACCAAAAGCAAATTAGCATTATCAATCATAACGATGAAACTGTTCTTGTTGATTATGATATTTTAGTTATTGCTATTGGTAGCACCTCCAATGACTTTGGTACCCCTGGAGTGAAAGAACATTGTATCTTCTTAGATGACCAAAATGCTGCTATTCGCCTACGTGAAACCTTAATTAATAAATTTACTGGTTTTTGTTCGATCATTGATGACGATCAAACCACAAAAGAAGATAAAATTCATATTGCTATCGTTGGCGGTGGGGCGACTGGAGTCGAATTAGCTTCTGAACTACCTCATATGGTGGAAACATTTGGTGCTTGCGGTCGTAATAAAATGTGTTCCGATCTATTAGATGTTTCAGTCATTGAAGCAACCGATCGTATTTTACCGGCTTTACCAGAAAAAACCGCAGCTAGTATTACTAAAACACTTAAAAAACAAGGGATTCATGTATTAACCAATACTATGATTACTAAAGCGGAAAGCGATGGATTTTATCCGAAAGAAGGTGAAACCATTAAAGCCGATATGATGATTTGGACTGCTGGCGTTAAAGCGCCTGATTATTTAAAAGAGATCGCAGGTCTAGAATCAAGCCGATCAAATCAATTAGTGGTAAAACCAACATTACAAACATCTCGTGATGACAGTATTTTTGTTATTGGTGATTGCGCATACGCAATGCAAGACAATGGTCATGCTTCACCACCTACCGCTCAAGCAGCTCATCAAATGGCAAAAGTTTGCTATGAAAATATCGTTAGATTATTAAACAACCAATCATTAAAAACATTTAAATACACTGATAAAGGTACTGTGATTTCATTACATGATACCGCTGAAGGTGTAGTCAAATTAATTGGTAATAGTGAAATGGGAGTGAGAGGATTTTTCGCTTTAATGATCCACAAACTACTCTATCGTATGCATCAAGCAAGCTTACTTGGTATTTTTAAAACTATTCGTTTTGCCAGTGCTAGCAAATTTATGTATAAAACCAAATCAACTTCGATTTTTAGTAATCGTGATTAATTGCTAAAAAATATTTAACAGCTACTGAAAAATTTTGTTAAGTAGCTGTTTTCGCTTATACTATTATCTTAATTACAACTATTTAGATAATAGATGATGCGTTTTATTTTCATTTTTAGTTTACTTTTCGCTAGTTACACAGCTATAGCAAATTATCAGCCACACGATGGCGATATTATTTTCCAATCTTCTCAATCAAACCAAAGTAAAGCCATTGAGCAAGCAACAAATTCACCTTATAGTCATGTAGGAATAATTTTTATTAAAAATGGCAAACCTTATGTTTTTGAAGCCGCAAGTAAAGTTATTTATACCCCGTTAGATAAATGGATAAATCGTGGCAAAAATAAAACATATGTGATTAAACGATTAAAAAATCATCCATTATCTCAGCAAGAAATTACCAGTTTAAAACAAGTCGCCCATAAATTTGAAAATAAACCTTACGATATTTGGTTTGGTTGGGATGACAAATATATTTATTGTTCAGAATTAGTGTGGAAAATTTATAATCGAGCGCTTAAATTAAAAATTGGTCAATTACAAACAATTAAAGATTTTAATTTATCATCGCCGGCGGTTAAACAAAAACTAAAAGAACGTTATGGTAATAACATTCCATATCAAGAAACAGTGATATCACCGGTTGCGATATTTAATTCACCACTACTTAGCATAGTTGATAAGCGCGATTAAATTAGTAATAATCTTTTTATTGGTGCAAAGCTTTTACGATATAGATGATTCACGCCATGTTGTTCAATGGCGTTTAAATGATCTTTGGTTGGATAGCCTTTATGTTTGGCTAAACCATATTGAGGGTATAACTTATCAAGCTCAACCATTTCACGATCACGCGTCACTTTGGCTAAAATCGATGCAGCACTAATTTCAGCCACTAACAGATCGCCTTTAACCACTGCTTGGGTTCGAATACCAAAATTAGGGCAACGATTACCATCAACTAATACATAATTTGGTTTAATGTTTAAGCCTGACACCGCTCGTTGCATCGCCAACATAGTAGCATGTAGGATATTGAGTTCATCAATCTCATCTACAGATGCCCTAGCCACACACCATGCTAATGCATTTTTTTTAATAACATCGAAGAGCGCTTCACGTTTTTTTTCTGACAATTTTTTCGAATCAGTTAATCCAACAATAGGGTTATTTGGATCTAAAATAACAGCAGCAGTAACAACATCACCACAAAGTGGACCACGACCGACTTCATCAACACCAGCAATTAACGTTGCATCTGGATAAGTAAATTTTAACAATTAGAGGGATCCTTTAATACATCTAACACCGCTTGCGCAGCTTGTTCATCAGCATTACAACGAATTTGTTTATGCAAAGCCAAAAATGTTGCTTTTAATTCGCTATTATCACTTTTTAACAAGGGAACAATATGGTTAGCAATATTTTCTGGCGTACAATCATGCTGTAGTAATTCCGGAACAATTTCCTTGCCAGCAAGAATATTCGGTAATGAAACATAAGGTGTTTTAATTAGTTTTTTCGCCAACCAAAAGGTGAAAGCCTTCATTTTATAGCCAACAACCATTGGGCATTTAGCCAGCATACACTCAAGTGCCACTGTTCCCGAAGCTAAAATTGCAGCATTACTGGCAATCATCGCTTCCCGAGCATGACCATCTAATAATTGCAGATTAAGTTTTGGTGCAATCTCTGCCTTTATTTGTTCAAATTCCGCTCTTCTTTTACCATTTACTAACGGAACTACAATATGCAGATCAGGAAATTTATCACGTAACAATTGCGCTGCTTTTAAAAAAGGTTCAGATAATAACGTTACTTCGGCATGACGACTACCGGGCAATAAGGCTAAGCATTGGCAATCAACAGGAATACCTAACTGTTGACGCATAGCTGTTTGATCGGGTTCGAGAGGAATATCATCGGCCATTTTATGACCAATAAATCGACAAGGTACATCAAATTTATCATAAAAGGCTTTTTCGAAAGGAAGAAAAGCTAAAATCAAATTAGTATTGCGTTTAATCTTAAATACCCGCTTTTGTTTCCACGCCCAAACAGAAGGACTGACATAATGAATCGTTTTAATACTAGCTTGTTTAAGCTTACCTTCTAAAGAGAGATTAAAATCCGGTGCATCAATACCAATAAAGACATCGGGTTTGAGATCAATCAAACGTTTAGTAATATCACGACGAATAGCTAAAATACGCCGTAGCCGACCTAATACCTCGACAATCCCCATCACTGATAGCTCTTCCATTTCATACCAAGCTTGACAACCTTCAGCTTGCATTCGTGGACCAGCAATACCGACAAATTTAATATTAGGATGATGTTTTTTAAGAGTACGAATTAAACCAGCACCGAGAATATCGCCAGATGTTTCACCGGCGACCAGAGCAATTGTTAACTGCTTATCTGTCATTAACGGATAATGCCTCGGGTTGAACGATCAAAAAAGTCAATAAACAGCTGCACTTCTGGGTGCTGTTTAGCAAGCGTTGCAATTTCAACTTTAGCATCGTCAAGCGTTAACCCATTTCGATATAGAATTTTGTATGTGTTACGGATGGCTTGTAGTGCTTCTTTACTAAAGCCTCGACGTTTCAAGCCTTCATAATTGACGCCATGTGGTGTTGCGTGATTTCCTTGAGCAATAACATAAGGAGGTACATCTTGAGCAACGCCAGAACAACCGCCAACCATAACGTGAGAACCGATTACACAAAATTGGTGTACTGCTGTCATACCGCCAATAATCACATGATTATCTAACTGAACATGACCACCAAGTGTGGCATTATTAGCTAAAATACAACGATCACCAATAATACAGTCATGCGCAACATGGGCATTAATCATCAATAAATTATCACTGCCTATACGGGTTAATTCACCTCCTTGAACGGTACCACGATGAATCGTCACACTTTCACGAATCATATTGCGATCACCTATTTCGGTGCGAGTTGGTTCACCACGATATTTCAGATCTTGGTTAACTTCACCAATTGAAGCAAATTGATAGATTTGATTATTTTGACCAATTTTGGTGTGTCCGTTAACCACTACATGTGATTTTAAAAAGGTACCATCACCTATTTCAACATTTTCACCAATATAACAAAAAGGCCCGATTTTGACATTATCACCAATCTTTGCCCCCTTTTCTACTACTGAACTTGGGTGTATTTCCGTTGCCATAGCAATTCCTTAATACGTTTGGGATATTTCAAAATCAAAATTATTTACGAGCACACATCATCTCTGCTTCGCAAACTAATTTGCCATCGACGGTTGCAACACCATGGAACAATGCAATGCCTCGACGCTCTTTAATATATTCAACATCAAGCATAATTTGATCACCTGGTACCACCGGTCGTTTAAAGCGAGCTTTATCAATTGAAGCAAAATAATAAAGTTGACCTGGTGACAATTCTTCAATACTTTTAAACGCTAAAATTCCAGTTGCTTGTGCCATCGCTTCTAAAATCAATACGCCAGGAAAAATAGGTTTATTCGGGAAGTGACCTTGGAAGAATGGTTCATTTACAGTTACATTTTTAATGGCTTTTAATGTTTTACCTTTCTCATAACTAATTACGCGATCAACCATCAAAAACGGATAACGGTGTGGAAGTAAACTGATAATTTCTTCAATATCAAGGGTATTAAGTTCGGTAGTCAAAATAGCTATCCTTATACATTATTTTCTATAAATTTTTTCTATTATAACTGAGGATACCACTTTCACTCAAGGAGTGATTTAAACTGCAGATTTTAAAATTTGTGCTGACTAAAAAATCAAATAAATGCAATAAATTATCTAAATGATATGTAAATACTATTTTATACTATATTAGATCATATATAATAAGTTTAATATTTAGCTAAAAAGATGTTTAACCTGGAGAGTAGAATGAAATCATTTATAAAAATGACATTAGTAAGTAGTGCTATCGTACTAGCATTAGCTGGCTGTGATGACAAAAAGACCACCGAAGAAAACAAAGCACCAGCAACAACCACTGCAACGGCAAATAGTGCTGAAAATACCAATGCGACAGAAAGCAAAACTGAAGCAGCTACTGCACAAAACTCAGCAGATAAAGCGACAATTTCAACTGATGCGCAAAAAGAAGCCTATGCATTAGGTTCTTCATTTGCTAATTATATGAAATCAAATTTAGAACAAAATGAAGTAACTGCCGATCAAGAATACCTAATCAGTGGTTTTAATGAAACCATGCGTGGTGCCTCACAACTTAACCAAGATGAAGTTAAAAATGTATTAGATGCATTTGGTAAACGAATTCAAGAAGAAAGCCAAGCTCGTTTTGAAAAACAAAAAACTGAAAATACTGCTGCTGGTGAAAAATACCGTGTGGATTTTGCTAAGCAAGAAGGTGTAATTAAAACTAAATCTGGTTTAATGTATAAAGTCATTAATGAAGGAACTGGTCGTCATCCGACAGCAGAAGATACTGTTATTGTCCATTATGTTGGTACATTAACAGATGGTCGTACATTTGACAGTTCTTATGATCATAATGAACCAGCAACTTTCCCACTTAATGGGGTAATTAAAGGTTGGACAGAAGGTATCCAATTAGTTGGTGTCGGTGGTAAAATTAAACTAGTTGTGCCACCTGAATTAGCATATGGTGACCAAAGTTTCCCAGCTCAAGGTGATAAAGCGAGAATTACACCTGCATCAACTTTAGTTTTTGACGTTGAGCTACTTGGTATTGATAACGATAAGGAAGAAATTCCAGCATCAGCTCCTTCTAAAGCAGATCAAGCTAAATAATAACTAGCAGCAAACTAATTTGATGAAACCATTAAATTATACACTGGTTATTATGGGTCCCGCTTATGGGACCCAATCTGCTTATTGTGCCTTTCAATTTGCTCAAACATTACTTTCAAGTAGCAACCATTCGATTGCTAACATATTTTTCTATGCTGATGGCGTTTATAATGCTAACTGTTATAGTGATCCAGCCAATGATGAATTTGATTTAGTCAAAGCTTGGCAGAGCTTAGCAAAACAATATTCGTTAAAACTAACTGTTTGTGTAGCTGCCGCGCAAAGACGTGGTATCGGTGTAAATAATCTTGCCGAACATTTTGAATTAACCGGCCTTGGCGAGTTAAGTGAAGCTGTAGCAAGTTCAGATCGAGTTCTACAATTTTAAATAATAGGCAGATAACATGAAAAAAGTAGCAATCATTATTAGCTCAGCACCACATGGCTGTGCCAAAGGCCGAGAAGCATTAGATACCGCTTTAGCCCTTTCAACATTCAATCATATATCTGTCTTTTTTATCGGCGATGGTGTATTTCATCTCTTAGCTAATCAACATCCAGAATTGATATTGATGCGTGATTACATTGCTACTTTTAATATGTTGGAACTTTATGACATTGAAGATGTTTATGTCTGTAAAGCATCATTAGATGAACGAAACTTAAACCAAACTCTTCTCAATATTGCAAACCAACTAATTGATAATAAACAGTTAACTCAACTATTGACCAATCAAGATGCAGTTTTACGCTTCTAAAACCTGCTAAAAACCCCTCTCCTCAAAATTTTTATATAATCTTATCGATAATTTAGTGACCAGAAAATAGATTAATCACTTTTAAAACGATATAAAAATCCCCATGACTTTTATCATTACTGATTAAGTCACGGGGATAATTTTACTAAAAATTGCTAGATAAAATTTCGATTAAACGAGTTTTTTCATTTGATCTGCAATCTTTTCAGCTTGTTGACCAACCACGATTTGCACGCCTGTTTTACCTAATTTTATGACAGCCATTGCACCTAGCGCTTTAGCTGCTTGTTCATCAATTAGATCGGTATCATGAACATTCAAACGTAAACGAGTAATACATGAATCAATATTAGTTAAGTTATCTTTACCACCAATAACTACTAAATATTGTTCAGCAAGTTTAGATAAATCAACACCAGCTGGTGCATTTTCTTGTGCTAATGTTTCTTCAGTAACTACAGTTGCATTAGCAATATCATCTTCACGACCTGGCGTTTTAAGATTGAATTTCACAATTACAAAGCGGAATACGATATAGTAAACAAAGAAGAATACGATACCTTGTAGAATTAACATATACCAATGTACTGCTAATGGGTTACGAGATTGTAACAACATATCGATTAGACCTGCACTGAATGCAAATCCAGATATCCATTGCATTGTTGCAGCAATAAATAGTGAGATACCGGTTAAAACAGCATGGATTACATATAACACAGGCGCAACAAACATAAACGCAAACTCTAATGGTTCAGTAATACCAGTAAAGAAAGCCGCAAAAGACGCCGCTAACATGATTGAAGCTGTTTTATCTTTATTACCTTTTTTAGCAGTATGATAAATTGCCAATGCCGCACCAGGTAAACCAAACATCATAATAGGGAAGAAACCTGCTTGATAACGACCAGTTATACCTGCAATCGCTTTACCAGAATCAATAGAACCTTGTCCGCCTAAGAAGTTAGGAATATCATTAACACCAGCAACGTCAAACCAAAATACTGAGTTTAAAGCGTGGTGTAGACCAACAGGAATTAATAACCGGTTAAAGAAACCATAAATACCTGCACCTATTGAACCTAAATTTTTAATCCATTCACCAAAAGAAACTAATGCGCTAAATACCATAGGCCAAATAAAATATAGCACTACTGAAACAAGTAACATAACAATAGAAACAATGATAGGAACTAGACGTTTACCACTGAAAAAAGCTAAGGTTTTATGTAGTTCAACAGAACTAAAGCGGTTATATAGTTCAGCAGAAATAATTCCAACTAAAATACCGATAAATTGGTTATTTATCTTACTAAAAGCTGGTGATATTTGTGCATTCCAACCGTCCACACTGGTATCAACCCCTTCAAATAGAGCAATAGTATTTGGTGATAATAGTGTAGTAATGATTAAAAAGCCTACCAATCCAGATAATGCTGCTGCACCATCTTTATCTTTAGACATACCATACGCAACACCAATTGCGAAAAGGATTGGCATATTATCGATGATAGCACCGCCGGATTTAATCAAAAATGCCGCAGCAATATTGTTGGTTCCCCAACCATTTGGATCAATCCAATAACCAATACCTAAAAGTATTGCAGCAGCAGGTAATACTGCCACGGGCACCATTAGCGAGCGCCCAATTCGTTGTAAATAAGCTAAAATTCCCATAGTTTTGCCTCATATTATCATTCGGGAGTTACTTAAAAATAATAAAATCTCACATCATTAAGTAAAAGAAGTAAGTCAAATACATTTGACATTATATTATTTTACTTCGCAAATTAAATGTTTGTCTTTTGTGATTTATATCACGCTTTTTTTTTGCTTAATTAGTTTAATATAGTAAAATAACCACAACATATTTTACTTTAAAAAAAAAGATTTATTCAATTATATCAGAAGAGATTATATTTTATGAGACTTATTCCTTTAAAAAATGCGCAAGAAGTTGGCGCGTGGGTTGCTCAGCGCATCGTAAACAAAATTAATCAATTTAATCCAACTGCAGATCGTCCTTTTTTACTAGGTTTACCAACGGGAAGTTCACCATTAGTGATGTATCAACAACTAATTAAACAGTACCAAGCGGGTAAAGTAAGTTTTAAACATGTTGTGACATTTAATATGGACGAGTATGTCGGTATTCCAGAAGATCATCCACAAAGTTATCACACTTTTATGTATGAAAATTTCTTCAACCATATTGATATTGATAAAAACAACATCCATATATTAAATGGTAATGCAGCTGATATCGAAAAAGAATGTCAAGAATATGAAGAAAAAATCAAATCCTACGGCAAAATCAATATTTTCCTTGGTGGCGTAGGCCAAGATGGACATATTGCATTTAATGAGCCAGGTTCTTCACTTTGTTCACGAACTCGTATCAAAACCTTAACTGAAGATACCATTATTGCCAACTCACGCTTTTTTGATAATGATATCAAACAAGTGCCAAAACATGCATTAACCATTGGTGTTGCAACATTAATGGATGCCGAAGAGGTAATTTTATTAGTTTGTGGACACAACAAAAGTTTAGCATTACAAGCAGCGGTAGAAGGAAGTGTTAACCATTTATGGACTGTTTCCGCATTACAAATGCATCCAAAATCAATTATTGTTTGTGATGAGACAAGCACTGATGATCTAAAGGTAAAAACATTAAAATATTTTAAACAAATGGAAGCAGATAATCTTCAAGTAACCATTTTATAAAGGATAACTCAATGTACGCATTAACCAATTGTCGTATTTACACTGGTTATGAAATTCTTGATAATCACGCTGTTATTATTGACGGTGATAAAATTGCAAAAATTTGTAAACAAGAACAATTACCAGCTGATATCACCATTAAAGATTTACAAGGTGCAAATGTTGCACCAGGCTTGATTGATATTCAAGTCAATGGCTGTGGTGGTGTGCAATTTAATGAAACTCTTGATGCACTAAGTATTGAAACCTTAGAAGCTATGCAGGCAACTAACCTCGTGTATGGTTGTACTAGCTATTTACCAACCTTAATCACTTCAACTGATGAGTTTATGATCAAAGCAGTAAACGTGATGCGTGAATATTTAGCTAAGCACCCTAACCAAGCATTAGGTTTACATCTTGAAGGGCCTTATATTAATCCTGAGAAGAAAGGTATTCATAATATAAATTACATTCGTCAACCTTCACAGGAGATGATCGACTTTCTTTGTGCAAACGCCGATGTAATCAAAATCATTACCCTAGCTCCAGAAAAAGTTGATGCCAAACATATTAAACAACTATGTGATGCCGGAATTCATGTTTCAGTTGGACATTCTAACGGCCACTATGATGATTGCCGTCGTGGTTTCAATGCTGGTATCCGCCTAGGTACGCATCTATTTAATGCTATGCCTTATATTACTGGTCGCGAACCAGGTGTTGTTGGCGCAATTTATGATGAACCAGAAGTGTATGTCGGTATCATTGCTGATGGCCAGCATGTAAGTTGGGCGAACATTCGTAATAGCCACAAAATTAAACAAGATCATTTAATTTTGATTACTGATGCGATGTTATTAGCTGGCTCTAATTTAACTTCTGGTGTATTTGCTGATAAAACTATCTATTATAAAGATGGCCGTTGTGTTGATGAAAATGGCACATTAGGTGGATCAGCATTAACCATGATTGAAGCAGTAAAAAATGCAGTAGAGTATGTTGGTATTGCTTTAGATGAAGCATTAAGAATGGCAACACTTTACCCAGCCAAAGCGATTGGTGTTGATAAACAACTTGGTACAATTAGTGAAAGCAAAATTGCCAACTTAGTTATTTTTAATCGTGACTTTTCAAATGTGAAAACTATTGTTAATGGAGAGATGAGCCGTTAGAATGTCGGATAGTTAATGAAAATATTGAGATAAAATATGACCTTTAATTATCTACACCTAGTCGGCAATGCTGAACTAATCAAGCAATTAAATTATGCAATGATTTATCGTTTGATTGTTCAGCAAGCTCCCATTTCACGTATTCAACTCGCCGAAATTAGTCAATTAGCACCCGCTAGTATCACCAAAATAACTCGCCAACTCCTCAAAAAGAATATGATCAAAGAAGTTGATGCCCAACAATCAACGGGGGGACGACCTGCGGTTTCAATACAAGCAAAATTTGGTTACTATCAGACAATTGCCATACAATTGAGCCGTTCGCATGTCACGATTGAACTTTATGATTTAGGTGCCAATAGTCTAGCATTTGAAGTTTATCCACTTACTACTTTTACGGAACAGTTAGCACAAGAATATTTAATTGCACTCATTAAACAGTTCATCGAAAAAAATAATAAAAAAGTTAAACATCTTGTTGCGATCTCAGTGGTTTTACCCGGTTTAATTGATTCAGTGCGAGGGATCATTCGTTATACCCCACATATTCAAGTTAAGGCATGGCCTTTAGCGGATGTATTACGTGATCAATTTAATGTTTCGATTTTTATTGGTAATGATATTCAAAGTTTGGCATTAGCTGAGAGTTATTTCGGTTCAACTCAAGATGTCGATGATTCAATTTTAATTCGTGTACATCGTGGTGTTGGTTCAGGGGTTATCATTAATCAACAATTACTCACTAACCATAACCAAACCGCTTGTGAAGTTGGACACATCCAAATTGATGCATTAGGTGAACGTTGTCATTGTGGAAATTTTGGCTGTTTAGAAAATCGAGTAGTTCACAAGGCCATTGAAGCACGAGCAAAACAGATGATAGAGCAAGGTTATCCAACTAAATTAAGTTTAGATAACATAAATATCAGCAATATTTGCAAATATGCCAATCAAGGAGATGAGTTAGCGCTTAAGTTAGTTAAAGATGCCGGTGAAAATCTGGGTAGAGCTGTCGCGATAATGGTGAATATTTTTAACCCACAACGGATTGTATTAGCTGGTGAATTAACAAAATCACCCGATGTATTATTAAATGCAGTAACTAGTGCGTTAAATGCTCAAAGTTTAGAAGAGTTAAGAAACAATCTAACTATCAATTGTTCAACACTTAATGACCGTTCAGCAATTGGTGCATTTGCCTTAGTACAACAAGCGTTATTTAACGGTTCACTGTTAATGACCTTGTTAGAAACAATCTAATAAATTGCTTTACAATAAAAATAAAAGCCCATAAACAGGGCTTTTTTTATTCATCATTAAGCTAAGATGCGTAGCATTCTTCGTAATGGTTCAGCAGCACCCCATAATAACTGATCGCCAACCGTAAAGGCTGATAGATACTCTTTACCCATATTCAATTTACGTAAACGTCCAACTGGTGTACTTAAGGTACCTGTAACCGCAGCTGGAGTAAGTTCTCGCATAGAAAGTTCACGATCATTTGGTACAACTTTAACCCAATCATTATGAGCAGCAAGTAGTTTTTCAATCTCAGGAATGCTGATATCTTTCTTCAATTTAATCGTGAATGATTGACTATGGCAACGTAATGCCCCAACTCGTACACAAAGTCCATCGACTGGAATAATCTGACTCGTTCCTAGAATTTTATTGGTTTCCGCTTGGCCTTTCCACTCTTCACGACTTTGGCCGTTATCAAGAGCTTTATCAATCCATGGAATTAAGCTACCCGCTAAAGGCACGCCAAAATTATCAGTCGGTAAACTACCATCACGCATTTTTTGCGTCACTTTGCGTTCAATATCTAAAATAGAAGAGTTAGGATCTTGTAGTTCTTTAGCAACTTCAGCGTTTAACATTCCCATTTGGGTCAGTAATTCACGCATATGACGTGCACCACCACCAGAAGCCGCTTGATAAGTTGAAACAGAAACCCAATCGATTAAGTTTTCAGCAAATAATCCACCAAGTGACATCAACATTAAACTTACTGTACAGTTACCACCAACAAAAGTTTTAATGCCTCTATCTAAGGCTGATTGAATGTTAGCTTTATTCACTGGATCAAGAACAATAATTGCATCATCTTCCATACGTAAAGTTGACGCAGCATCAATCCAGTAGCCTTGCCAACCGGTTGCACGCAATTTTGCATAAATTTCAGAGGTATAATCACCACCTTGGCAGGTGACAATAATATCTAATGCTTTTAAAGCATCAATATCATCGGCACTTTGTAATATTCCTGTTTTTCCGCCAAAAGAAGGAGCTGCTTGACCAGCTTGAGAAGTAGAAAAGAAAACAGGATTGATATAATCAAAATCATGCTCTTCAACCATACGTTGCATAAGAACAGAGCCCACCATTCCTCGCCAACCGACAAAACCAACATTTTTCATAGTTTATTTCCAAAAGTAGATGTTATATAAAGAAATATTCATTTACTATTAAAGCAAAAAATCACCATAAAACAAGTCAGATAAGAATTATTTTTCTAGTCAAGCAGATAATAACGTGGTGTTATATATAATTTTATAGGCAAAACTGAATATTATGCTAAAACTAGCACTTCATAAACTAGTCAGTAATATTCGTTTTCCACATAAAAAACACCACCATATTGACAAAATTATTAATAAAATGGCCATCTTCTTGGTTAGCTACAATAAAGACGTTTTCATTTTGAGAACTATTTATCTCACCGAGTCGGTTAGATCCTTTTCTGTTTCCATCCAACCATAACTGTCAACTGATGAATAAGAGTGGTTAGATACACAACTAATACAGTTCACTAATGATAAAAAGACGATCATGATAAAAAAAATTTTTTTTAACCAGAACATTATTGATCTCCTTTTATCATGCTCTATAAAAAATAAAACTAGAATAATTATCTAGTTCTATCATTTATATCTTAATGTATCAAACGATTATTATTCATTCGCTTTGGCTAACTCTTCGTCTAAAAGATAGATTATTATTGTAATTTAGATAATTGGTTTTTGATAAAACAAAGCCCGAATTATCGGGCTTATTGTAGTTTTGTGCGTTGTCAATTTTAGAAATCTTCATCACTTGGTTCATCTGCTGCCATTGCTGCAATATTATACCGCTCAATCCCTTGAGTTCCGGCTTGTATAATATCTGGTAACAATGTTACTAGATTTGCGTCAGAGCGTTGCATAAAGGTTTCTAACAACATAGGGACATTTACACCAGTGACTATTTCTATATTAGGAAAATCAGCCATCAATCTAACTAAAGTATTAAATGGTGTTCCACCTTTTAAATCAACAAAACATACAATTTCTGAGCCAAAATGCTGTAACTCTTCTAGCTTTTTTTGCAGTTGTTGTTGAAAATCATCTGTTGATTGCCCCATTGCAAACGAAACCGCTTCACACTGAGATTGTTTACCACAAATCATTTCAGTCGTTTCAATTAAGCTTTTCGCCGTTGAACCATGTGTACTGACTAATACAGAAATCATCGATTTAAGTTCCTATTTTAGTAATCTAAACAACGATAGTAACGACGGATTGACATTGGATGACGATTTAAATGTTCAACATAAGCATCGATACGATTATTAATAGCACGGAAAACAAATGGTGAAAGATTTCCACGATATTTTTCTGATATACCCGGTAATTCATAATCTTTGGTATCAATAATAGTATAATTACCACAAATTTGCGGTAAGAACTTAGCGACTCTTTCACTTAATGGGCGTTGAGTATCTTCACCAACATAAACGGTTACCGCAGTATCACGATCAATAACTTCTAATGTACCATGGAAAAATTCTGCTGACTCAATTGATTTTGAACGTAACCAATGTTGTTCTTCCCAATAACACATAGCATGAGAATAAGTTGCCCCCCATTGATTACCTGCGCCAACAAAATAGTGCATTGGATCATTATGATGTTTTTCAGCAACTTCTTGACCAAATTTATCGGCTTTTTTCGCAACGGCAACAATATTTTTAGCAAAATGTTGATCCATTTGTTGGTAGAACTCGTCATAATCAGGGAATTCTCCAGCTAAAAACATTAAACGATCAGCAGTCATAAAGAATTTTAATTGTTCATTCATTGGATAAACAACTACATGATCAGCCATATTTCCTAATGGAGTATCGGCTTTATCCATGAAAGCAAATACAGTTGAACCAACTTCTTTTTGGATTTTTTCAATAGCAGCAACCACTTCTTGTGTTGTGCCAGTTACAGATGAAATAATGATAAGCGTATCTTTAGTAATACGTTTGTTACCAGTTACTAAATATTCAGCAGCGTGTTGCACAAAAGTCTCAATCGCTGTTTTTTCTTTCATATGTACAACTGCTTGCATTGATGATGCATAAGTACCACCAATACCTAACCAACAAACGTTGCTATAACCACGCGCGTGGATTTTATCAATAAATTCATTAATTTGTGGTCTTAATGCTAATGCACCATTCATGCTGTCTAATTCTTTCTTTTCGTCATATTTTCTCATTTTTAAATCCTCTTAATTTTTGAGCTAGTTATTTCATCAAATTCTGGATAGGTTGATTTTTCAAGGTTATGACCTTTTAATCGTGAAACTTGGTAACTTAATAGATGAATTGGTATTGTCATAAATAATGATGCGTACAGTTCATCTATATCAATATTAAGACACAAATCGTCTTGTTTAACGTTGCTACTGTTATTGGCGTAAATCGTAGAAATATTTTTAACATGTTTAGTTAAAAATACTTTTAACAATTCAGCACGGTTAGATAACACGCCATGCGGCTCAAGAAAAACGATATTATCATTCTCATGTAAACCTAAATATGGGCCATGCATATACTCCTCGAGTTCTTTACCGAAAGCATTATTACGTATAGTTTCGGTGAATTTTGTTTCGCCTTCTCGAGCAATACCATAGGTTGCACCGTAGCCAATAAATATGACTCGTTGAGAATGATAAAATTTGTGTTGATATTGATTTACCCAAGCTTGGGATTGTTCGATAACTTTAGGTAGCAAACCTGCAACTTTTCTAAGTTGATCGAAATAACTGGCAAATTGTAGATCATCCATGCTGCCATTTTTTTGTGCAATGACTAAAGCAATTAATATCAAATCAAGTATCGTAACGCTATAACCAGCACTGACATAAGGCATTTCCTCAATAGGAATGCCCATAGATAATACATTATTGCTAATTTTATATAATGGGCTATCAGGATTACTGGTAAGCGTATAGATAGTTTGATTATTCTTGATAAACTCTTCAACTAAATGAATCGTTGAATAGCTTTCTCCCCCTTGCGAAATAGCAAAATAGAGGGTATTAGGATCGCTGTAATGTAAATAATTAGCAGCGATTGAAGGATCTTCAATATAAACGGGAACCTTTAAGATTTTACTCATTAAAGGTCTCGCCCCATAAGCTGCGTTAGAACTTGAACCAGTAGCAAAGATAACAATTGAGTTAAATTGTTTAACTTTACTTGAATCAATATTATCAACAAACAATGTTTGATAATTGTCTAAAATATTTTGATAGTATTCAGGTTCTAATGCTACATAATCAGCAATACTTTTCATTAAATCGTCCCTGTTATTGACCTAGTAATCCACTCCAAGCACCAAAGATACCAATACCAGCAATCAGTAATAAGATCCAATGTGCTTTTAGTCCTTTTCTGTCTAATAAAAAGATAAATAAAGTAAATAATAACGGCAATATTTGCGGAACAATGCCATCGAAAATATCCTGTAATGACGTTGCATCAGAGCCTGAGCCAATGGTTAGTGGCATATTTAATGTCACCATCGTCGCCACCATGGCTCCTACCACCGAGAGCCCCAAGATAGATGCGCCATAAGACAATTTGTCCATCAAGCCAGTTTTTTGCACTTTTTCAATAAAAGATGCACCAATGTTATAACCAATAAATAGACCAAAATAACGAGCAATAATGGCTGGGATATTGAAAATTAATAAAAATAGCAGAGGCCCTAAGATATTACCTTGCATCGCCAGTGAAGTACCAATACCGGTTGCAATAACCCGTAATGTTCCCCAGAAGAATGAATCTCCCAAACCACTTAGTGGTCCCATTAATGCAATTTTGACGTCATTTATTGAACTTTCATCAAAATTTTCATTTACGGCATTTTGCTCTTCCATAGCAATAGAAATACCTAATGGGAAAGTAATTAACCATGGCGTAACATTATAAAACTCTAAATGTCGTTGATAAGCAGTAGTTAATTGTTCTGGTTTTTGGCTATAAATTTTTTCTAAAGCAGGACGAATCGCAAAAGAATAACCTAAATTCATTTGTCGTTCATAGTTCCATGACCACTCAGCAGTGAAAGAACGCCAAAATGTTCGCATTAAATCCTTTTTAGTAATTAAATTAGAATTCTTCATCTTCATAATTGATCTCCTGTCCTACTAAAGCATTGCCTGATTGATTATTAACTTCTTGATTGTCTGAGGTGGTAAGTTTTTTGCCGGTAAATGAAGAGTAACCGGTTAGAATTAACGCCATACAAGCGCCAAAAACGGCAACACCAGTGACAGGTACTTTCATATATACTGCTACAGCAAAACCAAGAATAAAGAATGTCGCATTGGTTTTTTTGATCATAATCTTCATTAACATAGCAAAACCAAATGCAGGTAATAAGCCTGTTGCAATTCCTAAACCGTTAATGACAAACTCAGGGATCACATCAAGTAAGCTTTTTATTGCTTCACTACCAAATAAGTAAGAAAAACCAACAACTAAACCAATTGGTAGGTTGATAGAAAAGAAACCGCCGAAAATATTCATGCGATCAACGCCTTTACCATTACCTTCACTAGCATACTTATCTGCTTTATGTACAAAGTAAGGTAAAATGAACAAGAAACATAAGTTTTTAACCACTAAAACCAAAGAAGCAATTGGAATCCCTAAAGTTAAGGCTACTGCCGTACTTTTACCGGCACCAATCGCAAACGCAGTTCCTAATACACTACCTGAAATAATTTCTGGAGGGATAGATGCACCAATAGAAAAAGAACCAACAAACGCCAACTCTAATGTCGCACCGATGATAATTCCTTGTGTAACATCCCCCATTACTAGCCCTGCTAAGGTACAAGTAACTAAAGGCCTTGATAACATAGATGAACCTAAAAAGTATTCACCATTGGCTAACATAGCAATCAAGGCCAAAATAATTGCTGTAATAACAATACTCATTTTGTATTCCTTTTTGTCTATTTTTCAAATTTTTGCTTAGATTCACTTGGGATCTGTTGTATATACACTTCAACACCATCTTGTTGTAATCCAGCTAATAAGTCCGCTTCTAACTCTGTCAAATTAATTGTTTTAGAATAATTTTTGGTTCCTTCACGAGGTTTAGTTCCTCCTAAATTAAGACTAGTTATTTGTCCTTGAGTTCCTCGGATGAGTTTTTCTGCATCTTCTACCGATTCCACCACAATTAACATCTGATATTTATCTGTTACACCAGAATTAATAGCGCCAATACTGTCATCAATTGACTTCATGACTAGTTTGGCATTTTCAGGTTTAGCTAATCGGATCGCTGATTTACGAAATTCATCATTAGCAACAGCATCGTTGGCAACTAAAATAGTATTAGCTCCAACATTATCGAACCATGAAACAACAACCTGACCATGCAATAAGCGGTGATCGACACGTAACAATTTAATCATTGGTTTTCTTCCTCCTAGGTGAAATCCACCACATATTTGGTATTACTAGCGAATTTGTATTCAATCGCAATCGGTTCGCTATTTATATCAAAATAGTGATTAGACACTTTAAATAATGGTTCATCAATTTGGCAGCGTAATTGTTTAGCCAATTCAGCATTGGCAACAATTAGCTGTAAATCTTGTTCTAATTTATCGACTTTTTTCTTACCCGAATTAGTAATTTCAAGCGCTGATAGCACTTTTATTATTGAAACTTGGAAATCAGGAAAATAGTGAAGGGGTAAAAGAAAAATCTCTTTTACTACACTAGTTTTAGCAACTTCTAAAAAACTAATATAATAAATTAGTGCTGACGGTTTTATCTTTAATAACTGGCTATAGTAAGGGCCAGCTTTTCTTAAATAATTCTCTTTAAGAATTTTTTTATGATGTTGATAAGTGCCAGGTTTAATAATACCTGTCATCTCAAGAATATTTTGGGTAGACAGCATTGGCGCAACAAATAAACCAACCCCTTTTTTTCGTACAACTAAATTTTTTTCTACTAATAGGTCAATGGCTTTACGAACAGTAGTACGACTGACATCAAAATCTTTTTGTAATTGAACTTCTGGGGGGAGCTCCGCACCCACACCATATTGACCCGAGTTGATCTGTCCCATTAAATGATCGGCAATTTTTTCAAACAATTTCATAATTGTTTTTCTCCATAATTGAAGATATTTTTCGCCGATAAATGATATTTAAATCGTTTTCCTGCTAGATATTGCTCGGTATGCTCAAATGGTTGAAAGTTAATATCAAAGCTATTACTCGATACTTTATAAATCGGTGTTCCTTCAATAACCCCTAAGTATTTGGCTTTATCTTCGGTTGCTGACTCATAAGTAATTTCTTCACGACCGTGACTTGGCTTGAATGGATAATGCTCTTTCAAAAATTGATAAAGAGAAACATTATTCAAATCGACTTGTTCTAAACCTTTAAATCTATTAGATGGTAAATATGTTACTTCGTAGGAAAGCGGAGTTTTGTTTAATATCCTTTGCCGAACAATTCTAATCAATTTTTCATTCGAACCAAAAAAAGATCTCAATTCAGCTGGCATATTAATAATTTGATTGGTGAGAACTTTAATATTAAGGTCAATATCGTCTTCTTTTTTAACTTCTTCACTGAAAGAAGACATTTTTAACATATTAATCTCAAAAATTTTATGCGGTTCCACATCAGTATCGTTTTGGAATACATAACCTTCCATAGCTAAATCATTTAAAGCGTTTCTGATTGTTGTACGACTTACACCAAAATGTTCTGCTAGTGCTCGTTCTGTCAATTTCTTACTGACAATAGTCGGATTAGCTTTAATCTGTTCTTCAACATAAGTTTTTGAAGCTATTTCACGATATTCCAAAAAACACACTCCATTGATGGACTTTTTTATAAAATAGATATACGTTAAGATAACGTAAATATTATTAAAAAATAAACAAAAAAATACATGTTGTCAATTTTAAGTACCAAATTTGTTGTATAGATCACAGTTTTTATAATTATTTATAATTAAATCAATATGATATATTTTAAAATGTATCTGTTTATTTGATTTACAATAAAGGAAGATTTGAAGAAAACTCAATGTAAAAACGCAATTTTATCAAGTCATAAGAAGGAACGAAGTATAAAGTGTTTGTAGAGTTAATTATAAAGAACATGGTAAAAATGCATAGTTACAGCTTAGATAATTTAGAAGGATAAAAATGTCTAGTCATTGCTAAAGCAACACTGTCTCGTGCTACTCGGCTCGAACCTCTTATCGGTTCGAATCAAATGCATCGTTGTAATAATAAAAAAGCCCACTCAAATGAGTAGGCTTTCTTATTAAATTGGTCGGCGAGAGAGGATTCGAACCTCCGACCCACTGGTCCCAAACCAGTTGCGCTACCAAGCTGCGCTACTCGCCGTCAGAAATTGCTTCACATTCTAACTATAAAATGGGGTGGCTAATGGGACTCGAACCCACGACAACTGGAATCACAATCCAGGGCTCTACCAACTGAGCTATAGCCACCATAGAAGCAGGACGAAATATTACGCATAAAAAATAATATTGTCCAGCATATTTTTTAAAAATAACACCAATTGGTCATATTAAAAGCGTTAAAAGGTTATTCTTTTAGCATTTTTCAAAAAAATTAGGCTTTATGCGACATAATATCAATTATCTGAGTGTCAGTTGCTTTCATACTATTGCTAACAATCGCCCCTAAATTATTAATTGAAGTTTCAACACTATCACAAACAATACCTTCATTACCTGTAACACGAATTCGGTTTAGCGCCATTAATACAGCTTTAAATCCGGATGAAACCGAGGTTGAAACTTTCATTGCACAGCTATTTGACGCACCATCACAAATTATTCCAGACAAATCACCAATCATGTTACATATGGCCATATCAACTGCCTCATATTGGCCTTTACCCAGTAACCACGCCATACCGGCAGCCGATCCCATGGCTGCTGTTGAGGCTGCACAAAGAGCTGATAATGGCGGAAATTTACTATGAATATAAATGGCAATGGTATGCGATAAAATAAGCGCTCTCGCTAATTGTTCTGGCGTTGACTCTAAATAATCGGCAACAACAACGACTGGCATAGTTGCAGTAATACCTTGATTGCCTGAACCTGAATTACTCATAGCTGGTAACGTTGCACCACCCATGCGAGCATCTGATGCAGCAGTAGTACGAATAATCACTTTAGACAATAGATCATCAGCTAATAAGCCATTTTTAGTTTGTTCATGTAATGTCGCCGCAATACTTAAGCCATAATCTCGTCTTAAGCCTTCCTGAGATAAGGCATCATTTAATTCTGCTGAGTGTAAAATAAATTCGATATCAGCAAAATCAGCCTGCGAGGCAAATTCATATATCTGTTTTACCGACATCAATTTGATGATAGCCGCATCTTTCGAATCATCTTGCTTTTGGTTATCGGCTTTAAAAATTATTTCGTCATTTTTTTCAATCAAAATCACATTAGTATGTGAGCTTTCAATACAGACGCGGACATGATCATGATTAGTATAAATATTAGCTTCAGAATAAATAGCGGTATTATTATCGGCAATTTGCACATTAATTTTATGCTCATTGAGCATCGTTTTAGCTTGTTCGATCTGTTGCTGAGTTATATTTTTAAGGACTTCAAGGCCTGCCCCAGCATCACCACCAATGGCGCCGATGGCCGCTGCAATAGCTAATCCCACCATACCAGTGCCTGGAACCGTAACACCCATGCCATTTTTCATTAAATTGGGCGAGACATAAGCATCAATGTGGCTAATTTTATTTTTATCAATATATTGAGTTGCCGTAGCAGCAGCTAAAGCAAGTGAGATAGGTTCAGTGCAACCAAGTGCTGGCAAGACTTCATGCTTCACCAATTTGATTAATTGTTGCCACATTACTTGTTGTTCCATTTTTTATCTCCATATTACTAACCGTAATGTTAGCAAATAAAACGTTTAGCCATGAAATTAAGTAATTATTTTATTCTATTTAACTTGAAAACTGAATGTTAAGCTCACATATTAAAGAGTAAGTGAACATAATTTATCAGTTCAATACTGATTTTATTAATACGTTAAACCACTATAAACAGATTTTATTCAATCACTTTTTGTTTAAAACATACACGACAAAAATAGACTAAATCTGAAACATCTATACTTAACTGCATAGTAAATAAATTAATCAGGAATAGTTCAAAATATGTAATATTTTAGTAAAACTACCTGACTTTTTTTTTATTATTGCAATAATGTAACTATCAAAAATTAAATAATAATGGCGAGATATGATAAATATTTTATTAATTGATGATGATGTAGAATTATCACAAATGCTTAGCGAATATTTAACCAATGAAGGTTTTAATATTAAAAGTGTTTATTTAGGTAAGGATGGTATTGATGAAGCGCTATCAGGTAAATATCGTGCAGCAATTTTAGATGTGATGTTACCTGATATTAATGGCATTGATGTCCTAAAAAGCATTCGTCAACAATGTAATATGCCAGTTATTATGTTAACTGCCAAAGGTGATAATATTGATCGCGTATTAGGGTTAGAATTAGGTGCTGATGATTACATACCAAAACCATGTTACCCACGTGAATTATTGGCGAGATTGAGAGCGGTATTACGTCGGTTTGACGAACGTTCAGTCGAATTAGTTGATGAGAAAAAATATCATTTTAATGGCTTAACTTTAGATCTACCACAACGACTTTGTACTTGGAACGGTCAACCGATAGATCTCACCTCTACTGAATTTAACTTGTTAGTTTTACTCGTTAAACATAGTGAACGTGTGGTAACTAAAGAAGAATTGTCTGAAATAGGTCTGGGTCGTGCTCGAGAATTATATGATCGCAGCGTCGATGTTCATATCAGCAATATTCGCCAAAAACTACATCAAGTAGCACAAAATGATGTGACCATTGAAACAATAAGAGCGGTTGGCTATCGTATCCGTTAATCAAGCCATAGGTTTGCTATGAATCGTCGATTATTTTGGAAAATACTGGTTATATTTTGGATAATTTTTTATCTTACTTTCCAATTAACTTGGATTGCTTTCTCTTATTATATAGAAAGTAGAAATCAACGATTCTTAAATCATATGCCGACTAAAGTGGATATGATTGCTCAATTATTGCATGTTGCCGGTGAAGATGAAACACTCAATTTTATTGCACATTTACCCGAACGTGAGCGAGTTTTATTGTCAATAAAATTGGTGTCTCCACAATATGATCAAGTCAATATCATCACAGATGAATTAGAACCTAGCTCTTATGTATATCAACGGATGGCAGTGGCACCGGATGGCACCCTCTATTCGGTATCATTTAAAGACGATAAAACCGATCACAGCAATAACAAAAATAAAACTTTATTTAATATGCCGACCCCTATTTTGTTAATGGGGATCTGTGTTGGTTTAGTATTCAGCCTATTTTTAGCATGGAACTTAACTAGACCAATGAAATTACTAAGACAAGGATTTTTCCGTGTATCGCAAGGTGATCTATCGGTTAGGTTATTTAAAAAGTTAAAACCTCGTCGTGATGAACTGAGTGAATTAGGTAAAGATTTTGATATGATGGTTGAGCAACTCAACATCTTAATATCTGATCGCCAAGCGCTACTTCATGATGTTTCTCATGAACTCAGAACCCCTCTGGCCCGCTTACAATTGGCAATCGGTCTTGCCCAACAAAATAAACAAAATATCGATACAGCTTTAGCTAGAATTGAGTTAGAGTCGCAACGATTAGATCAATTAATTGGTGAGATTCTTAATTATTCACGTGCAGAAATGAATAATCGAACCGATGAATACTTTGACTTAAAAGAGTTAATTGGTGTAGTGGTTAATGATGCCAACTACGAAGCCAATCACCAATCTATTGAAGTAGAGTTTAACTTATCATCCATTAATCACACTATTGTTAAAGGTAATTCTGAACAGATACGACGCGCGATTGAAAATATTATTCGTAATGCTATCCGCTTTTCTAATGCAGGCCAAACGGTTGAGGTATCATTAAAAGAAGCAGGAAAATATTTACAAATTGAAGTTAAAGATCGTGGTCCGGGTGTCGATGCCAGTAAATTATCGAGTATTTTTGAACCCTTTGTCCGTATTCAGTCAGCACAGTTAGGTAAAGGCTATGGACTAGGTCTAGCCATCGTCAGAAAGACCGTTATTATGCATAACGGCACTATTCAAGCTAATAATCGCGATGGTGGTGGTTTAGTGGTAACAATCAAACTACCTTATTGGCGAAAAAATTAATAACAATCCGGATTAACGGTTAATACATACTCTTTTACCAGACTTTCTAAGGTAATTTTATCGTAACCAGTAAAATTCAGATTTTGCATAATCATCTGTGGATTACTGTCAAGTATTGCTTTATATTCAGCAATATATTGTTTGGCGATTGGTTTATATGACCAATGCCACTCTTCTGGCAAATAGCCCCCTTTTCGCCCCTCATTGAATGGTTGGCAAAAACCATATTTCGGTAAGTTTTCACGAAGCCATTGATACAAAATAATTCCCTGTTTATCATTTTTAAAATATTCAGACGATACACTAGTAATATCAATATCTGTTCCCCAATGATGTCTTGATGTACCAGGCATTGAAGATAATTTTAAAATTTGTTCGGCAATTTTTTGTGGATTATTCAACTTAGGTAATAATGCATCCCACTTACGTTGCCAAATACCATTTTGATAGGTGTAATTACGCGTAGCACTCACTACAATAAAAGGAATGTTAGGATAAGATTTTTTAAAATCATTATAAGCCTTAATCAACTGCTCAGTTGGTTCCTTCTGTAAATACATACCTTTTTTGTTTACGGGTAATATTGTTGAGTCGAGAGCAATATAATTACTATCTTTTTTTTCATCAAATTGCCCAGTAAGTTTATTTAATGGAATAGATTGTGCCATAGCAAACGTTGAACATAAGAGTAAAGTTAAAGTTGAGCTAAAATGAGTAACTGTTTTCAATGTTATTATTTTTTTCATCATTTAGATTCTAATTAATATTATATTAGCCAGACAGGGTGAAAACCAGTATAATCCTTTCCCTAAAAATTGAAATAGCCATAATGTGTAAAAACGAGGCCATATGTTAACATCAGCTACACACAAATCGTCTGATAATTGTTTGGACGTGACAAATACAACTAATCAAAACACCACCAATCCAACTAACGAAAAAATAAACTTACTTAACTTTACCAGACAACAGTTAAGAGAATTTTTTATTTCGTTAGGAGAAAAACCATTTAGAGCGGATCAAGTGATGAAATGGATCTATCATTTTGGGATAGATGATTTCGATCTTATGACCGACATTAACAAAAAATTACGTGAGCAATTAAAAAAATTAGCTGAAATTAAAGCACCTAAAATAGCCATCGAGCAACGTTCATCCGATGGCACTATAAAATGGGCTTTAGATGTAGGCAATAATCAAATGATTGAATCAGTTTATATTCCTGAACGTGATCGTGCGACCTTATGTGTTTCATCACAAGTGGGCTGTGCTTTGGAATGTAAATTCTGTTCAACAGCGCAACAAGGTTTTAACCGTAATTTAACCGTATCTGAAATTATTGGCCAAGTTTGGCGCGCTTCAAATGCTATTGGCGTAACAGGTAAATTAGCCGATCGACCTATCACTAATGTAGTTATGATGGGAATGGGTGAACCTTTACTTAACTTATCCAATGTCGCACCAGCAATGGAAATTATGCTAGATGATTTTGGTTATGGTTTATCCAAAAGACGCGTGACGCTTTCTACTTCTGGTGTCGTACCCGCTTTAGATAAATTAGCCGGCATGATTGATGTAGCATTAGCTATTTCATTACATGCACCAAATGATGAAATTCGTAGTGAGATTATGCCAATTAACCAAAAATATAATATGGCAATGTTACGTGATTCAATTTTACGTTATCTTTCAACTTCGAATGCTAATCATGGTAAAGTGACCATCGAATATGTATTACTCAACCAGATTAATGATAGTGTTGAACATGCCCATGAGCTGGCTAAATTCCTGAAAAATGTACCAAGTAAAATCAATTTAATCCCATGGAATCCTTTCCCAGGTGCGCCTTATGCCCGTTGTTCAAACACCCGAATTGATCGGTTTATGAAAACATTAATGGGTTACGGATTTACAGTTATCGTTCGGAAAACACGTGGCGATGATATTGATGCAGCTTGTGGTCAACTTGCAGGCGAAGTTGTAGATCGGACCAAACGAACGCTTTATAAAAAGCAAAATCTTGTTCAACAAACCGCCTAAAATAACCGAGGAGTTGTACATGAAAAACGCATTAATAGCATTAAGCAGTTTGGCCATGTTAATGCTAACAGGTTGCCAAATGAATGGTCGTGAGGATTTTGATCCAGAAACCGCTGCGTTAGCAAGAATGCGATTAGGCTTAGGTTATTTAGCCAAAGCCAATGAATCTGAAGATAACGTTAAAGCGGCACATTATAATCTAAAATTGGCCGCTCAATATTCACCCAATAATCCTCAAATCATGCTAGCAATGGCAATGTTTGATCAACATGTTGGTGAATATAATGAGGCGGAGATGATTTATAAACGAATCACATTAATGCAACCAGGTAATGGTTTATATCATGTGCACTACGGCTCCTTTTTATGTGGTAGAGATCGTTACCAAGAAGCGAAACAACAATTTGCCAAAAGTCTAGAACTAGATAGGCACCGCTGGAAAGCAGATACCTACGAGCAATATGGTTATTGTGCTATCCAAAACGGCGATAAAAAAACTGCAGATCTAATGTTTAAACAACTTTTTGCATATGATGCAAGTCGTCGAAGTAATGTAGCAAAAACAGCCGAACTTTATAAAAATAAAGGCGACAACAAGATAGCTAACTATCTATTTTTAGTATCAAAAAAATAAATTATAAATACAAAATTAAAATTAACTTCACTGGAAGCAAGAGTATATATCATGAGTTTTTTGGCTATTTTACTGCTAGCATTAGCCATGTCTACAGATGCCTTTGCGGTAGCGATTTGTCGTGGCGTATCACTAAAATCAACGCCGTTTTTAGGCGCATTAAAAGTGGGGATCTTATTTGGTTTTGTTGAAGCCATCACGCCATTACTAGGCTGGTTAATTGGCTATATTGCCCTACAATATATTGAAAGATGGGATCATTGGATTGTTTTTACCGTCATGTTATTGTTAGGTCTAAACATGATCTATCATAGTTTTAAGGAAGATAACGATGACAACTGTGATGCAAAACCACTTCCTTCATCGAAAAAATCATTTTTAATATTAGTTCTTACTGCGGTTTCAACAAGTATTGACGCATTTGCTGTTGGTGTCGGATTAGCACTTGCCAGCGTTAATATTTATATTGCCGCCACCATGATTGGACTTGCAACCTGTATCATGGTTACGTTGGGCTTATTGCTAGGTAAAAAAATTGGTTGTTTAATTGGTAAACAAGCATCATTTATCGGTGGCATCGTTCTTATTGTCATCGGTTCAATAACATTGTACCAACATCTCACTATATAATTTTATTCTTTACTTAAGTTTAGATATAAAAAAACCACTCACATATTGGAGTGGTTTTTTATTTTGACGGGCTAAATAGGGGAATTACATCATTCCGCCCATTCCTCCCATGCCGCCCATACCACCAGCAGCACCTAAGTCAGCTTTATCATCTTTAGGTAAATCAGTAACCATACATTCAGTTGTGATCATAAGACCTGCTACTGATGCAGCATATTGTAATGCACTACGTGTTACTTTAGTTGGATCTAAAATACCCATGGCAATCATATCACCATATTCTTCAGTTGAGGCATTGTAACCATAGTTACCTTTACCGCCTTTAACCGCATTAACCACAACAGAAGCTTCTTCACCGCAGTTAGTAACGATTTGACGTAATGGCGCTTCCATCGCACGAAGAGCAACTTTAATACCAACGTTTTGATCTTCGTTTGCACCTTTAAGGTCTAAAATTGCAGAAGCAGCACGAACTAACGCAACACCACCACCAGCAACAACACCTTCTTCAACTGCTGCACGAGTCGCATGTAATGCATCTTCAACACGTGCTTTTTTCTCTTTCATTTCAACTTCAGTTGCTGCACCAACTTTAATTACTGCAACACCGCCAGCTAATTTAGCCACACGCTCTTGAAGTTTTTCTTTATCGTAATCAGAAGTTGATTCTTCGATTTGTTTACGAATTTGTTCAACACGTGCATTAATTAATGATTCTTCACCAACACCGTCGATGATTGTTGTGTTATCTTTATTGATAACCACACGTTTAGCTTGACCTAAATCTTCAAGTGTTGCTTTTTCAAGCTCTAAACCAATTTCTTCAGAAATTACAGTACCAGCAGTTAAGATTGCGATATCTTGTAACATTGCTTTACGACGGTCACCAAAACCAGGTGCTTTAACCGCTGCAACTTTAACAATACCACGCATAGTATTCACAACTAATGTTGCTAATGCTTCGCCTTCAACATCTTCAGCAATGATTAATAAAGATTTACCTGCTTTAGCAACAGCTTCTAATACTGGTAATAATTCACGGATATTAGAGATTTTTTTATCCGCTAATAAAATATACGGGCTATCTAATTCAACAGTCGCAGTTTCTGGTTTGTTGATGAAATATGGAGATAAATAACCACGGTCAAACTGCATACCTTCAACAACATCAAGTTCATCTTGTAAACCAGTACCATCTTCAACAGTGATAACACCTTCTTTACCTACTTTTTCCATTGCTTGAGCAATTAAAGTACCAACTGTTTCATCAGAGTTTGCTGAAATAGTACCAACTTGTGCGATCGCTTTAGAATCAGCACATGGTGAAGATAATTTTTTAAGCTCTTCAACTGCTGCAACTACTGCTTTATCAATACCACGTTTTAAATCCATTGGATTCATACCAGCAGCAACTGCTTTTAAACCTTCGTTAACGATAGCTTGCGCAAGTACAGTTGCAGTAGTAGTACCATCACCTGCTGCATCGTTTGCTTTTGAAGCTACTTCTTTAACCATTTGCGCACCCATGTTTTCGAATTTATCTTCTAATTCGATTTCACGAGCAACTGATACACCATCTTTAGTGATAGTTGGCGCACCAAATGATTTATCTAATACAACATTACGTCCTTTTGGACCTAAAGTTACTTTAACTGCATCAGCTAATACATTAACGCCTTTAAGCATTTTAGCTCGAGCGTCATTTCCAAATTTTACATCTTTAGCTGCCATCTTCGTATTTCTCCTAAATTCTGTATATAAGTTAAATTATCTGCCAGTTATTCTTGAACAATGGCTAAAATATCGCTTTCTGATAAGATAAGCACTTCTTCGTTATCAATTTTTTCTGTTTTAACGCCATATCCTTCATTGAAAATTACGATATCACCAACTTTAACATCTAATGGCTGAACTTGACCATTTTCTAAAATGCGACCATTACCAACAGCTAAAACTTCACCACGTGTTGATTTACCTGCTGCTGAGCCAGTTAACACAATACCGCCAGCTGATTTTGATTCTACTTCTTTGCGTTTAATGATCACACGATCATGCAATGGACGAATTTTCATTAGTTATCTCCTAGCACTAATTTTTACTTAAGTAATTATTAACAATAAATCATAAAATTATGATATGTATCATATAGTGCATAATAGATGGGGATTAATTTATATTCTTCAAGAGAATAAAATAAAAAAATTTTCTAATTGATTAATTATTCATCATCTTTCCGTTCAAATTCTCCTTCGATCACATCATTACTTACTTGTGCATTGCGACTAGAAGAAAATGAATAAACTTTAGTAGGAAGTTTTTTAACAATAAAGCGCACAATATATTCCTGAACATATGGAATTAATAAAATTCCCCCTAAGATATCCGTTAGAAAACCTGGAATAAATAAGAAAAAACCAGCAAATAATAACGAAACACTGTTAATAATTTCTTCTTTTGGGCTTTGCTGATTAGCAATCTTTTGTTGCATAAGACTTAAATTTTTTAATCCTTGCTTTTTAATTAATGAAAAACCAATAATCGAGGTAGCAATAATTCCGATTAATGCAAGCAATACCCCCACATAATTAGCAATTGCGATAAAAAAACTAATCTCACAATAAACATAAATAAAAAATATAATAAAACCAATAACTCGCATACAAAAATTCCTCTAAATATAGAGCGGCATTATTTTTAATTAGTTATTAAAATGGTGACGATTAGCTAAATTTCAACCAAACAGTATATATTTTTAAAAATATCTCACAAAAAGGATTGACGAATAATCTCTAATCGTGTTTAATACAGCTCCATTGTTGCCCGGATAGCTCAGTCGGTAGAGCAGGGGATTGAAAATCCCCGTGTCCGTGGTTCGATTCCGCGTCCGGGCACCAATCACCAAATTTTAAGACCTGCTTCTAGCAGTTTTTTTTATGTCTAAAGCCTTTTCCAAGCTACCTTTCAAGCGATTTTCTTTGTCAACCGATGCCAACTGAGATTACCCCATATCAAGTGCAAAATCGGATACAACTCCCGGATACATTTGGTTCGATAATGGCGTGTATCCATAAAATGGCTTTAAAGCCTTTATTTGTAATGCTTAAGAGAAATTGCTTAGGTTTTATTATTTTGAATACTAAAAAATACCAAATAATTACAACAAAAATAATCAATGGTACTATTTAAAAAAATACTTAATAAACATTCTTATTTATACAAAAATATTAATTCAATTACTATGTACCACTAAAAATTGCCTTAAAGGTATTTTAAGAAATATAAATGGTAAATTTATTTATATTTAGAATTATTACCTATCTACATGATCATTGTCAGGAAATCTAAAAATATTTCCACTAGAATCTGGCTCTTGTTTTTTTTTGAGAAGATCCTATATTCAATACCAGACCCGTCCTATTTTTATTTATTTTTTCAAATGCTTTAGTATTGTTAATTAATTTAATTTCACGATTAATTAAATTTTCAATAACGCTTGTTATTGTTTTATTTTGTTCTTTTGCTAATTTTTTCAATTCATCTTTAACTTTGGAATCTAAATAAATATTTAATACTTTTTTACCTTTAACTTTATCTCTATATTTTTTTTGATCCCATGCTTTTTTTATTTTAATTTGTGAAAGCTCTTTAGCTTCTTTAGAATTATCCCAATCATCAAAAAAATATTGAATGTACTGATACAACTCTTTTGAGTCAGAATGCATAGTTTCATGTAATATATCCGTATGAGTATTTGTAATCTTTTGAATTTTTAATAAAAGACTAACAACTTCAGCTCTATTTTTAATATTTATCCATTTAAATGGTTTTACGTCTCTTTCAATTTTACCCCTTTGTTGCTTTATTTAGTTTGATTTCAGGATGTAAAAAATGATGAAGTATAACTATAGATGTAGTGGAACGCCAGATGAGTCATCAAGAACGTAATGGCGTAAGGACAGCTTATATTCATAAAACACAACACATTATTGAACGGACAAAAATTGTTCAGTGGTGGGCTGATTACTTAGATTCAATCCGAACTGAATTTGTCACTCCTTATGAGTTCAAAACGACTTAAAAAGCAATCTACTATTTAATTCTCTTTTCAAAAATCAATTATTTTAATATCTAAAAATTTAAGGAGATGTTTATGCAAACATTACCCAGTGTATTGTCATGCTCAAAATTCTTTGTTGTAGATTTTGGGACATTTCTATATTTTTACTAATTAGGGTAAATATAATGAAATTGTATTACACAGAAAATTGTGCTACATTGTATATCTATAAAGGAATTGTAAATCATGTCTACCAAACCAACTACGACAATACGCATTGATTCAAATGTTAAGATACAAGCTACTAAAGTCTTTGATGAGATTGGCATTAGTATGTCAGCTGCTATTAATACTTTTCTTAAAGCAGTGGTTCGTGAGGGAACAATGCCATTTGATATAACAATAAAAAGTCCAAAACAATATCCAGTATCAGGAAATGCGACGCTTAATCGTGCATTTATCGTCAAAAAAGATGAATTCTATACTCAGTACGAAGATGTTTCCAGAGAAATAATAAAATATCGAGAGCAACTAAAAGGTAAGACTGTGCTTTGTAACTGTGATGATCCTTTTGAATCAGCTTTCTTTCGATTTTTTGTGCTTAATTTCGAAAAGCTTGGACTTGCTGGGTTAACATCTACTTGTTATTCAAGTTCTCCAATAGCGGGGAAAGAATACCCGCTAGATGGCGAGACAAATGCTTACAAGGCAGTAGTAACCGAAGTGCCTGATGTATTTTTGGAAAGACCTGATGGTTCTCTGGACTTAGAATCCTTATTTGCCATGCAAGGAAACTCTCTTATGCACCTTGCTGGTGATGGTGATTTCAGATCAGATGAATGTGTGGATTTGCTTAAGGAAGCCGACATAGTGGTTACTAACCCTCCCTTTAGCCTATTTCGTGAGTATATTAGTCTATTAGAGCGCTACGAAAAAAAATTTATAATCCTTGGAAACATGAATGCTGCCACATACAAAGAGGTCTTTCCTCTCTTCCGTGACAATAAAGTTTGGTATGGAGAGTCTATTCGTTCTGGTGATCGCAAATTTTATGTCCCCGACAATTATCCATTGAATGCCACTAGCTGTGGTATAGATGAAAGAGGACGGCGTTATATTAGAGTAAAAGGGGTTCGTTGGTTCACCAATGTGGATACTAGTAGGCGGAATGAGCATATATCATTGAGTCGTCGTTTTATTCCTGAGGAATACCCATACTACGAAAATTATGATGCTATTGAGGTTGGGCGTACCCAAAATATTCCTTTTGACTACGATGGCCTTATGGGAGTTCCTATCACTTTTCTCGATAAATACAGTCCAGATCAATTTGAAATCGTTATGCTTGCTAACGGCAATGCTCGCACTAATGTATCTTCCAAAGTGCTGAAAGAGGTAAACTATCGACAGCACTCTGAAGATAGGGGAGGAGTCGGTATTATTAACGGCCGACGTGTTTATGCGCGAATTTTTATTCGTAGAAAATCCTTATGAGTAGTCGATTGCGCGTACCCTGCGCATATCAGGGGGGAAAGCAACGTGTCGCGTCTCAAATTGTTGATCATCTTCTTGAAGCTGCTCCTGAACCAAATTCACAATTCTACGACTTGTGCTGTGGGTCTGGAGCGATATCCATCGAGCTAGTTAATAGAGGTATAGATCCGTCACGAATTATCATGCTCGATATCAGTTCTTGGGGATCTTTTTGGTCTTCAATTGGTTCTGGTACATTTAATATGAACTCTTTTGAACTGTTTTTATCTGGGTTACCGAATGATAAACGAGATTTTAAAGCTCACATGCTAGCACTATCGGCGCTTCCAGTAGAGGAGCATGAAGTAGAACTTTATCCATTGCTTCAGGCATGCTCTTTCGGAGGCAAGCAAATTTGGCGTGAAGGCAATCATTGGGTAAATGCTAGTTTCAGAGATTACTGGGTGCCAACTGAGACTAGTATACGTCGCAGCCCCGCTAATCCCATGCAACCTTCTCCAATCGAACTGCATCGTAGAATTGATGCGCTTGTGCATGGGATGAAAGGAGTAACCTGTTTCAATACAGATATTATGACAATACTTAATGCTCCAGTCCCAAACAATTCCGTCGTATATGTGGATCCCCCATATCACAATACAACAGGGTATGCATTCAGTTTTGATATAAAATTATTCATAAAACGTTTCTGTGAAATAAGTCAGGCTCCACTATTTGTTTCAGAAGGAATCTCTCTGAATGACAATGCCCTGATACTCGAGTTTGGCGGAGCAAAGGGCGGAATTAGTGGAGTTCGAAAAGGCAAACACCAAGAGTGGTTGAGTCGTTTTTAAAGCAATCCTAGCTGTTTAGCTGTTCTTGTCGACCCGTTTCGAGCCAAGATACGTGAAGCCGCCTTGAAATTTTCAAGTTCAGATTCTGGAAATATAGACATGACATAATAATCATCTTCAATCTTAGTAAAGGTGATTATTTTCTCTACTAAGTAATGTGTTTCACCTTTTTTTCTAAAAGCATCAGTGATTTTTATTTGAGAAGAACTAGATCCCTTGATCTGAAGCCGCCATGTGCCGTTTGCTTTTTCTCCAACAGGAAAAAGTATAGTATTTCCTGCGTAGTCAATTCCTTCAAAGTTAAGAGTGATGTTTTTATTTTTGTTTGTAACCGTAGGATTTAGACCAAAAAACTCGACCCCGCCGCGCATGAATTTCGATTCACCAAGGTCAAAAGGGGTGCCGGTGGGGTCTCCACGCTCAACGAGAGACTTCATTGATAGATCAAGTATATTTCGTGATCCACCAGTTAATTTCTTAGTTTCAAACCAAATAGTCTGTGCTTCATCATTCAAAATAACGGAGATTGAATTTATTTGCGCAGCAACAGCCTTATCTATCTTCTCGTTCTTTTGTGAGGCAATGCTAGGTAGTTTTGCGGAGGTGCCATTACCGAATAAACACTCCCGAGCTTTATCCTGTGTAGTAGTTTTTATCAGACGTATTTGCTCGGCGATTTCTTTACACACATAACCGTTTTGAAGGAGCTTATCTATGTCTTCTTTTGTATTTATTAACATAAACGAGTCTTTAAGTGATTTTAACTGTTTGAAGTAGTCATCCATCCATTTTAGTATATTTCTATCATAGGTATTCGACCGATTTATTGGGATCAGTACTGAGCTTTCAAAATTAGTCCATAAACCTCCCCCCGTCAAATTGTGTGATCCAATAACTATCAGTGCTTTATCCTTCCCTAGAAATTGATATATTTTTGTATGGAATGTTTGACCTTTTTCTGAGTGGACAACATTCAATGAATCCGAATGAAGTAATAGAGCTGTGAGCGCCTCATACGACGTTCCACCAAGATCGACTCCCACATATACATTGACTAGGCCTCCTCGTTTTCTGAATTCGTCCAGTGCATTCTTGATTCTGAGAATTCCGCTGTTCTTTGCAAAAGCTACTACGATATTCAGTGTATGGTAGTCAGACGAGCCAAGTAACTCTATCAAACGGTTACCAAGCTGACCTGTGAAGGGCTGGTTTATCAATTCCATTAAATATCTCCCTATAAAAAATGTAGAAAACAATAATGACAACAGCGAATTCAACATCGAAACATAATAGTATAGAATATCCCCATAACGTCATCATGGCATATACCTCCTTAATGATTTTCTTGGGGGAATTGCTAAAACTATCCGCAATTTTTTGTTGCAATGATGATCGATAGTTTATCAATTGCGGTTAATTTAGGCAAATACTGCCAGATTAATCTATTTTGAGCTCTTACTCGTTGATTTGCTTGGAGAATAAAGGGTATGCAATTGTTTTTATCATCATTTTTCTATTTGATTATGGATTTTTAATAATAAGCTAAAACCCAACCAATCCCACTACGGATACATACCCCAACCCAATAATACCAATGCTTTAAGCTGTATCTTCGATTCCGCGTCCGGGCACCAATCACCAAATTCTAAGACCTGCTTCTAGCAGGTTTTTTTATGTCTAAAGCCTTTTCAAAGCTGCCTTTAAAGGGATTTTGTTTGTCAACCAACGTCAACTGAGATTACCCCATATCAAGTGCAAAATCGGATACAACCCCGGATACATTTGGTTCGATAATGACGTGTATCCATAAAATAGCTTTAAAGCCTTTATTTGTAATGGCTATAAGAAATTGCTTAGGTTTTATTATTTTGAATCATATCGTTAATATGGATTCAAAATATCAATATCAAAATAACCATTTACATCTAATATTATTTCGGCAAGGATAAGAAACATCAGACGGATAATAACTGATAGCTATAGTAACAATAACTGAGACTGGAGCAACTAAAAAAGAGATAGCTTCATATTACTCAATCTGGATATATCCAATTGCATAACCAAAAACAGCTCATCTTTTAATTGAACATAATTACATTGCGTTTGAATTGACAAGGAAGATGGAATGAGCTTCCTTGCCTTGGCCACAATTAACGATACCTATAAAAAAAATTATTATGTATAGTTTAAATAATTATTTTATTGAAAAAATTAACCAATTAATTACAATTTTTAGATTATTTTTGCGAATAAGATAAATAAAATTTATTTTTCTTGTTAAGAGGGAATATCTATGCTTGATAAGTTAGAGTTAACTAAAAATGCACAATTTTATAATTTAAAAAACGGAGCATTGCAATCTTCAATTAACGATTCAATCATTCGTGAAGTTTTAGATACATCAAGTGCAAACATTGACCCCGAACAATCATATATATTGGATGAATTTAGAAAAGAAAAAAATCTAATTAATAAAAATATAAAATATCGGTATTCAATTAGAATATTTCCAACAATTAGACCCGTTTATTTTATTCAAAATGAGCTAACTAAAAACGCATTAAAAGATCAAATATATGCATTTATTATTATTTTTGAATTTGATAGATATATTGGTATAATTAAAAAAAGTTGTTCTAATATATCTGAAATACTTGAAAAAAATTTTGATCTGATTAGTGGTACAGTAATTGCTAAAACTTTCAATGATTCCGATGTTTCTTTTCAAAGAATATCCCTCAGGAATATGACAGTATCGGATAAAGCGATACGGCAACGTTCTTATGAAGCTCCAGATTTGAAGGGTACCTTTTCTACTCATGCAGCAGGAAGATCAATACCACTATTTTTAAAATTTAGACAGGGGTCAACCGTAAAAACTATCTCAGGTACTGGACGTTTAGTCGAGTCATCTCATAGGATTAATTTTGATAATGCTGCTCTCTGGATTTACAATCAACTTACTCTTATAAAAAATGGTGGAGGTGAAAAAGATTTTTTAGATACTTTCGCAAAACAGAAAAAACTTCATGAAGTACTTAAACAAACGAAGCCAAATGCAATTTTAATTGAAAGTTCATCTTTATATGACCAACTTATTGAAGATGGCATTAAAATTAAATATACAAACAGAAAAGGCATTGATACTGAACTCAAATCAAAAGAATTAGATAGGTTGATTTGTCATCTTGAAAGAATTTATTCAATTGACTCAGAAGGAAATATACTCACTAAATTTGGTCGAGCATATATCAGAGTTAATAATAAAACTTTAACCTTCGATTCATCATTTTTGAGAACACTGAAAGTAAATATATCTGGACGCGATGTCACATTACAAAGTTATATCATTAAAAATGGTTTTTATAGTATCACTTTTGATAACCCTAGCTATATGTATTTTATTGGTAACTGTTTTCAAGATGATTCAGGGATTTCAGAAATAAACAGCATATTAGATATGTTAATACCTGTGAAAAATATGAATTTTATAACTAGCGAGAAGGGTAATTTTAGGAAAAATAGTGTTAGATTCTCAAAAGAATCAATGTTTGAGCTGGTGGAAAATAGACATAAAAGTGATGATTATATTTTTTGTGATGATTTAGGCAATGAATGGGCTGATCACATAACTTTTAATAAAGGAGAATCCTGTATTAATTTTATCCATTCAAAATATAGTTCAGGTTCTGCAAGCAATTCTGCTAGTAAATTACACGATGTTATTGGTCAAGCAATAAAAAACTTAGGATATATGTATTTTAGTAAAACTGATTTCATAGAGAAATTCAATGACAAATTTGGAAAAAAATATAAATCCTCTAAAGGTAACACAACCCAAATTAATAGATTAAGGAAGGGAAATAATCAACCTATTAATTTATATTTAACTGATCTCTTAGGAGATTTTAAATTACATAGAAAATGTATTATAAGTTGTAATTTCATTTCCAAAAATAAAATTACAAATGAATTTTCAAAAATACAAGATGGAGAATCAGTTAATGGACATATCTCTCAACTTTTATGGATATTATCTTCATTTTCGCATGCAGTAAAAGAAGCAGGGGCAATTCCAATCATTTATTGTTCTGATTAAATTATATTAACGATTCAAAAAAGATCTTAAACATATGGTTGAATAAACAAATCTATCCTATAACGAATTCATTGTGAGATAATTTTAATTGGATAGTGATTTGTATCAATAAATATTGTTAACTAATTTAATCAGTTAAAACTTTATTAAGACGCTTATAATCTTGACGATAAGCATTGAGGTTTCTAACTGACTAAATAATCAACAATAGTGATTATTTAACACTATTAACTAAAAAGTTAAATCCAATAAGATTGTAGTGATATAAATAATAGACAATATTGGTATATATGTAGTTACTTCTGTTGCTCTGTTTTCATTGCCGAGACGTTAAGGATTCAAACGGTATCATAAGTAACATGACATCAAAATTTCAGGGATTTTGACTATAATTTGTTGTATTTACCACAGCCTTTTATCATCAAATAAGCGGTTAAAACTTGTTGTATTTGAGATTGGATAAGTGACATAAATCGCTTTGCTAGATTTTTTAGAAGGAAAGTTCATAATTTTAAGATTTTCATAAAACTGATACCCTAAAACATATCCCAATAGATAACCGATAAAGACTTTTTTGCCATCATCTGTTGTTACTTTGTCATTGATAAAAATTCTGGTGTATATATCTAAAGACGAATTTATTTCGGCATCGATTATTTCACTGTCTGATTTTTGTGACATAGAAATAATATTATTTTTAATCCAAGCTAAATAATCGCAAGTGTTATGAATAATATCACCATTTTTTCTATTGAACTTAGGATATTTAAATAGATCTAGTTGTCTAAGATGATTAATTAATGCTTGATGAGAAGTATATTTTCGTAAATTACAACTTTTTGATAAATAGATATTATTAGGGATCTTTGATGACTTTATCTCTACCAAATAAACGTTATTTGCTCGGCAAAACTCAATAGTATCATCAGTTAACATACCATAATGGCTGGCAAGAATTGTTTCCGTTATTTTTTGCTTAACAAGTGCGATATTGGGATTATTTTTTTCATAGATAAGACCATCAAAAGGAGCATGTTTTTTAAATAAATCAGTCCTAAATTGGTCATAAGCCGTATATGATAATTGTCTCATATTATCATTTTGACAATTTTGGTACTCAATCAAATCAATAAATAACTCCTCAACAATTTTCCCTTGTAGGGTATTTTTATCTATCTCTTTTTGATTTCTGTTTGGTTGCCAAGTATTTTGCGTGTTTTTAGCAATTTTATCTAAATTTAAGTTTAATTTTTCTAAATCATCCTGATAAGTAAAAATAACAATATTTTCATCAACATTAAAAAATTTAAATCGATTGGTTTCTATTATATTAACCATTGCAAAATTACTTAGTTAGTTCATGGGTTTAACCTTACTTTCAATAAAGTTAATTTCGTTTTCAGCTAAACTATATTTAATATAAAGTTGCTGATCGACATCTGAAATAGATCTACTCCAATCTATATCTGAATTTTTAGTAAAATTTTGCAGCGGAACTTTTGACCATGTGATCTTTGATTGATTATTCTGGGTTGTTTTCATAATACCTAGCATTGAACGAGCAAATTTTGACTTAAGGTATTTAAGTAATGCTTCAGCTTCAAACTCAGTATCAAATTCTCCTAGACTGACAAATGTTTGGTTATGTCCGATTGCGGGAGATCCAACAACTGGTGTACTCAATATCTCTCCAAACGCCCCTGTTCCATTAGCACCTGGCACAAAAACTTTCCATTTATCTAAATTAGCATGATTAGCAATATATTTTCTTTTCAACCAATAATATATACGGGCACCTTTTGTGCGACCGTAGATTTGAATATAATCCTCGCCATCATCTGGCTTGGTGGTAAAAAATATTTCTGGATAGCGACTAAATACACTAGAGGCGACAGCCTTTGCATGAGCCTTATCCGTTCGGCCAATCAAATAAGGATTTTCAATAAACAAACAATCTGTAAATCGATAACTATCGGGGCTATACACAAAATTACTCATATTTTCTTTAGTTATTGATTTAACTTTATGAAATATAGATCGCAATTCCTTGAAAGGAATAAAAGTATCAATTTCACCAAAAATTTTATTTTTATCTCTAAAAATAATTACGATACCGCCTTTAATATCAACATTTGGGAAAACTTCATCACTTTTAGCATTGAAATATTCAATATTGATATGTTTGTCAGTCAGCATTTTCTGATTCCACTTTTTCGGTGTTGCCCCTTGATTTGCCAAGAATCGAGCCGGCGAAATCAACGTGTATTTACTTGCGACCTTTTCAGCTAAATCATAAAAATAATGATATATAGGAACAGCTTGATTATTTTCGCCGACATTCATATCTTGATAGGGAGGATTACCGACAACCACATCGAATTTCATTATCTATCTCCTTCGCCAAAAAAAATCATTTCCCCTATATCCCAATTCATAATTTTTACACGCTTACCGTGGTTTTTAAGCAATTGTTGTGCATTGTTTTCTTGACTAAAAGAAGTTAACTGATTGTCACACAATGAGGCTTGTTGTTCTGACAAAGGAATAATCTGTTGTAAAGCATCCATCTGGAATAAATTATAGCTAATCACTTCAGCCACATTTTTCAAAAATTCATATAATGGTTCTTCTTGCCACTTAGCAAAATAATAATCACAACATGTGTAAAATAAATTCTCTCGAGCTAATAAAAGCGAGTCGCCATTCCATTCAAAGCCATAACTGGCTTGATAAGCTTTGATAGCGAATCTTTGCCATTCTTTTTTATCATTTATTTCAGCATTGATACGTTTTAGTTTCCTATCAACAAAACCTACTCTTTTTTGCAGTGGTATCATTTGCCCAGAATTCATATCATAGCGAGTAACCATATACGGCGCTTCACCACATGATATTTCTAACCATTTTCGCTTAATATAAGTATCCAAATCATCATTAGCGTATTCTTTCTCAAGAATATCATTTTGTTTTTGCACAACCCAAATTGGTGTAAATACTTCCGCTTTTGATTTAGTTCGTTCTTTTTGCTGCTCTCGCGGTTTTAACGCCCGAGGCATGATGATTTTTGCCATGTTACCTGTGATTAACTCAGGTCTTATCTGAGCAGATGGTGAATAGGCTGTATGGTTATATTGGCTATAATTATCATTGGCCCAAATAATATTATTTATCTCATCAGCTGTAGATGTCGTTCTATCAATTAATAATATGTTGAATATTTCAGGCATTTGTTCTCTTATGTTGTTTTCTGAAATATCAGTAACCGGATAGTCACGATTCAATTGCTCATCCTTATATAACTTATTATTGGGATTAATTATTCTGTTTGGCATACAACTCGTTTCATCCAAAGATATAAATTTTAGATATATTGATAATAGTTACAGTAAAAGATCCTATAAATAAATCAGATTGTTGCTGTAATTTCCTCGAATGCTCCATGTTTTAGCATACAATATTTCATTTAAACTAATTTTATAAATACTCAATTTAAGGATGCGTATAATTCACCAGTATAATCATTTAAAGCTAATTTATCTAATAACATTGCTTGTCGTGGCCTAGTGAAGGTGGATAATTAAAGGAAAAGATAACAATATTACTTAGTTGGTTGTTATTTCTGAAGAAATAACAACCTAATTATATATAATGCGAATAAATTAATTTTTAATTAATAAGTTTTTGGCGAGTAAAAAATTACCAATTGTTGCACTACCATTATTTTCAACTGACGGTGTTTTTATATATTTATCAATATTTTCAATGGTGACATAATTATTTAATAATCTTTTAAAATGCGTTTTTATTCGTTCTAGCATATGATTTTGGCTCATCACACCACCACCAACAATGACTAACTCAGGTCTAATCACTAAGGTCGCATTTAAAATAGCTTGGGCAATATAGTATGCTTGAATATCCCAAACATCTGAACTAGCATCTAATTCTTGGCCTTTTTTACCCGTTCTTGCTTCAATACTTGGCCCTGATGCTAGCCCTTCTAAACAATCACCATGTAATGGACAAACACCTTTAAAATTGACATCTAACGAATGTTTTTTTATTAATTGATGCCCCATTTCTGGGTGACCGACGCCACCTATAAATACGCCATTTTGAATAGCGCTTCCTCCAATTCCAGTGCCAATTGTGTAATAAACCAAATTATTACATGAGTTTAAATACATTTCACCATAAGCGCTTGAGTTAACATCCGTTGTAAAAAAGATAGGTATATTGAGTTCTTTCTGTATTGGTAAAACAATATTTACATTAGTCCAACCTTGTTTTGGAGTATTCAGTATGCATCCATACTGGTCACTAGAAATATCAAGATCTACCGGCCCAAAACTGCCTATTGCTAAAGCATCAACACTATTTTGTTTAAAAAACAGAATGACCTTTTTTATCGTTTCTGCATAAGTTGTGGTTGGAATAGTCTCGCTAATAATTATTTCATTATTTTCATTGCCAACAGCACAAATAAACTTTGTTCCTCCCGCCTCAACACTACCATATCGTTTCATTATTTATCTCCATTAAATATTATTCATTACAGTCAATTAGGGTTATCTACTAACCAAATTGAAATATAAATTTTTCATCCTAGTAATTATTAAAATGCCTTACAGTATTTTTGTTTATTATATATTACTTAAATCAAAATGCAGCGACGTCGTAAAACTCTCTAATGGTGCTAAAATCAATCCCCCCTCTGGCTTATTCATTGGCCATCCTAAACCAGGTTCAATACCGAGAACATATTCATTTTGACCAAATTGATTCCACTGTGTCAGATAAGGGAGCTCAGTTGAGTTATATTTACAGTCCAGCGCAATACCAATAGTTTTATTTTCAACCCTAAAACGGCATTTTTTTTCTGGTTTTGGTCGATGAAAATAGACCTGCTCATCGAAAATAGCTTGAGGCGGTAATACATCAAGAAAATGCGCCAACCCCTTATCTGCGACTTCATCTCGGGGTAACGTGATTACTGTGGGTAGCTTTATTGTCGTATCTGGTGATAATAGTGGATAACCAAAGTTAATATGATATAAAAGTTGAATATTTTCATGCCTAAATGCTTGGTTAGTGATTGTGTCAGTGATAGTAAAGGATGAAGATTTTAATGAAGTAGTTATTGTTCTTTGTAATTGAATATTTTCAGAAAAAAACACAGCTTGACGTATTTTACCCTTCAACTGAATAATATAATCATCATCATCCCAAAATTCATTAATAGAAAAATTTTCTGCACGTAAATTAGAAAATGGGCCATGTAAACCATTAATAGTCGATGGAGGACCAATATGCGTTAATCCACAAGTAGTTAATAAACCACAATGAAAATTTTTTAAAAACTCATATCCACTATTATTCACGCTCTCTGGATTTCTGATCCCTACTTTTGATATTGGCGCAATGGGTATGCCTTTATAACGACATGCTGAAATATCCATTCCTCGATCAGGTAATACAGTAAAACTTAACCCTACTGCGGTATTAACCTCACAAATACGAGAATTAAAACCAGGGCCATCATTTAAAATGGAACTCGTTGCCCCAGCAATTTGTTTAATATCACCAACATACTGTAGCAACTCTTTAGCCGTCATATTTTTAAACCAACTCATAATAGGCCCCTTTATCATCAAGCAGTTAGAACTTTTATCGACCTTTTATATCGCTCAATATCCTTTTTATCAACAGTTTGAGTTGTTATTAAATAATCCACTTCTTTTAATTGTGCGAAACTGGATTTTGAATCAATATTGAATTTGGTTGAGTCAATTAGCGCAATAGATTGTTGGCATTTAGCTAAAAATCTTTTTTTGTCGACAACTTCATTGTAATTATAATCAGAGAACCCGTTTTTTAGTGAAACACCTGATGCTGAAAAGAAAAACTTATCAATATTAAAAGCATTAATAACGCTATCATCAAAAGAGTTTTGTATGGTATTTGATTTTGGTTTTAAAACTCCGCCAATGATAATAACCGTCAAATTCGGGTTTTCTTTTAGCTTAACAGCAATATTGATACCCGTAGTAATAATAGTAATTTTAATATCAATATTGACTAATTTATTCGCAATTTCATTACTAGTTGAACTAGAATCAATCAGTATTGTATCTTTGTGTTTAATTAAAGATATAGCCAAACTAGCAATGCTCTGTTTTTCTTTTAGATTAAGTGCTTTTCTTTCATCATAAGGGGTTTGATGTATAAATTTATTCGATAACACAATCCCACCATGCGTTCGCTCTATATCTGGATAATTTGCACAAATTATATCAATATCACTACGCACTGTAGGCATTGATACATCTAATAACTCTGCTAACTCTTTAACAGTAATCGATTTATTTTCTATTACTTTCTTTAAAATAATCTGTTGTCTTTCTTCAGCAAACATAATTAGCCACCTTATATTTTGATTTATCTGCATAATACACAAAAAACAAATTAAAATAAAACAAAAAAACAAATAACAAAAAGAAAATAAAAAAAATAATTGACACAAATAAGAAAAGATAAAATAATAAAAGAAAAGAAAGTAAAGGAAAGTATTAATAACAGCAAATTTAAGGAGCAGCTCATGTTAATCACTGGTAAAGAAATGCTAGATATAGCAAGAAAAAATAAATTTTCCGTCCCTGCGTTCAATGCTGGTAGCGGACAATTACTGACTGCCGTAATGGAAACAGCAGAACGTTTAAACGCACCATTTATGATGGCAATTCACCCCGATGAGCTTGCTTTCTTAAAAGACAGTTTTATCAGTCAAGTTATTTATGAATGTAACCACAGTAAAATACCCGTTTGTATTCACTTAGATCATGGTGCCAACATGCAACAAGTTGCACATGCCATTCAATTAGGCTTCACATCAGTAATGATTGACAGTTCACATCAACCATTTGATGAAAATATTAGAATTACTAAAGAAGTCGTAAAACTAGCACATAGCGTTGGTGTGTCAGTGGAAGCAGAGTTAGGTACCATTGGCGATACTGGATCCACCGTTGAAGGGGGAGCAAGTGAAATTATTTACACCGATCCATTAAAAGCCAAAGAATTTGTTGAAGAAACAAAAATTGATTCTCTTGCGGTAGCCATTGGTACATCACATGGTATTTATCCAAAACACTTAGTTCCTAAATTACGTTTAGATATTCTAGAAGAAATTTATAAGCTGGTTTCAATCCCATTAGTACTTCATGGGGGTTCTAGTAATGCGGATGATGAACTTGCTGCTTCGCTAGATTTAGGAATTGCCAAAATAAACATCTCTAGTGATATAAAAATCTGTTTTGCTAACAAATTACGCGAGATGTTAAATGGAGGCAATAACGAGATTAGAGAGCCTAATGTTTTATTCCCTCCTTGCATGCTAGAAACGCAAAAAGTAGCAGAGCAAAAAATTAAATTATTTAAAGCAGATAATAAAGCATCATTATATTATCGATAAGTTTTAAGACTACATAAGAACAAATAGCTAAATGCTTGTTCATATTAATAAATGTAAGCTAAAAGCCGGTTAATTATCGACCGGCAACAAGCAACGGATTATTACATTTAATAAGAGGAAGAGTTTATGTCATTAAATAAAATTTTAGATGAACAAGTCATTGCCACAAATATTGATGCAAAAAATAAAAATGAAGCATTACTGATTTTATCAGAGAAACTACTTAATGCTGGCTATATTAATGATATTAATTCATTTCTGGAAGATATCTATTATAGAGAATCATTGGGAGCAACAGGTATAGGTAATTATATTGCAATTCCTCATGGTCAAAGCGATAGCGTACTACGAAATGGTATTGCTATCGGGAAATTCAACCAAGAAATTGAATGGGAAACTCTTGATGATAAAGGAGTTAAATTAATATTTTTATTTTCGGTCAGCGCTAATAATGACGGTGCTAATGAACATCTCATGTTGTTAGCACAACTAGCCGGTAAACTTGGTAATGATGATGTTATTGATAGATTGTTAGAAGCAAATGATAGTCAGGAAATTAAACAAATTTTCACTAGTTACTAATAACAAATTTATCAACAAGGAATTGTAATAAAAATAGGACAAAGGCTATGAATATTATTGGAATCGCTGCCTGTACCGCAGGAATTGCACATACTTATATTGCAAAGGAAAAATTAATCACTGCCGCCAAAAATGCTGGGCATAACATACATATTGAAACTCAAGGTACGATAGGTGTACAAGATGAAATTCCCGATGAGTTAATTGAAAGTGCTGATATTGTTATATTAGCTATTGATGTAAAAGTATCTGGAAGAGAACGATTTGCCAACAAAAAAATCATTGAGGTCCCCACAGAAATTGCCATAAAGTCCCCCAATAAATTAATTAAGAAGATCGAAGAAGCTATTTCTCAATAATCTTACAGGTGAGGTTGCACATGAAGATGTTCAAATTAATAGAGTTAAAGCGTCATGCTCTAACAGCTATATCATATTTAATACCCATTGTTGTCAGTGCTGGTTTTTGTCTCGCTATAGGTAGTTTATTTGGTGGGCAAGTAATGAATAGTTTCCATGATGATTTCCGATTAGTTGATGCGCTTTCAACTATGGGGGTTCTGGTTCTTGGAATGTTACCGGTGGTGATATCTACGGGTATATCTTATTCAATCGCTGATAAACCAGGTATTGCTCCCGGTTTTTTGACTGGACTAATTGCGATTAATATCGGCGCAGGCTTTATCGGTGGTTTTATCGGTGGCTATATTGCTGGTTATATTGCTTTACTTCTCAGAGAAAAAATTAAAGTACCACATTGGGCGGAAGGGCTAAGACCGGTTTTAATTATTCCTTTATTATCGGCGTTTGCCATGGGTCTCATAATGTACTACGTTGTCGGCACCCCAATTGCTGCATTCACTGAATTACTTATGGACTACTTAAAAAATCTTAATACGAGTGAAAAAATTGTATATGGATTAATTATTGGTGTTCTTTCAGGAATTGATTATGGTGGCCCAATCAATAAAACCGTGGTCATGTTTTTACTTTCATTAGGTCCAAATGGTTATGAACCAATGGCAGTTATGATTTTAGCCTCAATGGTAACGCCTTTTGGAATGACAATCGCTTACTTTATGCAAAAAATATTTTCTAAAAATATTTATACCAACAATGAAGTTGAAACATTAAAAGCAGCATTTCCAATGGGAGTCTGCCAAATCACAGAAGGTTGTTATCCGATTATCTTTAATGACTTACTCAGATGTTTAGTAGCAACTGGTGTCGGTGGTGCTGTTGGTGGTGCAATTAGTATGGCATGTGGTAGTGCTACACCAGCACCTGCTGGTGGGCTATTTGCAATGGTGACAATGGTCAATCCTATCCAATGGTTTATTGCCTTAATGGCTGGCTCACTTGCTACCGCAATTATATTATTTGTACTGAAAAAACGAGTCAATCTAGATGATAACAATGAACTCACTATTGATGACGAGAAAGATATTGACTTAGATTCAATCAAAATCAGCTAAGTCTATAAAAATTGGATGGTTATGGAGGTCATTATCGATTAAACCATAACCATCTAAATACTAAATATAGACTTAGTTTTAGTTATATGAGGTGTACTATGTTAGTTAGTGAAGATTATAAGAATAATGTCAAAGAGTTATATAAAAAATCTCAACTTATTCTAACTGAACAAGAGTTAAATAATATTGAGTTTGCTGATTTCGGTTTAAATAATATTGAAAATGAAGGTTTAAATTTAATTATTTATATTAATACTGACCGATATTGTGCCAAAGAAATGGTATTACTACCTAACCAAACCTGCCCTGAACATCGACATCCTGACATCAACAACAGCAGAGGAAAACAAGAAACATTTCGTTGTCGATGGGGTAAAGTATATTTATATGTTGAAGGTGAAAATAAGGGCAGTATATCTTGTACTTTACCACAGGGTGGTAATCAACAATACTATACTGCTCGCCAAGAGATTGAATTACTCCCCGGTGAGCAATATACCATCGACCCCAATATTAAACATTGGTTTAAAGCTGGGCCTGAAGGTGCTGTAATAAGTGAATTCTCATCAACCAGTTATGATGAATTTGATATTTTTACCAACCCAAATATCAATAGAGTTTGCCAAGACCAAATCACATAAGTGAAATGAACTTGTCATGATAATAACTTAAATTTTACCGTGCTATAAAGCAACCTAAGAACAACCATAATAAAGGGTTTATTTATCCTAATTATCCGTGAAAATAAGATTAAATAAACCCTATACACACCAGGTAACCAACAAATTAATAACATTCGCTACTAACTAAATCTGACTATTAACAATGACACTAAGCAATCAATCTAAAAACAAAAGACCAGCAATTCGCATTAAAAGTACTGCTGTATTAAAAAAATAACCGCCGATAAATCATATTAACAACATTCTATCTGTAAAATCTAATCAAGTTAAAACGTTATCCTCTTGGTAGCCTGTTTAAACTGTTTAAAAAACTTCTTTAATTATTATTCGAAAGGCAAATAGCTATTTATCCTTTGATAGTATTGAAAAACATTTTTAAAGCTATTTTTCAATAAATTTTCTTTGTCAGCTAATTGATAATGATCCAATATGTTTAGAACATAATAAAATTTGTTGGCTAGATATTAATGAACTAAATCATCTTGATTGGGCTGAAGCTGATTTACCGATTGTTTCATATTTGCAGAATATTGAAACAGATCCAAATGAATAATTAACCATCGAATATTAAAAGCAAATGATAAAGTTACACAATTTGCAATAATCTTCTATTTTGGTATTAATTATCGATATAAACATCAATGCTGACTTTTGTTTGCTTGATTTAATGTACAATACGAATGATATGTAGTATTAAATAGAGGATTTCTTCATTTGAAATCGTGATATTGAGCTGATTAATTAAATATTTTTTAATGATATTTGCACATTTAAACTCATCTGGATATTGCCTAATCACCTGTTGAAAAACAAAATCATTATCAGATTGTAGCTGCTTCTGCTCAAAAATACGCTGAATAAAAAACTGCATATGAGTTAAAAAGCGTGAATAATGTAACGATTGTTTATCTATTCGAATTGCAAAATTAAATTGAATAATATTGAATATATCCTTCAACATTTTAACGGACAATAACGTATGCTGCATAGTTTGTTGATGTGATTGGCCGTTAACTAAATGAAAGGCTATGTTACCTGCTTCCTCCTCAGGTAAACTAATATTAAGACGTTGGTTTATATAGGTTATGCCATACTTTGCAACTTCAAACTCTTTAGGATAAAAGCTTTTCACTTCGTATAACAAGCGATTTTGAATAACCACTCCTGAATAATATCTTTCAATAGCATAATTGAGGTGATCTAATAAGGTAAAAAAGAGTGTTTCTCTAAAAGTCGTTTGTAATGTTTTGCTCGCATAGTCTAACAAAAATCTCGTTAACTCGATGTAATCATCAGGTAATGATTCAATTAAGTTAAGATAACCTTGAATATCTGTTATTTGTTGTAAAACAAAACATTTCTCAATCTGCTCAGCATCAAGCAGATCACCAACTTTAGCATTAAAACCGATCCCTTTTCCCATCAGGATCACCTCGTTATTATCACTATTTTTGGATAATACTAGGCTGTTATTTAAAATTTTATCAACTTTAAATGTTATCATAACGGTTACGTCAATTTATCCAACTGCCCATTAGCCTTAATTAATTTCTGATACCAAAAATAACTCTTTTTCTTGATACGTTTCATATCTTTTAAATCAAATTCGCCTCGATTAACATAGATAAAACCATAACGCTTACCATAACCTTGATGAGTACTTACCACATCAATAACAGACCATGGGCAGTAACCAATAAGTTCAACACCATCGGTGATAGCCAATTGCATTTGGGTTATATGTTGGCTAATAAAGTTGATGCGATAATCATCGTTAACAGTATTATCTGCATTAAGTTTATCTGGAGCACCAATGCCATTTTCAGTGATTAGAATTGGTAAATTGTAACGTTCATAAACTTTTCTTAAAGTTAATCTTAAACCAATAGGATCAATTACCCATCCATAAGCCGTTTTATCGACAAAAGGATTTTCCGCCGCTCGATAAACGCCCTGTTCACCCAGCATGATTTGTTGATCGCCAGCTCTGGCTGATATATCGGAAGCATTTCCTTTACTGGCGGCAATTGTTGCTGTTGAATAATAATTCATGGCAATAAAATCAGGTTGAGCATTTTTTAATACAACGAGATCCTCTGCCAAAATTGTTGGGCAAAGCCCTCTATCCTGTAAATAACTTAAAAATAACGCATTATAGCGCCCCAAAATAGCGGTATCGAGGAAACTCCAACATCGAATAGTTTCCCAATTATGAGCAGCAATAGCATCTTCAGGTCGGCAAGTTTCAGCATACATTGAAGTAATATTTAATGCTGGCCCAATTTTAGCATTGGGACAAAGAGTGTGGCATAGCTGCATAGCTTTAGCCTGAGCGATAAACATATGGTGATTTTGTTGATAAAGTGTTTTCTTATCTGGTAATTTACCATTTTCAGGAACACCAATTGCACCAGGATGAAGAATCATGGTGTTTTGTTCATTAATTGTTAACCAATATTTAACTTTTTTACCAAAATTTTGGAATAGAACTTCAGTATATCGGACAAAAGCATCAATGGTTGATCGTTCACTCCATCCACCTTGTTTGTCCAATTTATAGGGTAAATCAAAATGATATAGAGTTACTATTGGTTCAATATCATAACGTTTAAGTTCATCAATTAAGTTATGATAAAAATCTAATCCTTGTTGATTAACGTCACCAATACCATCTGGAATAATACGCGTCCAAGCAATAGAAAAACGATAGGCTTTTAAGCCTAATTCGGCAAAAAGCCGCACATCTTCTTTATAATGATGATAGTGATCACTTGCTACTTTAAAATCGGCTACATCTTCAGGATGGCAATACATATCGACAATTGATGGAGATTTTCCATCTTCATCCCATGCCCCTTCAAACTGATAAGCCGATGTTGATCCTCCCCATAAAAAATTTTGAGGAAACGGTTTTAATGTTTTATAGAGCATGATTATCACCTTGATTTGCTTTTTTAACTAACATCAGATCCTCACCGATTGTGACCATATTTTTCTTAATATTTTCAACAAAATACTCATCTGAATATAAAATAATTATTGGGGTAGTTGTCATATAACCAGCTTGATTGATAGCCGCTAAATCAAATTCAATTAACTCATCACCAACATTAACCCGCTGACCTTGTTCAACTTTAGCTGTAAAAAATTGGCCACCTAATTTAACGGTATCCAGTCCTATATGGATCAAAATTTCAATACCCTGATCACTTTTTATACCGATCGCATGTTTTGATTCAAGTAAACTGACAACCTTACCGCTAATTGGTGCAACAACTTTACCTTGATTAGGCTCAATGGCTATACCATCACCTATCAAATTTTTTGAAAAAACATCATCTTTTACTTCTGATAGTGGTATTACTTTTCCTGTTAAAGGACTGCTTAAGATAACATTACTCAAATCAGCAGCAACAGAGTTATTTGTTGATGATAATGTTGAATCTGTATCAATAGTTTCAATCAAATCATCCTCATCAATTGGATCATCAAATCCCATAAACCATGTCAATACAAATGTTACAACTATCGCAATACAACATGTCACCAGAGCATGAACAATATTCATCGGATTATCACCTATAAATGCCGGTAAACCAGCTAATCCTGGCGATACAAAAGCATAACGTAATAATCCAGATACCCCTGCATAAACGCCAGCAACTCCACCACCTATCATTGAAGCAATTAATGGGCGTTTTAGCTTTAAGGTTACGCCATACAATGATGGTTCGGTAATACCTAATAATGCGGTGAAACCAGCAGAATACCCAAGTTGTTTTAGATTTTTATTTTTAGTTTTGATTGCTACACATAATGTAGCTGCACCTTGTGCTATATTTGAGGCTAGCATACCAGGGCCATTAATCATTTCAGAACCATTACGACTTAACTGTCCTGTTGCAATTGGAGTCATTGCCCAAGCTGTACCAGTGATAATTAAAAATGGCTGTAACCCGCCCATTAACATTGGAATTAACCAACTAGCTTTACTATTTATATAACCCGCCCCTTGTGCAACTAAATCATTTAGTAAGATGCCAAATGGACCAATAATGACTAATGCTAATGGCCCTGCTATCAATAAAATAAGCATTGGTTTGATAAAAAATTTTATCATTGATGGAGTCACTTTTTCAGCAAAGCGCTCAATATAAGACATTGCCCATACGGTAATAATAATAGGTAATACAGAACCTGAATAATCGGCTAATTTAACCGGGATACCAATAAAAGAAACATCTTGACCCAACACCATTAATTTTCCTAAATTGGGATGTAACATTGCACCTGCAATAGTCATAGCTAAAATAGGATTACACGAAAATTTACTTGCAGCACCATATGCTAACAAAATAGGCATAAAGAAAAATGCCGCATCAGCCAACATGTCCAACAAATAATAGGTATGGCTATCTGGCGATAACACCCCCATTAATTTACATATAGCTAATAACGCTTTAATCATCCCCGCACCAGTTAATGCAGGAATTACAGGCGTAAATGAAGTGGATATAATGCCAATAATATATGAAAGTATCCCTTCTTTCTTTATGCTTCTTACCTTGCCATGTTCTTGGTTAGATAAATTCTGACTAATAGCTTGATACACTTGTTGGACTTCGTTACCAATCACTACTTGGAACTGCCCTCCACTATCTACAATACTAATAACACCAGTCAATTTCATGATTGCATCACAATCAACGATATTTTTATCAAAAAGATCAAACCGTAAACGAGTTGCACAATGAGTCAAGGAATTAACATTATCTTTTCCCCCAACTAACCGCAAAATTTGTATTCCTAACTGTTGATAATCCATATATACACTCACTCTAAAAGATCCAAAAAAAAAGACCAAAACAAAAACTCACCTTCTAGATAAGTTTTTGTTTTGGTCCTGCCTGAATTAAATCAGTAACATGCCTTAATGGATCCGATAGTATATATAACTAATATTGATTTCAAATTAAAATTCAAGAAATGTGATCTATATCTTATTTTATACAACTTAAATAATTACATTGCTATACGTTAATTAACCGTGAACTTTAATATTTTTGCCAATTTTTAAGAAGCCTTCAATTTCAGCTTTGTGTAATCAATTGAGCTCTTTATTTAATAAAATAACCCAAATAATCCACTGTGAATAATCACTAATTATCTTTAAATGACAATATTATGATTCAAATTAGAACAACCATCTTTTTACATAATTTTTCTTATCTTATCAGATAACAAATTGTGATATTAATGGTTTTGTGTTAGTTTCTCTGTCTTTACAAATTTACATTAGTCATTGACTTAGCAAGGTCTAACTATGTCCAATTCATCTGCTAAAAAAGTCGCTTTTGCTGCTTTTATTGGTACTACCATTGAATGGTATGATTTTTATATATATGCGTTAGCATCAGTCTTAATTTTTGGTCAGCTTTTCTTTCCTTCAGATAATCAATTTGTGCAAGTTTTAGGGGCATTTGCCTCATTTGCAGTTGGTTTTTTATCTCGACCATTAGGCGCAATAATTTTTGGTCATATTGGCGATCGATTAGGGCGGAAAAAATCACTAATTATCACCTTGCTATTAATGGGGATTGCGACAACGTGTGTTGGTTTGTTACCCTCTTATCAACAAGCAGGAATCATCGCACCGATACTGTTAGTTGGATTACGTATTTTACAAGGTATTGCTGTCGGTGGTGAATGGGGTGGCGCAGTATTAATGGCTAATGAACATGCACCCAAAGGCTTAAAAAACTTTTTCTCATCGTTTGCTCAGTGGGGGAGTCCGGCAGGTAATATTCTCGCATTATTAGTTTTTTCTTATATCATTAGCTTGCCTACCGATAAACTTATAGATAGCGGTTATTGGCGCATCCCATTTTTAGTCAGTTTTGTTTTATTAATTGTTGGAATTATTGCCAGAATTACCTTAACCGAGTCACCCGTATTTATCGAATCAGCTAAAAAGCAAGCGAGCTTGAAACAAAAAGAGTCGGTGCCAATTATTGAGGTGTTTAAACGGGCAACGCCAATACTGGTATTAGCCATATGCGCCAATGTACTGTCATTTAGTGGTATTTTTTCTAATACACTAATGATTGGTTATACAACAATGGCTCTAGGTGTTGAGAAGAACATCATCGTTGATGCACTATTTTGGATTGCAATGGTACACTTTATTGCGCAACCATTTATCTCTTATTTTTCAGAAAAGTTTTCAGCAACACGCTTTTTAATTATTTCAACAATATTAGCGATGGCATCCGTGTTTTTGTTATTCCCAATTATTCAAGCAGGAACAAAAACTAGCTTTATTATTGGTATTTCATTAAATGTACTTTGTTACAGTGGTTTCTATGGGGTAATAGCGGGTTATTTAAGCCGAATTTTCCCTGCTAGAATTCGCTATACCGGCTTATCCATGAGCTATCAAGGTTGCGCAGCTATTTTTGGTAGCCTCATTCCATTGATCGGGGGTTATATTATCTTTACCTACCAAACTTATTGGTTACCATTAGCGCTATTTTATTGTGGATTAGCAATGCTATCCATTATCAGCATCTATCTTTTAAGCCATTATCACTATTATGATGAATAAAAAGGCAACGACTTATGAAAACCGTTTTATCAATTCAATCTAATGTTGTTTATGGCTATGCAGGCAACAAAGTTGCCACATTAGCCATGCAATTACAAGGCGTTGAAGTCATGCCGATCCACACAGTACAACTATCGAGTAATACGGTTTATCCCGATTATGATGGTATTGTGCTGGGGGCTCAGCAAATTACACGGATCGTAAATAGTCTTGAAAAAATTGGCGTTTTAAAATCAATTAATGCCGTCATATCCGGTTACATTGGTCTTGCCGAACAAGGTGAAGAAATTATCGAAGCAGTAAAAAAGATAAAATATTATAACCCTAACGCCATTTATGTGTGCGATCCGGTTATGGGCGGAGATATTAATAAAGGGAGTTCGCTGCCGCAAAATATTATTGATTTTTTCACTAACCAAGCGATTAAACATGCAGACTATATTACGCCGAATCTATTAGAATTACAGATATTATCGAATATCGAAATTAAAACCTTTAGCGATGTACAAACGGCAATCAAAAAACTGCAAAATCAACCTATCCAAGCAATTTTAGTGAAAAATTTAGTCCATGCTGGCAAAACTACAGAATTGTTTGAAATGATATTAGCCACACCATCGCAAAGTTATCACCTTGCCCGTCCATTATATGATTTTCCTTATCGTCCATTGGGCGTTGGCGATTTAATCTGTAGTTTGTTCACTGCTCACTTAATCAATGGCAAATCACAATTAAATGCGTTTGAACTAGCGGCCAATGCAGCGAATCATGTATTAGCTGTTACCAAACAAAAAGAGGTTAGAGAACTAGCGATTATTGATTCACAGGACTGGCTGAAAAAACCTGATTTACAGTATCGAGCAACACCATTATTATAAAAACAGCATTTTAAAAATAATTTGATTTAGATTATTGGCATAATTAATTAACAACACTAATAATAGATTAATATGTCATGTAAACAGGATGGATGAGATGAAAGGTTACCGAATTAGTTTGATTGCAACAGCGTGGTTGGCAACTATTGGGGTTGCTACTGCTTACGAAATTGATTGCCCAACCCGAATCAATATTAAATCCGATCATCCCGAACTTGAAGCAACTCCTGAGGGTTGGCAAGTTTCAATCAACAAAAATCGTAGCCTACTACTCACTAGTCTTGGTGTTTATTCCGATGAACCAGTTAAATTATTTGAATTAAAACCTGAAATTGGCATTATTGATGGCAAAAAACATGACCTCACATGGCAAATCAATTCAGCCTATGATGAAAATGGAAACTACGTTAAATGTAGCTATAATGGTGAGGAAGTCCAATTGGCAAAAAAAATCGATTCATCGATGAAAAGTTGCTGGGCGATTTATGCAAATGATGAAAATCAACACACAACAGCCAAACTTATCTGTAGTACCAGCAAATTGCAAGAAGTGGAATAAGTTTCACTATTTAATATTAAACCTTTGAATTTACGTATCTTCAATATAGCGTTTGTTATACTTAATCAATTTGATAATTGTATTATCACCTTATCAAATTTAGCATATTTTAATCTATGCTTAGATGTCATTAATTGAACTAATAAGAAATATATCAAGATTTGTAACAAGAAAATAAGATATTAGTAGTTTTAAACAATAAAAAATAAAAGGAAAACAATGAATTTTTTTCACAACCTTAAGAAAAATATTAAGAAATATCCTGTTTTGTTTATCGTGTTATTTCTATTTTATATTGTGGGTATAATTTTTCTTATTTTTAATAAAATGCAACTAGATATTTGTACATTTATAATTTCTATTACATTAGTAATTATGATGCTGATAATTTATTATGTTGGTTTTGCAAGTTATCAACAAAAGCAATTAACTATTAGATGGCTTAAATTTACATTTTTACTACCCCAAAAAAAATCAAAAAAAACTTTGCATATTATTTTTTTTCTATCTGGTTGGGGAACACTATTTGGTACTTTAGCCTTTATTACATTATTATTAAAATTCAACTGGTTAACTAGTTTTGTTTTTTTTATATTTCAATGCATTACAGCTATATTTATAATAGTAAATTATGTAGATCGTAAAAAAATTACTAGTTTGGGTGTAGCGATTCAAAGCAGTATTTTAGTTATTATATATACTTTTTTAGATTTCTTAAGTAATAATTCGGGGCGTTCTTTAGTCTCGCAAATAATATCAGTTCCCCCAGAGCAAATTCCGACTATAACACGTGGAATATATTGGTATTACTTTATTACAATAGTAAGTATGTTTTTACTGCTAATTATTATATTTTGGGCTGATTTAGCAAAAAATAGGAAACTTTTATATAAATTACCATTTTTAACTTATATTCTTATTTTCATAAGTATTATATTACCAAGTCAATTAATCACTTATAATGTAAATAATATTATTGATACTATTATTGAAAAAACATACGTTGCTGACACAATGAATTATTTTAAATGCGATAACAAAATTATACAAAAAGTTCCCAGTGATAGTGCTCGATACTTGAAAGTTGATGAAAATGAATTTCGTGTATTCTATTTTAAAGAAGGTGAAAGTAATATGCAATTAACCACATATCTCTGTAATGGATCTAATTATACTGAAATTGATATTCATAAAAAATAATTATTTAAATTGCAATTATAATGATTGCAATTTAAAAATACATTTGAAGAGCACATAAAAAAATATCTTATTTATTGTTTTTATTTAATTTTTCCATTAAATATGGTATAATAAAAGCATCAAATACTGATTTAATAAATTCAGTAAAATCACCATTAGAGGAATCGTAAAAAATGAAGAATAAAATTAAAAAAGCAAGAAATCTTTCGAAATTAAACTTAGTTAAAATTTTGACCTGTATAGCTGTGGTTTTTCTTAATAAGATAACCACAGCTATACAGGTTTAATTATATCATATTTCATAAAAAATAACAACAAATTTTTCATTTACACTTATCCTATAAACCTTTCTAGACATTTCATTTGCTATATTTTTTTAAATAATTAAGGAGTCTATGCCATCAAAAGGTCAGCGATCATGTATCATTCTCTATTACCGATTAAGCAACATCTTGCCGCTGAGCGTTTTTTACTGGCGTTGCCGGATTTGGTGGCGACAACGCCTTTATGTCGACGATTTAAACCAGCTTCATTGTTCATAAATATTGCGCCAATGACATTAAGCAATCAACCACATAGCTTTATTGCAGATAAGTTTAACCTTTCAGCGCGAGCAGCACGACGGTGGATAATGTTATCCGTCAATTGTTAGCACAATATGAACCGGATCTTTATCAAGCGATTCTTAACCTTGCTCAAGCAAAACCAACAGAAGTTTTTCAGCAAGCTAAGGCTTTTAAGTTGTGGCTTACTGGACTACTTAAGACGGCTTTCATGCCTTGCGATTATTGCCACTCTTTGAATACTATTCGCATTGGCCATCGGCTTAATTTTCGTTGTAAAACCTGTCGGAGAACCTTTAACCCACTGAAAAAATATCAACTTAATAAGTTATCTCACCATGAACGATGGTTGCCGTTTATTGATTTATTGCTGCAAGGTGAAACATATAAAACCATTCAGCAACAATTAGGCATTAATGCCAATACCGCAGCTAAATGGCAGCGCTATTTTTTTACATTGATGGAAGAACAAGGATTTACACTTTTAGTTAACTATTGCCGAACAAAGCGACGCCAGCGTTATCGTCAAACTTGGTTAGATATTAATGCGAATAGTCCACATATCAAAGCAAAATAATATTATTATATTTGTAAAAAATATTGAGAAGTCTATACCATCTTAATTTTTCTTAGTAAAAAATAGATGCGATAAAACACAATAAAGCTATGTTGGCCATTTTAATTGCTGCCGATAATCATCGATTAATGAGTGCAACCGATCCTCATGGTGATGGTTTAGCTGCGGGGTATTAATGATTGATTAAAATAACAAATCAAATCAGAAATAATAAAACTAATATAATAAAGATAATGACATCAGCCATTATCTTTATTAACTCGCTATATAGATGCCAGTTTTTGGAGAAACTGACATCTTTTTTACATCATACTTTAAAGGTTATCCACGGTTTAAGTCTGACAGCGGTTTGGATTAAACCGGCATTCTCTTGTGCTTGAATGACTGGCGTAATCGGTTTATATGCAGCAGGCGCTTCCTCAAATAGTCGCTCTTGTTTTAAAGTAACGCATTGCCATGGCAATAAGGCGTTATCAGAGGCCAATTTTTTACTACGCATCGTTTGCCTTTTTTCAGCTCGTCCAGCGCCATGCGAACAAGACCATAACCAATCAGGATGACCTTTTCCTATTGCAACATAAGAATAATCACCCATAGAGCCTGGTATCAATGCTATTTCACCTAAATGTGCGGGTGTTGCACCTTTGCGATGAATATTCATGCCATTTTCAGGAAAAATGACATTGTGTGAGATATCAACCAATAGTTGACTAGCATCTTGCTTAAAGAGTGTACTAAACGTTTTACGCACTAGCTCAGTGATCACAATGCGATTTATCCAAGCATAACGAGCAGCAACGCCCATCGCTTGCAAATACTCTTGAGCATGATTGTCTGTCAAAGCAAATAAACCTGATTTAGGGTATTTTTGATCGACCGGCCATAATGCTTTGGCTTTATCTTGCCAACGCTTGCCAATATAAAAACCGACATCACGTGATCCAGTATGAATCATCACCACAATAGCACCTTTCTTTAAACCTAATTGATAAGCGACATGGCGATCAATAATTTCATCAACAATTTGTAATTCAACAAAATGGTTACCTGAGCCTACTGTGCCTAGACTTGCAGGACGAATAATCGCTCGTTTTTCAAAAAAGGCTTCGGGAGCATACTGACTATCCGCCGAAAGTAAATCATTGCCAGAAATTTTACTAATTTCATGTGAGAGCCGCTCAAAATCGACACTATTCCATAAACCTTGTTGCGGTAAAGTTCCTAACCAAGCGGTAAGACCTTCATCAAACAGCGCTTGAAAAGATGTAGGGGTAACCGGTACATCGCGCTCATCATGCAATAACACCTGTTTTAATTGCTCAATGAGTTTTGATTTTTGTTCATCCACCTCATTAAGACTTAAGCCTGTAGTAAACAGGCGCATCCCACAATTAATATCCGTGCCTATCGCCGCAGGAATAATTAAATCAGGAGTCGTGGCAACTATACTTCCAACTGGTGCAATCGCACCAGGATGAAAGTCTGGCGTAGCCCTTGCCGCGCAAACTTTGCCATCACTATTAGGCATTGTTACCGATGCAAAATCGAGTAATTGCTCAACCGCTTTTTCTTCTAACGGTAACGGATTAGGTAATAATACTTGTGCCGTAATATCTTGTTTATTAAATGTGTAAATATCATTATTAAAATGAGTTTCAATCCCACTTCGGGATAAACGTTTTTGTAAACGGGTAAATGTAGACATAATAGCCACCTAGAAAACAATAAAATACCGTCCTCTCAATTTGAGAAGATAATTACTGTTTCCTGCAGCAGCACTATTCAGGAAAGCGGCCGTATTCTAGACTAAAGTTTATTAAAAAGTAAACTGATAAATCATTTTTTTATTAGATCATCAATTATTACTGTGTATTATTTCCCAACTCAGGCCAAATTTAGCTAAGTATTTTTTTAAACGATCAGCATCGTTACTGCGCTGTTTTTTGCTTCTTGAAACAGCAAATAGTGCTCGGCCTGCTTCAGATAAGGAGGCGCTGTTTTGGCATATTTCTAATACTTTTTCTAACTGGCAGCGATCAAATTCATCAATTTCAGTTGGAATTAAATCGTTATAGCTTTTGGTTGTTTGCTGCCAATTTTGCTGTAAACGACCGATTTCTTGCTCAACTTGTTGTAATGTAATATTGGCTTGTGGTGCTAATGTCGCCATACGGGTAATCGAACTATTGAGTTCACGAAAATTGCCTTGCCATTTTACTTGAGGAGAAGTGGCAAATTTCAGATAGGCATTACGGGATTGTTGATTAAATCGTGGCATAATGCCATATTCTTTGGCATAACGGGCTAGCTCAAAATCTATATTGGGTTCGATATCTTCCTTTCTTTCCGCCAATCCTGGTAATTGATAACTCCAAAGATTAATTCTTGCAAAAAGATCTTCACGAAACTCACCTTGTGCTATAGCCTGTTTGAGATCTTTATTGGTACCAGCAATTAATTGAAAATTGCTTTGAATCGGTTTGTCACTACCATAAGGATAAAATTGTTTTTCTTCAATGGCTTTTAATAACATCGCTTGCTCATCAAGCCCCAGTTCACCAATTTCATCTAAAAACAATAAGCCACCATCGGCACTTTTAAGTAATCCGGTGCGCGCAATATTGGCACCAGTAAAAGCACCTTTAACGTGACCAAACAAGGTTGACATGGCGCCATCACCGCGTAATGTTGAACAGTTGATCTCAACAAATTGCCCTTGAATTTGATGATTATTGTGTTTGAGTAAATAAATCTGTTTAGCTAAAAATGATTTACCCGCACCAGTAGGCCCAGACAATAAAATCGGCGCATGTGATCGACTAGCAACTTGTTCTATTTCGGCTATGAGCTGATTAAATCGCTGATTACGGGTTGCAATACCCGACTTTAAAAGATCGGTGGCCTGAGATGCATAGTGTTGGAAACGAGTCAGGATCTTATCATATCGATGTAGATTCAAATCAATCTGATTCATTGTGCCACGAGGAGTCATTGCTAGTATGTCATCGTCATTTAACTCATTATTGCTAGCGCTAATATCTTTTGGTTGTGGCGGTGACATTTGGAGCAATTTGGCCGGAAAGTAACGTGATTCAGTCAATAAAAACCAGCAAATCTGTGCAACGTGTGTCCCAGTAGTAATGTGAACATAATATTCTTCTTTATCAGGCTCAAAGGTATATTTTTCGGCAATATCAAATAAGCAAGTATAAACTTGCTCAAAATCCCATGGATCTGCTAGGTCTATGACTATTGGTCTAACTTCAGTCTGTGGTGATAACAGTTTAATATCATTAATGATTTCACAAAGAAGATGATAATCATTTTGATAATAAAGTAATTCTAAACGAGAAATAGGTTTATCGGCATGATGACATAAAGCAATGGTTGGTCGCCAATGCTTCCATCGTCGTTTACCTTTGCCTCGTTGGTCAAGGACATTTCCGAGAAAACCAAACACCACATTCTTTTTCATAAACTTATCTATTTTTATAAATTAATATCTAAAATTATAAAAAATACCATTAAAAAAAACCATGTAAATTTTAATCAATAATGAAGAAAAAAATTTATTTCATTTAAAAACATGTAATTAAAAAATAATTTTAGCTTTTTTTATTAATTGGCACGCTTTTCGCAATAATTAATATGAAGATATAAAAAATATTTTTATAAAACTAAACTTATCAACAAGTGATAACTTGTTAAATGAAATGAAAAAGAGAAAAGGAATTAAAAATGACTCAATATCATTTATTGCAAACCGAAAATGCCAAACCGATTAAGATGTGGACAGAAGGAGTACCAGTTGATCAAGGAGCTAAAGACCAATTAAGCAAAACAGCACAACTTCCTTTTATTTTTAAGCATATTGCTGTAATGCCTGATGTTCATGTTGGTAAAGGTTCGACTATTGGTAGCGTAATCCCAACAATGGGCGCCATTATTCCTGCTGCCGTCGGTGTGGATATTGGTTGCGGGATGATAGCCGTACAAACATCATTAATGGCAACAGATTTACCAGATAATTTATTACCATTAAGAACTGAAATAGAAAAAGCGGTACCACATGGTATCTCGCCCAAAAATCATAAACGAGATAATGGTAGTTGGCATAATCCACCGACTTTGATCGACCAATATTGGCAACAATTATTACCAGATTTTCAGAAGTTAATTGACAAGTATCCTCATTTGGAAAATACCAATAACTATCGACATCTAGGAACACTTGGTACAGGTAACCATTTTATCGAAATCTGTTTAGATGAAACCGACCGAGTTTGGATCATGTTACATAGTGGATCACGTGGTGTCGGTAATGCCATTGGTCGCTTTTTTATTGAGATGGCGAGAAAAGATATGGAAGTCCATATAAAAAATCTACCAGATAGAGATTTAGCCTACTTAGAAGAAGGTACTGAACATTTTCAGGATTATGTCGATGCCGTTCATTGGGCACAAGAGTTTGCTCGACTTAACCGTGAAGCAATGATGACCAATGTGATTTTAGCTATGCGTAAAATCATTACTAAACCATTTACAACACATATGTCGGCAATTAACTGTCACCATAATTATGTGCAAAAAGAGCATCATTTTGGTGAAGAGATCTTTGTTACTCGTAAAGGAGCAGTTTCTGCCCGTAAAGGGGAATTAGGGATTATTCCAGGATCAATGGGAGCGAAAAGCTACATTGTTCGCGGACTGGGTAATGAAGAAAGCTTTTGCTCTTGTTCTCATGGTGCTGGACGGGTTATGAGTCGCACAGAAGCGAAAAAGAAATTTACCATCGCAGATCAAATTAAAGCAACTGCACATGTTGAATGTCGTAAAGATGCCAATGTTATTGATGAAATTCCAATGGCATATAAAGATATTGATGCTGTAATGACGGCACAAAATGAATTAGTTGAGATTGTTCATCAACTACGACAAGTGGTCTGTGTGAAAGGATAAATGATATCGAGGATAACTTCCTCGATGATCATGACGGTAATAATATGATAACTAATAATTACTTATAACATTTTGATATAAACAATTAATCATTCACGATAACGATAAGATATTTTAAGGATAAACAATGACAACGAATTTAAACACAACAACTGAGCAACCATTCCCAATAGTATGGGATAACAATAGAATCAGTATTTATCATTTTTTACTCCCTTATCAAAATGCTGATAAATTACCAGAGATAGCGCAAACGCTTCCTGATGAATCTTTGGATAATAACGAATTCAAATGGGCAGATGGAGCAATGGATGGTGTTATCAATCATCACGGCGCATCAACAGAACAAAATTGTGCAGAAAATATGCTAATGTTGCTTCAACAAATAACAATACAACCTAATCAATCAAATATCGAGCAACTGTATAATTTAGTCACCACTGAACGTACATTAAGCTTTATTGATGATTTAGCTGAAGCAATACCGAACATTAATGTTGATTTTGATAAATTATATGAGTTTGTCTATTGGTTAGCCATTAATAGCCCTGATCGTGAAATCATTAAATTTAGTATTGCTATATTGGGCTGTTTTACCACCGAACAAACCGAATTATTTATGTTATTCGGTATGCATAATGAGTTTAGCTTATATTCTGCTATTGCATTAGAAAATACATTATCATCTGAAAATGATATTGAAAATACCTTAATGAAACTAGCCAAAAAAGTTAATGGTTGGGGACGTATTCAAATCGTCGAACGGTTAACCAACTATCCATTATCATCAGCAAGCAAAGATTGGTTGTTAAGAGCTGGTTATCAAAATAGCATTATGAATGAATATCTTGCTTATACCTGCGCAGTAGCTGGTGAATTAGATAAGGTGCTAGAGCAAGAGAGTATTGATAATGAATTAATTAGCTCAATCGGTGAAATTCTAGAAGCATTAATTAACGGTGGGCCTGCTGAGGATATATATTGTTATGATGTTGGTGCTCAAGTTTGTGCCAGTTATTTAACTCATCTACTTAAACAACCAAACTTAGTCGATCTGAATATATTACGAACGGTAAAATTAATACATAATTTTGTTGCTGAAGAGGTAGATGAAAATACGCCTAACTGGCACGAACAAATAAAAGATGAAATAATCGAAAAAGCTAATCAGTTTATTCAACAAGATAAATGGTTAGAATTGATTGAAGAAAACCTAACGGCTAACAATGAGAATCAATTTTCGCTAGCAGCAGAACTTTATTCTCAATATGGTTTTGATGCATGGCCAGCACGATTTGAATATCAGAAAAAATATAATGGTGATCAGTGGAATGACTTGATGCAAAGTGATTCAATATCAAGAATCCAACAAGTTATTCAATTAGCTAATCAACAATATGATTTTGCTAAACTCGCAACTGGACCAACATTGGATGATGGATTCGGCGAAGATGATGCACATTATATATTATTAATGATATTACAAGAATTTAATCGTTTTCCTGAGGTTGGTGAAAATTTATTATTAATCGCTTTAAAAAGCCCGCTAATACGACATCGAACTATGGCATTAAATGCTATAAAAGCTTGGGAGCGGTCATTATGGTCAGACAATATCAAAACAGCAATACAAGAATTGGCAATCATTGAACCTGATGACGAGATTAAAGAAGATTTAGCCGCATTAATAGCTGAAATGAATGATTAAAAATTTTATTCAATTGATGGTTATTATAAAAATTAATAAGGATGTTATTGAAAATGCAAAACCGTATACAAGAAAAACTTATTGAATTAGAACAACAATATAACATTAACATCATTTTTGCCTGTGAGTCTGGTAGCCGAGCATGGGGATTTCCCTCACCAAATAGTGATTATGATGTTCGTTTTATTTATGTTCATCCACATGATAAATATCTATCAATTGATAATCCTGCTTCTCATCTGACTTTTCCAATCGACGATGAGTTGGATTTACATGGGTGGGATTTGAAAAAAACGTTACAGTTAATTCGCAAATCCAATACTACGCCATTTGAGTGGTTGCAGTCACCAATCATTTATCAGCAAAATGCTGCAATCGCTGAGCCATTATGGCAATTATGCACAGAATTTTTTAATGCCCGCGGTAATATTTTTCACTATTTAGGTATAGCGAAAAGTGCTTGGCAAAGTAGTGAAGGGCAACAAATTGGTGTCAAAAAGTTATTTTATGTGTTAAGACCACTATTATGTGCTAAATGGTGTTTAGAAAAACAGCAAATCGCACCGATGGCAATAGCACCATTATTGACGCTATTGCCCGAAAATTTACGTAACAAAATCAATAAGATTATTGAGCAAAAAGCAACCATGGCTGAATCACAACTTATCGCTATCGATCCTGAAATATTACTATTTATTGAACAATCGATGAATGATATTTTGCAACAGGTTGCACCAATAACAGAGCGACATTTTAAACCAGCTAAATTAGATCAATTTTTCATAAAAACATTGATGGATTTGTAATAGGGAAAAGAATATCAAATGACAATTGATGATTTAAAAAGGCAAAATTTAATCTTATTTGAGGTTATCAGTGGTAGCCGTGCTTTTGGATTAGCCACTGAAACATCCGATACTGATATCAAAGGGGTATTTTATCTACCAAAAGAAAAATTTTATGGACTTGAATACATTCCGCAAATTAGTAATGCCTCAAATGATATTGTCTATTATGAATTAGGCCGGTTTGTTGAATTACTGCTTAAAAATAACCCTAATATTTTAGAAGTGTTAGCTTCCAGCTCGGAATGTATTTTATATCAACATCCGATTATGCAGCAGTTGACCCTTGATCTTTTTTTATCTAAACAAACCGAACAAACATTTGCTCACTATGCAATATCGCAAATAAAAAAAGCTAAAGGGTTGAATAAAAAAATCAATAATCCAGTGGAAGTTAAACGAAAAACAGTACTGGATTTTTGTTATATTATTCAAGGGCAACATACTTATCCAATGACCAACTGGTTAACACAAAATGGTTTACAGCAACAGTGTTGTGGTTTAGTTAATATACCTCATGGTAAGGATTTATATGCCCTTTTCTATGATGCGTCAGGCAGTTGTGGTTATCATGGCATTATTCAGCATGAAGATTCAACGGAACTCTGTTTATCTTCGGTGAAAATCGATACCCCTGTAATGGCTTATTTGAGTTTTAATCGTGATGGCTTCTCATCGCATTGCCGTGACTATAAAGCGTATTGGCAATGGGTCGCCAATCGTAATCAACAACGTTATAAAAATAATATTGAAAATGGTAATGACTTTGATGCTAAAAACATGATGCATACCATTCGGTTATTGCAAGTTGCCTACGAAATCATGACAAAAGGAACCATTACCAATAAACGACCTAATCGCGACCAACTGTTAGCCATTAAGCAAGGTAAATTAAACTATGATGAGATTATGCAACTTGCTGAGTCGTTATTAGCAAAAATTGAAACCGCATCATTGTCATCGCGATTACCTGACCAACCTAATCGCCAAAAAGCATTAGCAGTTTTACTAACTATGCGTAATCACTTATATCAATCATAATGATTAATAAAAAGCGCTCATTTTAATAACGGCGCTTTTTTACATTCAATTTTACTAAAGCTTATTATTTATCATCACCAGCCAATAAATATAATGCTTCGTATGGTCTTAATTGAATTTCAGAGTCAAATGCGGTTGCTTGCTGATAATTACTCAATAATCTTTGCCAATTAGTACCTTGTAAGGTTTTTGGTAACTGCCAGTTAACAGGTTGTTCAGTTAGATTGGTTATCACTAATAGTTGTTGATTATTGTAGCGGCGCAAGTAACACCAATAATCAGCAACATTGGCGGTTAAATCTTGATAATCACCAAAAATAAAGATTGGGTACTCTTTGCGTAATTTAATTAATGTTTGATAGCAGTAAAAGATCGAATTCTGATCAGCCAATGCGGCTTTGACATTAATTTGTCGATAATTATTTGCCACCTCAATCCATGGTTTTCCCGTTGTGAAACCAGCATTTAAGCTATCATCCCATTGCATAGGCGTACGACTGTTATCACGTGATTTACTCGCTAAAATTGCTAAAATTTCCGCTTCATTCATCCCTTCAGCTATTTTTTCTTGGTAGATATTTAAACTTTCGACATCACGATATTGGTTAATACTATTAAAATGCGGATTGGTCATGCCGATCTCTTCACCTTGATAGAGATATGGCGTACCTTGTAATCCATATAGTAACATAGCAAGCATTTTCGCTGATTCACGGTGATATTGGTTTTCATTACCTAAGCGTGACACAATGCGCGGTTGGTCATGATTACACCAAAAAATGGCATTCCATGCTTTAGCATGCATCCCAGTTTGCCAATCACCAATAATATTCTTTAACTCAAGCAAATCTGGTTTAGCTAATGCCCATTTATAACCATTTGGATAATCAACTTTTAAATGATGAAAGTTAAAAGTCATAGTGAGCTCTTTTCCGTCTAACGAGGCATATTGCAAACAGTTAGCTAATGAGGTCGAAGACATTTCGCCAACGGTTTTGAGATCATTAGGTTGGAAAGCATCGCTACTCATCTCTTGTAAAAACTCGTGGATTTTGGGGCCATCGGTATAGAAACGTCGACCATCACCATTGTTGTCATCAGCAAAATCCTGTTGTTTGGAGACTAAATTAATCACATCCAGTCTTAATGCATCAACGCCTTTATCTGCCCAAAATTGGCATACTTTCTTAATTTCGTTGCGAACTTGTGGATTTTCCCAATTAAGATCAGCTTGCTCTTTGGCAAATAGGTGTAAGTAATATTGCCCAGATTGTTCATGCCATTGCCATGCTTTACCACCAAACTTGGAGCGCCAATTATTGGGCTCGCTACCGTCCGCCTTAGCATCTTTCCAGATATAAAATGAGCGGTACGGACTGGTTTTATCTAAAGCTGATTTAAACCATGGATGCTCGGTCGAGGTGTGATTAAACACCATATCCATCATAATGCGGATGCCACGCTCATGCGCCTGTTTAATCAGTAATTCAAAATCATCCATTGAGCCATAGGCTGGGTCGATATCGTAATAATCGGCAACATCATAGCCATTATCAATTTGCGGTGATGGGTAAATCGGCGTTAACCAAATTGCGCTAATGCCGAGTTTTTTTAGATAATCTAATCGGCTAATGATGCCTAATAAATCGCCTGTGGCACTATCTTGGCTGGCTTGAAAACTTTTTGGGTAGATTTGGTAAATGGTGCCGTTTTGCCACCACGGAATATCAATTTTATTCATCACTTGCTCTTTATTTTTAATCAGTAAATTGTAATATTCACTCTTCTGTAAAGTTGGGTGAATCACCCGCGCTATTTTTTATTGGACATTGAGCGTGCCTTTTTTCTGTTTTATCTTATAAACCACTATCGTTAATAAGATCGGAACGACAATCGCCACTAACATCGCCAATGCATAAATCAACCAGTAAACAGGCTTTATCGATAAAATACCTGGTAATCCCCCCACGCCGATACCGTTGGATAATACGCCATTTAAACCACAGATTAATCCCGCACAAGCGGCACCAATCATGGCGCAGTACATTGGGAATTTATAGCGTAAATTAATACCGTACATCGCTGGCTCTGTCACACCGAGATATCCAGATATTGCCGCAGGAATGGAGACTTCTCGTTCATTATGTTTTTTACTTATTAAGATGATACCAACCACCGCTGATGCTTGGGCGATATTGGATAAAGCGATAATTGGCCAAATAGGTGTACCACCCATGCTTTCGGTCATCTGCATATCGATGGCTAATGTGGTGTGGTGAATACCTGTAATAACCAAAGGAGCATAGAAGAAGCCAAAAATAGCTGAACCAATAAAGGCATAATCACCAGTCATTAAATACTTAACCACATAAGCAATCCCATCACCAAGCATGCGTCCAATAGGCCCTAAAATAAAGTGTGCTAAGACGACTGATAGCATTAAGGCAACGATTGGCACAATCACTAGATTTAAGTAATCAGGAATAATTTTACGAAGGCGTGTTTCAATCCATCCTAATGCTAATCCAGCAAAAATTGATGGTATAACTTGTGCTTGATAACCCACTTTGGCAATGGTAAACCAACCAAAATCCCATACTTCAGGAATAACCTTACCCAAATTATAAGCATTCATCAATTGTGGTGAAACTAACGTTATACCTAAAACAATACCTAAAACAGGCGATCCCCCCATTTTTTTAACAGTTGACCAGCAAATAGCCACCGGTAGAAAATGGAAAATCGCTTCACAAGGTAACCATAAGAAACTATGAATAGGTACTAACCAATGATAGGTATCGGTAAGAGGTTTATCGTCAATAGTTGGCATTTCACCAATCACATTACGCAAGCCAAGTAATAAACCACCGGCAATTAAGGCTGGCAACAATGGCACAAAGATTTCAGCTAAGTTTGAAATTAACCGTTCAAACCACGACATATTTTGCTTAGCTGCGGCTTTGGTTTGTTCTTTGGTTGCTTCATCAATATTTAGTTGTTCAATCAATAATTTGTAATAACTATCGACATTGGTACCAATAATAATTTGAAATTGCCCAGCATTATTAAAACAGCCTTTGACAAAAGGTAATTCTTCAATAGCATCAACATTGGCTATTTTCGGATCAGCAAGCGCAAATCTTAATCTGGTTAAACAATGGGTGACACTGGCAATATTTTCTTTTCCGCCAACCAGCTCAATTAGTTGCATAATTGATGCGGTTGAAACTTTAGGTGCTTTCGCCATTGTTAAGTCTCCTTATTTTCAATTTAAGCCAATATTTTGGTTTTTAGTTAAATCATTTCGATCCTAATTTGATAGAGATTAAGCATAAATGGAATGACTATTTAAATAAATGGGAACGTTCCCTTTTTGTGATAAATCTCACAATTTTCAGATAATCACAGCTAAATGCGATACACAGTGAGTTATTTCAGTAGTTGGGATGGAACAGTAATAATTTTAGCGTTTACCTGTTTTTCTAACATCAGTAATAGCTCGTTTGCCGCATAGATGCCAGCTTTATCAAAACCAAGATCAACCGTTATCGTTTGAGAAAATAAGAAATTTAACAACTCACTACTACCGATACTAATAACAACAATATTATTAATATTTTTTTCCGATAAAAATTTATTTAAGCCTAAAGCAATCGAATCAGTAGCACAAACTATCGCTGTTGGTGAATGAACTAACACCGATTCGGCAAGCTCATAACCAGAATAATAACTTAAATTACCAAGTACGGCGTTAGGTTGAATTTTATAGGTAGTACAAAAATCAATATAGGCCTGATAACGTAAACCACCAGTAGTTTGATCTTGCTTATCAACGCCAATAAAACCTATTTTTTTATGTTTTTCTGATTGATATAAGTAAGTTAGTGCTTTATTTACTGCACCAATATCATCATAACAAATACAAGAATAAGCTGAAAATGGCCTAGCAATCACCACACATTTATGTTGCCAAACCGTTAACAATGAACTGTCCAATCCCGTAAAAGCAAACACAATAATACCATCAGCTTGTTTTTCTCTTAACATCGTCAGATGTTCGGCGACTTTTGCGGCACTAAATTGACTCTCGATAATTATAGGATCATAGCCATTAGCATAAAAAATCGGCAACATACTTTGCACTGCATGATTTTCAGATATTGAATCAAGGCGTGTGACAATAATACCGATAACCTTATTCCCATAACCGCGCATTGCTCTTGCTGATTTTGAAGGAGTGAATTGATATTGTTCAACAATTGCCATCACTTTATTTCGAGTTGATTCCTTCACCATAGGATCATGATTAATCACTCGTGAAACCGTCGATTTACTGACGCCACTTAATTTAGCTATATCTTTAATGGTTAAATTAGTTGATGATTTACTCATAATCAATTTGTTGAATGAATATCAATTAAATCATAGTAATATAGATTAAAGAAAATAGCGATATTGACGCTTATTATGCGGTGGCAAAACAACTTAATCTATTATTCAAAAATAACATTAGTGTATTGTTTTAATTTGTTTTTATTATAATCATCAGCATATATTGCTAGTAATCGATTTATTGTTATCGACTGCGAAATCTTGATAGCAAAGTCAATTATTCTCATGACTGCCATTATTTAAAAATTTAAATTGACTCAATAAGTAATTTTTAATCATTACATTGATTATATTGGATTTATCAACCACAGCATTAGCTATAGGAAAGACGATAGCATAGAATCTCAGCTTTATTGTATTTAACAAATACTACGCAGGCATGGTATTGACGATTACTATAATTACTATAAATATACCACATCGAAAACTGAACAAAACCCTTATCCAAAGACAATAATTATTGCTTGTAATATAAATCTAAACCCAAATGAATTTTATTTTGATTGGGAAGAATGTGATAGCTAAGCGCCAAGCATACATATTAAAAAAGGGCAGAATAGCCCCTTTTCTGAGTAAGCTTAAACCCTACTCGTTTTAGTGCTATATTTTGATTTGTAGATACTTCCCCAATCTAACATAGCATCGTGTACTTGCTTTAAACTTTCTCCGACTTCAGTTAAGGTATATTCCACTTTAGGTGGCACTTGTGGGTATACTTTACGGGTGATTAGGCCATTTTTTTCCATAGTACGTAGATGAGAAGTAAGCACTTTTTGTGATATACCATTTAGTGATTTTTTCAGTTCCCCAAAACGTTTGGTACCTGTCAGCAAATCTCGCACAATTAGGACTTTCCATTTGTCACCCATTAATAATAGAGTGGTTTCAACAGGACATGGCGGTAAATTTTCAATCACCTGCATAACAAAATTCCTTTAATTTCAACAATAGTATCTAAACGGTAACTATATTACTACTTGGTACCTACTTTACAATAGAAACTTTGGATATTAAGCTAAAAAAATTAATTTATTTAAGTCGTATTAAGGAGAACAAGATGAAAATTGCAGTCATTGGTGCAAATGGTAAATCAGGACAACTATTGGTTAAAGAAGCATTATCACGAGGACATGATGTCACAGCTATCGTACGTAAACAAAGTTCAAATAGCGACACAAAAGCGAAAGTATTAGTTAAAGATCTATTTCAATTAACTTATGACGATTTAAAACCATTTGATGTGATTATTGATGCATTTGGTACTTGGACACCTGAATCATTACCATTACATCAAACTAGCCTTAAACATTTAACCGATATTTTAAGCGGTAAACCTAACCGTTTATTAGTTGTTGGTGGTGCCGGCAGTTTATACGTCGACCCAGAGCATACCGTTCGTTTAGCCGATTCACCAGATTTCCCTGATGAATTTAAACCATTAGCCAACAATATGGCGAAAGCTTTAGATCAACTAAGAACCTGTGATGATGTGCAATGGACCTATTTAAGCCCAGCAATTGAGTTTATTGCTGATGGAGCAAGAACTGGTCATTATACTGTTGGTGGCGAGCAATTCTTAGTTAACAGCCAAGGTAAAAGTCAAATCAGCTACGCTGACTATGCGGTCGCTATGATTGATGAAGCAGAAAAAGCCCAACATATCAAACAACGTTTCACTGTTGTCGCTGAATAATAGATATCGATAAATAACCTTACATTAAGATAGCCTATATACAAACGGTTATTTTAATGTAAGGAAAATCATTTAAACTTTCCACTCGACTAACCATATTTGTTCACTCACGCCAACAAACCAAAATAGTGCAAAAACACCAACCTTTGGTATATAAATGGATCATTTTAGTGCGCTAACAATTGAAAAAATTAGATTAGACCAGTTATCGGTTAACTGTTCAATTATTGGCATGCTTATTGCATAAATAAAAGATTATTATGAATAATTTGATAATGCCAATAATACTGATAATATGAATTATTATGTGTTTAATTTGTTATCACTTTACTTGGGAAAACGCTTATGCAGTACGATCTAATCATTAAAAATGGTATTGTTATTCTCGAATCAGGCGAGACTAATACCGACATTGCAATAAAAAATGGCAAAATTGCTGCTATTGGCCCTAATTTGGAGCAAGCAGAGCAAATTATCGATGCTGAAGGTTTAATTGTCAGCCCGGGAATGGTTGATATTCATGTGCATATTAGCGAACCTGGCGGTGTCCGCCATGAATGGGAAGGTTATGTTACTGGAACCAAAGCATGTGCAAAAGGTGGGGTGACAACTTTTGTCGAAATGCCACTAAATCAACTTCCTGCTACCACCAGCGGTGAAACATTGCGAACCAAATATGCAGCTGGCGAAGGTAAATTATATGTTGACGTTGCTTCATATGGTGGATTAGTTCCCTATAACCTAACTAATAATGGTATAGAAGAACAAGTTCAAGAAGGTGTTGCTGCGTTTAAATGCTTTATGGCAACCTGTGGTGACCCAAATCTTGACGGTGATTTCGCTAATGTTAATGATTATGCATTATGGGAAGGGATGCGCCAAATAGCCAAAACCGGTAAAGTTTTAGCTATTCATGCCGAAAATGCAGCAATTACAGATATTTTGGGACAACAAGCCAAAGCACGAGGGGAAAGCAAATTATCACAATACGTAGCAACTCGTCCGGCATTCACTGAAGTAGAAGCTATTCGCCGAGCTATCTTTTTTGCCAAACAAACCGGTTGCCCAATTCATATTTGCCATGTAGCTTGTCCAGAAGGAGTTGAAGAAGTAATAAAAGCACGTCAAGAAGGAGTTAATGTCACTTGTGAAACCTGTATTCATTACCTCTATTTCACTACAGATCAATTAGATGCAATTGGCCCAATTGCAAAATGTTCTCCGCCAATCCGTGATCAACAAGCACAAGAAGGTTTGTGGAAATATCTCTTTGCCGGCCACATTATCACCGCCGTATCTGACCATTCACCATGTACCTACGATTTAAAAGATAAAGCCAATGCGTTTGATGCATGGGGAGGAATTTCAGGTGTGCAAAATAATGTCGATATTTTGTTTGATGAAGCCGTTCAAAAACGCGGTATGTCATTAAAACAGTTTGCCGATATCATCGCTAAAAATCCAGCCGAAAGATATAACTTACCAACCAAGGGCTCAATTCAAGTTGGTAAAGACGCAGATATTATCTTTATAAAACCTCATTCAGACTATGTTTTAACTGCACAAGATCTCGAATATCGTAATAAATTTAGCCCTTATGTGGGTAGACAAATTGGTGCTCAAGTTGTGCAAACCATATTACGAGGAAAAACCATTTATCAGATTGATTCTGGTATTGATGCAACGCCGAGAGGTAGTTTTATTCGACGTTAATCATAAAATTAAAACGATAAAAAAATAAAATAGGTAGGAAAGGAAAATAATGAAGAATAACACAGCACAGTCATCGACGACACCATTGCAGATTGATAGTTCGTTATTACCCAAATCTAGCAAAGATAGAACAATGAATCCTTTGGCTTATGCCTTTATGTGGATTGGTGATGGTATGAATTTGGGTAATATGACCTTAGGTGCTAGCTTAGTCGTAGCTGGTGTCGCCACCATGAATATTTTCCAAACGTTTGCCGCAACGTTTATCGCAATATTAATCATTACCACAATTTTTGTCTTTAATGATCGTCTAGGATATCGATCAGGTATTCCTTATGTCGTGCAATTGCGAATGTCATTTGGCATAAAAGGTGCGATTATTTCTTCATTGCTCCGCGGTATTCCTGCTATTGTTTGGTATGGTTTTCAAAGCTGGATCGGTGCCACGGCACTCAATGAGATTGTAAAAATATTATCTAATGGTGATTTCGATAATGTATTTATTTGTTTCCTTATTTTACAATTTTTCCAAATAGCCTTATCACTATATGGATTCCATGCTATAAAATGGGTCGAAACCCTAATTTCAGTGGTGATTCTGTGTGCATTAGTTTATGTCTTTATTCTATTACTCAACAATCACCAAGATATTATTATCGATAAATGGGTAAATGCCGAAGGAACTTGGGGACTACCATTTTGTGGCTTTATTATGATGTTCTTGGGTAATTATGCAGCAATTTTTCTTAGTGCAGCTGATTATTCACGAGAACTAAAATCAGGTTTTAGCAATCGCAAACGTGGCCTACTCTATTTTTTACCCATTTTTGTCGCTTACGGCTTTATTATTACTATTGGTGTAATGTTAGCATCAGTCACCGGTAACTCGAATCCAGTTAAAGCGTTCGCCATTGTAGTAAATAATCCATATATTACCATTGTAGTCTCATCCTTTATTGTATTAGGTACCATTGCCGTAAATATTGTTGCTAACATCATCCCACCTGCTTATGTAATTACTTTATTAACTAAAGCGAAATATAAAGTGGCGGTAACCATTACGGGTTTATTAGCTATTGCTTCTTTCCCATGGGTGTTAGTTCAAGATACGTCAGCTAAAGGATTAGGTTTATTTATCTTAATTTATTCGGCATTTTTAGGGCCAATTGTGGCAATTTTATTGGTGGAATATTATCTGTTACGTCGACAAAAAATTGATGTAAACACGCTATATGATAATAACGGTCAATTTGCTGGTTTTAACCCTGCAGCGATTCTAGCAATGCTGATTGGCTCAGCGGCTGCATTTTATGAAGTTAGCTTAACATGGATTGTCGGTTTTGTTGTTGGTGGAATTAGTTATATTTTATTAACCAAATTTACCTTTAAAGATTCGCCGTTCAAAAAAGGAACTATTTTTGAAAAGAAATAGCTCAATTAAGTGACCAGCAAAATTAGGTAGTAAATTCAATGTTATCATCATGATTCACTACCAATTTGACAGGTCACCTTAATTTCACGATTATCGCTAATTTCTAAATTTGATAATACCGCTAATTGTGGAAAGTTAGGTCTTAAAAACTGCGCCAGCATAGCTCGCAAAGTATGATTAACTAATAAAACTGGCGGTGCACCAATTGCATCTTGCTGATTAAGGGCTTGCTGAAACTGTTGGAGTATATGTTCCGCCAAACCAGGCTCAACATTACTGGTATTTTGTAACGCTTGCAGTAATATTCGCTCTAAACTGATACTTAATCCAATCACTTTTATCGGCTCTGTTCCCGGAAACCACTGCTGAGTAATCACTCTACCCAATGCTATTCTAACAATACTAAGTAAATGGTAAGCATCATTTTGGTTAGGTGCTTGTTCACAAATTGTCTCAATAATCGTGCGCATATCTCGAATAGAGACTTTTTCGGCCAACAAGTTTTGTAAAATTTTATGAAACGTGGTTAATGGTACGACACCAGGAATAAAATCCTCGACTAATTTAGGAATATCTTGTTTGATGCGATCCAGTAATTCTTGCGTTTCTAAACGCCCTAATAGATCACTGGCAAATTGATGCAATAAATGATTAAAGTGAGTAGCAATCATGGTACTGGTATCAACCACGGTATAACCTAATATTTGGGCCGCTTCTTTATTATTGGTATCTATCCAAACCGCAGGTAAACCAAATGCGGGTTCAGTTGTTGCAATTCCATCAATTTGTTCGGTCACTGTGCCAGGATTAATCGCCAACCACTTGTTATTCATAATTTCACCTTGGCCTATCTCGCCACCCTTTATAAAAATTTTATATTGATAAGGTGATAATGAGAGGTTATCGCGAATATGTACTTGTGGTGGTAAAAAACCTAATGTTTGGGCAAACTTTTTGCGTAAACTGCGAATTCGGCCAAGTAATTCACCATTTTGGTTTTGATCAACCATAGGGATTAAGCCATATCCAACTTCCATCGCTAAAATATCTTCAATATTGACATCAGACCATGAAGCGTCAACATTTGACGGTTTAGTTGCTGCTATATTTTGTTGCGGAGTAGAGACTGATTTTTCAAGTTTCTTTTGTTTGCTTAACCACCACGAAATGAGCGATAAAATAGCCGTAAACATTAAAAATACTAAATTTGGCATACCCGGAATAAGGCCAAGTAACCCAATTACAACCGCAGTTAAAATTAATACTTGTGGATTATTAAATAACTGCTTTAACATTTGGTCACTGATGTTTTCTTGTGAAGTGACCCGCGTCACAATAACACCGGCAGCAGTGGAAATAATTAAGGAAGGAATTTGCGCAACTAATCCATCACCAATAGTTAATAGCACATAGGTTGTACTGGCATCGGATAATGTCATACCATGCTGCATCACCCCAACTAATAAGCCACCAACAATGGTAATCGCCATAATCAATAAACCAGCGATAGCATCACCACGCACAAATTTACTTGCCCCGTCCATAGAGCCATAAAAATCGGCTTCTTGAGTAACTTCTGCACGCCGAGCTTTAGCTTCATCCTCACCGATTAATCCAGCATTAAGATCGGCATCAATAGCCATTTGCTTACCCGGCATACCATCTAATGCGAAGCGAGCACCTACTTCAGCTATCCTACCAGCGCCTTTAGTGATTACCATAAAGTTAATAATAACTAAAATGATAAACACAACAATACCAATGGCAAAATTACCACCAACTAAAAAGTGGCCAAAAGCTTCAATTACTCGACCAGCCGCGTCACTACCAGTATGGCCTTTTAGTAACACCACTCTAGTTGAGGCAACATTAAGGGATAAGCGCAATAAAGTTGCAAACAATAAAACGGTGGGAAAAGCGGCAAAATCAAGAACTCGCTTAGTAAACAGTGCCACAATCAAAATGATAATCGATAAGGCAATATTAAAAGTAAAAAAGAGATCTAAAATAAATGCGGGTAAAGGTAATACCATCATCGAAAGAATCAATAAAATCAACATTGGCCCAGTTAAAATTCGATAATGACCACTTTTTAAGGTATTTATTGATAATAGATTAGTTAATTTTGATTTCATCATAACAATTACAATTACCTTTATTTATTCACAGATAAAGATTCTGGGATTGATAAATTGGTTGGTTTGAGTGGTTTTTCACCACCATATCTATGCCATCTTTTTAATTGATAAACCCAAGCGAGAATTTGTGCTACCGCAGCATAGAGCTCTGCTGGTATTGATTTACCTATCTCACCATGGCGATATAATGCTCGAGCTAAAGGTGGCGCTTCTAATTGCGGGATCTGATGCTCTTGAGCAATTTGTTTAATTTTGCTCGCTATATTATCGGTACCTTTAGCCAATATCTTGGGCGCACTCATGGTTTTTTCATCATATTGCAGAGCAACTGCATAATGGGTTGGGTTGGTAACAATAACATTAGCTTTAGGGACATCTTTCATCATCCTACGCCTTGCCATTGCCTGCTGCATTTGTCGAATACGCCCTTTAATTTGCGGATTACCTTCTTGCTCTTTAAACTCATCTTTCACTTCTTGCTTCGACATTTTTAACTTTTTCAAATTGCTCCATATTTGGTAAAAAATATCAAAACCTACCATTGGTATTAAGGCTAATACAATCAATAAACTAGCGTAAATCAGCAATTGCATTACTTGAGATAATGCATTATTTAAATACATACTGGGTAGTACCAGCATATTGGGAAATTGATGTATCAAAAATAGGGCAGCAGCAAAAGCGATTAAAACCACTTTAAGAATACTTTTAAACAGTTCTGAAAAAATTCGCAGACTAAATAACCGTTTAAACCCACTAATAGGATTCAATTTGCCTAAATTAGGCTTAATCGATTGTAGACTAAACAGCAAACCACCAACACTAAGCGGAGCAATGATAGCAACAATAACTAATCCCACAAAAATAGGTAAAATCGCCCAAAATCCAGCGGTTAATAAATTAATTAAATTGAAAATAATCTGTTTATCATCATCGGTTCGGTGGGCAACTAACATGGCTTGTTGAATAATTGCTTTTAATTTGCTGACAAAATGTGTTCCCATTATCCAAAATAACATAATGCCAACTAACAATATCATTAGCGATGTTAACTCACGAGATCGAGGAATTTGTCCCTTTTCCTTAGCCTTTTTTAATTTACTATCGGTGGGTTGTTCACTTTTCTCTAGATCACTATCATCAGCCATATATCAGTTAAACCAATTTTACTGTCTAATTACACTTTACTTTGATAGCACAGTATGAACGCAACTGATTAAAGTTATTGGCTTAATAAGACCCCAAATTACTGGTTATTTAGCTCGTTTAGCTTTAAATAGCATTAAAATGATTAAACTTTAGCACGTTTAGATGAAATCGTTTCAGGCTGTTGATAACCGTGATAAGTGTAAACCGCGGGGTTATTAATACTTTTTAAATAATCAATCGATTGTTGTGTCATATTCATACGATTTTGAATAAGTATACCGTTATCTCGATTGATTTGAGCTAATCGCTGAGTGGTATTAGTGATGGCTTGCCATTTCAACGCTAGCTCAGGGTTTTCACTATAAGGTGATTGGATATTATAGCGTGCACTTACTTTTAGCCGTTTTTCATCAAGTAACTTTAACTCGATAAGTAATTGGCTTTTTTGATTTATAACGTCATTTAATTGGCTAATTGTATTAGTCCCAATTAGGATTTGCTGTTCAGACTCTAGAATATCTGAAAGTGATTGCAACATGACTGTTACATTATTAAAAATGTTATCTAACTCTAACATTATGATATTCCTTCAAAAATTAATTAGCTTTCAATCTCTTCAAGAGTTTGCTTAATAATTTCGTCTGCAATTTTATTTGGATTGATGACTAAGTTACCATTAGTAATGGCCTGTTTTATTTTCTCAATTTTACTAATATCAATATCATTTTCTGTCGAATGTAATAATGCGATAGTGTTTTGGCTCAATTTGACATTGCTATTCAAATTTAAGCTATTTGACGTTTGCACAGATGCTTTAGTTTCTTTATTTTGTCCATTTATTAAATCACGATTTAGCAATCCCGATACTGCTGTAACCAATTTTGTTGCATCTATACTCATAAAATTCCTTTAATTCAAGTCAAGGTTTATAGGGTTGGTTTAGTCTAATTATCGGCAAAAATCAAAAAATCATTAATTTTATTTATTGATAATAGTGATAGCTTTTTCACTAACAACACCTTCAACAACATTACCCGTATTAAGTTTAATATTAATTGATTCTCCCAATGCCCCATTACTTAATGTCTTGCCATGCGTTGCAATTGAGTAACCTTCGCCATTAATAATGACCTTTACGGTTTGACCGACTTTAACATACCAGTTTTTCTGCAGCATTGAATTTTTTATTACTTCACCATCATTAATATTACGTAAAGCAAGATGATTGATAACTTCAGATTGATTTAAAATTACTGTTGCTGGTAATTTATCTAACTGACCAGGTTGCATTTTTACCAGTTGTTCAGTAATTAATGTTCCTGCACTAATTGCTTGTTTAGCAATAACATAATGGCCACTCACAGCCACGTATATCTGGATATATTTAGTGATATTTTCGCATCTGGCGGTAATCGTTAAATTGCCCCATTGTTTATTTTTGTTCAATATTGCCAATGTTGGTGAGTCACAACTTAATTGCGGTTTTGCAGTTGGATAATTAATGACAACTTTATCAACATTCACATCAATAAGTTGTTGATGGATCAGATCACTAATTTGTTTTTCAAGTGCAGTGGCACAAACTATTTTTGAACTACCTAACATACAAAAAAGAAACAACAATCTAATAATCTGAGGCATATTTGTCGGGGTTCATATAATTATTGATAACTAAATTGTACTTTATAAGCTCACCTATCGAATGTTGAAATAAGGGCAATTTTTATCGTTATTTATACGATGATTTTTTTTTGATTTGCTTAAAATTCTTTTTATCTATCAGGATGAGATGATTTTATGCTAAATAAATTAGATACTTTCGTTAATTTTCACCAACAAGCACTCAATGTTCGTGAAAAACGTCAAAATATACTTGCAACCAATATTGCTAATAGTGATACGCCTAATTACCAAGCGAGGGACATTGATTTTAATACTGAATTAAACAGAGCCATCAATAATCAATCGACCCACAATAATATAAAACTAAATATTACTTCTGCAAAACATATTCAAATAACTAGCGCTGATTTCACTAATTATAATCTTCTTTATCGTATTCCTTATCAATCATCTGCTGATGGCAACACTGTTGAGATGGATCAAGAACGAACTGCTTTTATGGATAACAGTATCCACTATCAAAGTAATTTAACCTTTTTAGGTGAACAGTTTAAAAATGTCATTTCGGTATTACAGCAAGGATAATCATCATGAGCTTCTCTATTTTTTCGGTTTCTGGTTCAGCCTTAATGGCACAAACACAACGAATGAATGTCAGTGCCAGTAATTTAGCTAATGCTGATAGTGTTACCAGTACTTCTGGTCAAGCTTATCGAGCCAAACAAGTTATCTTTCAAGTCGATGACAATGGTTATTCCAATAGTGTTGCTGGAGTAAAAGTAGCACAAGTTATTGAAGATCCTGCGCCAATGAATTTAGTTTATGAACCAAATCATCCTTTGGCTGACGAACAAGGCTACATTCAAAAACCTAACGTTGATGTAGTAGCTGAGATGGTTAATACCATTTCTGCATCTCGTAGCTACCAAGCAAATGTAGAAGTGATTAACACCGCAAAAAGTTTAATGCTAAAAACACTGACTCTAGGACAATAAAAGGGCGTAATTGATGGGTATCTCAAATGTAGCAGTTTCAGAATCAACTAATATGGCCAGTCCACAAGCGCTAAAGAAAGGTACGTCTGATGGTAACTCTAGTCAGGAACTACAAGATAATTTCTTAACATTACTTATTGCCCAAATGAAAAATCAAGATCCTACCAATCCAATGGATAACAGTCAGTTAACCTCGCAATTAGCTCAAATCAATACGTTAGCGGGTATCGAACGACTGAATACCACATTAGGTATGGTTTCAGGCCAAATTGACGATAGCTTATCGGTCAATGCCAGCAACATGATTGGTAAAGGTGTCATGGTTCCAGGTAATAAAATTTTGGTCGCTACATCAGAAGTGGAAGGTTCGGAAAGTGAAAAAGAAACTATTACCACACCATTTGGCTTTGAACTTATGCGTGATGCTGAGTCAGTGGTCATTACCATCAAAGATGAAAATGGCAATGTTGTACGTGAGGTCGATTTAGGTTCGATTCCTGCTGGAGTTAGCTCTTTTACTTGGGATGGGGAACTGAATGATGGAACACTGGCGCCAGATGGTAGTTATACGTTTTCGGTTAATGCCACTTATGACGGGCAAAAAGTATCGTCCACACCACTATCTTACTCGGTTGTATACGGCGTAATTAATAGCAAAGTTAATAATAAAGTATTACTTGATTTAGGGATACTTGGTTCAATTAGTATTGACGAAGTACGTCAAATTCTTTAAAGGGGAATAAGTTAATATGGGATTTTCTCAAGCAATTAGTGGTATGAATGCCGCATCAAAACAATTAGATGTTATTGGTAATAATATTGCCAATTCTGCAACAGTTGGCTTTAAAAGTGCTAGCATTTCATTTGCCGATATTTATGCTGGTTCAAAAGTAGGAATGGGCGTCAAAGTGGCTGCGGTTATGCAAAATTTTAATGATGGCACCACAACGTCAACCAATAATAGTCTAGATGTTGCTATCTCTGGTAATGGCTTTTTCCGCTTAGTTGATAGTAGTGGTCAAATCTATTATACCCGTAATGGCCAGTTTCAATTAGATGCTGATCGCAATATTATCTCAGCGGATGGTTTTCAATTAACCGGTTATCTTGCCACAGGCACACCACCACAGATCCAACAAGGTTCAGCACCAGGCCCATTAAAGATTTCACAAGAGATGTTAAATGCATCAGCAACCAATAAAGCCTCTTTGCAAACAAATTTAAATTCAAATAGCAAAGTACCTGAAAAACAACCAATTAATGCCACCGATGCTGATACCTTTAATTATTCAACCACGATCACCACTTATGATTCTTTAGGTAATCAACGTAATGTTCAACTTTTTTATGTTAAAACGGCTGATAATCAATGGGATGTTCATTATCTTGATAGTAGTGATCCTAACGCAAGCCTACAAGCATTAGGGCAAATGGAGTTTGATTCATCAGGCAAATTAATTAGTGATCCAGAAATGACGATTAATATTAATGGGCTTAATGGTTCAGCCGCCAATAGCTTCACGCTGTCATTAGCAAACAGTACTCAACAAAATATGGGTAAAGAAGTCGGTAGCATTAAAACCCCTGTCGTTGATGGTTATGCTGCTGGTGATCTAGTTGGCTATAGTATCAGTGATGATGGCTCAATTTATGGCGTCTATTCTAACCAACAAACGATGTTGTTAGGTCAAATTGCCATGGCTGATTTTGCCAATGTTAATGGCTTAGAATCAGCCGGTAACAATAACTGGCGGGCAACCCTTAAATCTGGTGGTGAAGTATTAGGCTCAGCTAATACCGGTACTTTTGGTTTACTAACCAGTGGTGCAGTTGAATCATCCAATGTCGATATGAGCCAAGAGTTAGTCAATATGATTGTTGCCCAACGTAATTATCAATCTAATTCACAAACCATCAAAACTCAGGATCAAATTCTTAATACATTGGTTAATTTAAGATAATTTAAGGAGTATTTATGGATCGCGTTATTTATACTGCTATGTCTGGCGCAAGCCAAACATTAAATCAACAGTCCATAACTAGTCATAATTTAGCTAATGTATCGACAGTTGGCTTTCGGGCGCAATTAACAGCAATGAAAGCCGTTCCCATTGTCGGTAGTAGTATGCCGACAAGAACTATGGTAACGGCAACTACGCCAACCTATGATTCAACAATCGGTGCCTTTAATTACACTGGACGCAATTTAGATGTTGCTTTATCCCAAGACGATTGGCTAGCAGTACAGTTAGCTGATGGCAGTGAAGGATATACCCGTAATGGTGCGATTCAAATCGATGAAAACGGCACACTTAATATTCAAGGCTTTCCGTTACTTGGTGATAATGGCGTATTAACAGTACCTCAGCGTTCACAAGTTAGTGTCAGTACTGATGGGACTTTATCAGCTTTAGGTGCTGGCGATAAACGCACCACCATTGCCCAAGTAGGAAAAATAAAAAAAGTTCACCTTGAACGCAATGAATTGGTACGTGGTGATGATGGATTTTTCCATGCCACTGAGGCAACCATAAATAATCGTGGTGCCGTGTTACAAGATAACCCTAATGCAAAATTGATGTCCGGAGTACTCGAAGGCAGTAATGTTAATCCGGTAACGGCAATGGTGAATCTAATTAGCCATTCTCGTCAATTTGAAATGCAGATGAAACAAATTACTACTGCCGACGAAAATGCCCAAAAAGCCAACCAAATATTATCGTTAACTTAACTAAAATAGGAAACAGCAATGATTAAATCATTATGGATTGCAAAAACCGGTTTAACTGCGCAACAAATGAATATGGATATTATTTCCAATAATTTAGCCAACGTTAGTACAGGGGGTTTTAAACGCCAACGCGCCGTTTTTGAAGATCTGTTATACCAAACAGTTCGCCAACCAGGAGCGCAATCTTCAGAACAAACAACATTACCTTCAGGATTACAAATTGGTACCGGTGTAAGACCAGTTGCAACCGAACGAATTCATAGCCAAGGTAATTTAGAATTAACCGATAACAGTAGTGATATTGCCATTAATGGACAAGGATTTTTCCAAGTTCTTATGCCTGATGGAACGCAAGCCTATACCCGCAGTGGCGCTTTTCAAGTTAATCAAAATGGTCAGTTAGTAACAGCTGCCGGTTATGAAATTCAACCAACAATTAACATTCCATCCAATGCTATAAAAATGACCGTAGCACGTGATGGCATCGTCAATGTCACCTTAGCTAATCAATCAACTCAAGTACAAGTTGGTCAATTAACATTACACACTTTTATCAATGACACCGGATTAGAAAGCGTTGGTGAAAATCTATATCTAGAAACCGAAAGTTCTGGTGCACCAACTGAAAATACACCGGGGCTCAATGGTGCTGGATTGCTATACCAAGGTTATATTGAAACGTCAAATGTAAATGTGGCCGAAGAGCTGGTTAATATGATTCAAGTACAACGTGCTTACGAAATTAATAGTAAAGCAATATCGGCATCTGACCAAATGTTGCAACGTTTAAATCAATTATAAATCTAACAAAATGATAGCGGTAATGAGATATCTTTACATTTTAATAACTTTGTCGTTAGTTGGTTGTAGTCAATTACCTAAAAAAGCATTAGTTGAAGGCGATACCAGTATTGTTCCAAAAATGCCAGAAATTGTGAACAGCAGTGGTTCCATTTATCAAGCCTCACAACCAAGTAGTTTTGGTTATCAACCGATGTTTGAAGATCGTCGACCACGCAATATTGGTGATGTATTAACTATTGTTTTACAAGAAAACGTTAGCGCAAGTAAAAGTTCATCCATTAATGCCGGCCGTAATGGTGGGGTCAATTTAGGGGTAAAAACCGTACCGCACTTTTTAGATGGGCTAGTTGGTCGTGGTAAAGTGGATACCGATATCTCAGGTAGCAATGATTTTAAGGGTTCTGGTGGTGCCAATGCTAAAAATACCTTTAGCGGTACCATTACCGTCACCGTTCAAGATGTCATGATTAATGGTAATTTAAAAGTGATTGGTGAAAAACAAATTGCAATAAATCAGGGCACAGAATTTATTCGATTTTCAGGTGTTGTTAACCCTCGGACAATAAGTGGTAGTAATACCGTTATATCAACTCAGGTCGCTGATGCTCGTATTGAATATGTAGGTAATGGCTACATCGATGAAGCACAAACAATGGGTTGGTTACAGCGCCTGTTTTTTAATCTTTCGCCATTTTAATGAGTATCATTATGCTAAATAAATTACGTACTTTTATCTGTTTTGTTTTGCTAATAGTGGTTGTCCCTTCTAGTTATGCCGAGCGAATAAGAGATTTGGTGACAATACAAGGCGTTCGCGAAAATGCCTTAGTCGGCTATGGTATCGTGGTAGGGCTTGACGGTACCGGTGACCAAACTTCACAGACACCATTTACGATACAAAGTATCACCAATATGCTCTCACAATTAGGTATTACCGTGCCATCAGGAAGCAACATGCAGTTAAAAAATGTGGCAGCGGTAATGGTCACGGCTAAATTACCGTCTTATGCGCGTGTTGGCCAACAAATTGATGTGGTTGTTTCGTCATTAGGCAACGCCAAAAGCCTGCGTGGTGGTACATTGATTATGACACCATTAAAAGGCGCCGATAACCAAGTTTATGCGATTGCACAAGGTAATCTTTTTGTTGGTGGTATGGGGGCAAGCAGTAGAAGCAGTAGTGTAACGGTTAACCAAATGGCTGGTGCCACCATTCCTAGCGGTGCAACCATCGAAAGAGAATTAGTTACACGCTTAGATGAAAACAGCACTATTCATTTACATCTTAACTATTTTGATTTTACTGTGGCTACAAAAATTGCTGATGCTATTAACAAAGTGCAAAAAAATATCGCCATTGCTTTAGATGGCATGACCGTAAAATTGACTATGCCACAAGACAGTCAAGCAAGAGTTAAATTATTATCTACAATTCAAAATCTCCAAATTAGTGCTAGCCCTATTTCCGCTAAAGTGGTGATTAATACACGTACTGGTGTCGTGGTCATGAATCAAAAAGTACAATTAGACAATTGTGCCGTTGCACATGGCAATTTATCCGTGGTGGTAAATAACAAATTGAAAGTTAGCCAACCCAATACACCACTCGCCGGTGGCAACACAGCAGTGGTTCCAGATGATGAAGTAACTATCGAGCAAGATGGTGGCGCACTGCAGAATTTAGCGTCTGGCGCCGATCTAAATCGAGTTATTCATTCACTTAACTTATTAGGTGCCAATCCTACTGAGTTAATGTCAATACTAGAAGCATTAAAAACCGCTGGTTGTTTGCATGCCGCATTGGAAACTATTTAAAGCAGAACTATTGAAATGAAAAACCTAATAAATCAGTCTATAAATCGTTTTGCTTATGATTTTTCTAGCATTAATCAATTGAAACGTAATGCTGTTAGTGGTTCAACTGACAGCATCAAACAAGTTGCCGATCAGTTTGAAACACTATTTGTAAATATGATGATGCAATCTATGCGCAAAGCGGTACCCAATGGCGGTTTATTTAATCAATCAGCAATGCAATTATTTACCTCTATGTTTGATCAACAAATTGCTCAACAAGCAGCAGGTAAAGGTTTAGGGCTATCTAATGTTATTGTTAAACAATTAACTAATCAGCCACATTCTACGCTTAATATTCATTCACAAGCTCAAGCGAATAATAATCAAACCAATATGCGATTGGCACAATCTTTATTTAGTGATAATTCATCCAATTTATCGCCAGCAGCATTAGGGCAAATGCTTTATCAACAGCATAAAGCCAACAATTTAACCAAAGCCAATGTTAATGAATCAACCTTGCCAACTTCGCTCAACAAAGTTGATAAAGACCATATTAGCCAATTTGTCGTCGAATGGTTTGAGCCAGCAAAGCAGGCATCGAAAATATCTGGCATCCCTTATGAAGTCATTATTGCTCAAGCAGCTTTAGAAACAGGTTGGGGTAAAAAACAGATAAAAACGGCTGATAATAAGCCGAGTCATAACTATTTCGGTATAAAAGCAACCTCATCATGGCAAGGTGATTCAACTCGGTTAACTACTCAAGAATTCTTAAATAACAATATGGTTAAAATTAAAGATGAATTTAGGGTATACAACAGTAAACAACATGCATTAACTGATTACCTTAATTTATTAACCAAAAGCCCACGTTATCGTGCCGTAGTTAATGCTCCCGATGCTAGAACAGCAGCCAAAGCACTACAAGACGCACACTATGCAACTGATCCTAACTATAGCGAGAAACTGATCCAAATTATTGGTCGGATCGAGCAAATTGCCAAAAATACACCGCAAAAATCAATATCTGGATTTAGACAAATTGCCTTTAAATAGTGCTTAAATAAATATAGCTGTTAAATAAATTACATTATCATCACAGCCAAAAAGTAGACCAAACTCTGCGCTATAGTCAATAAATAACTAATAATGCGTTAGTTGCACATATCGAGATCACCTATAATCACGTTTCTCACCCTTTGGCAAATAGCTGGTCATCAGCATAGCAATATAAAAAACAGTATGACAATAAAATGATAATAGTAAGAAATTTGATAATCAGGAGGTTGTAACCCCCTGTTTGTTAGATGAATAGTCATGTTTAGGATGTGTAAAAATTAATAATAGATTATTTCATTTGAAATAATGACATGTTTTGCATGTTCATAAATGTATATTGTGCTGCTTGTAAATTTGCTTGTAGCATCACATAATCTGAAATCGCTTCATACCAATCAACATCTTCAATTTGACTAATTTGCGTTTCAAAATCAATATCTAAGGTTTTACCCTGTGCGGTTAATCTTTCGACTTCAGCCAATACATTTCCGCCTGCAGCTCTAACGGTCGAGATGTTTTCAAATGAGTTATCAACACCTTGACTGGCTTTAGATAAACCTAATCGAAACTGTTCAATAGCTTCAGGATCATTATCATCTAAACCAATTTGCAATGCCGCTATGGCATAATCGATACTCGCAAAGACATCACTTTCTACTTCTGTATTGGCGCCTGTCATAAAAATCTGTTGGCCAGTAAAACTTAGCGATACTTCACGGGTATCATCGATGAAAACATTAATCGTGGTTGAACCACCGACATAATTCACTTTACCGCTTTCATCAACCACAAAAGGAGGGGTATCATTTTTATTACCAGCAAACAGATAATTACCATTGGTATCTTTAGCATTGGCTAACGAAATTAACTGATCTTTTAATCCTTGTAGCTTATTAGCTAAATCTTGTCTGTTTTCATCATTTAACGTCTCATTACCAGCATAAACTAAAGTTTCTTGGATTGATTGAATCACAGTATTCGCTTCTTTTAATACCGTATCTTGCCGACTTAATGATTTATCAACACTATCTCGCGCTGCTTGAAATTGGTTATTTCTTGATTGAGCTTGCTTTAAAATTAATGTTTGTGAAGCACCCATCGGATCATCTGAAGGTGATAATATTTTCTTGCCGGTTGCCAAATGTAATCCTGACTTTTGCCACTTGGTATTGGTATTTAAAATACTATTTAGATTTTTTTGATACATTGAATGAGTACTAAGTCGCATGTTTAAATCCTTTTATTATTTGGCCAAACCTAAAATGGTATCAAATATTGTCGTTGCCACATCAATAACTTTGGCATTTGCTTGGTAATATTGCATATAAACTTGCATAGAAATATATTCTTCTTCGATATTCACACCAGAGATAGATTGATTCTGTTCATAAATTTCTTGAGTGATATTTTGGCTCGATTGCGCTGAAATTTTAGCTGTCTGCGTCTCACTACCTATATAACTAACTAATGATGTATATGCACTATTTAAAGTTTTAGTCCCATTAACTAGTTTTTCATTTTGTATATCAAGTAGTTTTGCCACATTTCGATTATCACCACTACCATTTTCATCATCGTTAATACCGGTAGCGAGTTTATTTACATCTTTAACCAGTAACTGTAATGATGAGGCTACATCGGCAACAGGTTTAAGTAAAAAGCTATCACCAGCAACCGCATTGCCAGTAATTTCAATCGATAAGCCGTCAAACACTAACTTACCATCGCTAACTTGTGGGGTAATTTGTTGATTATCTGATAATCTGGTTACTACCCAATCATTGCCATTGAACTCTATTTTATAATCAGAAGCTTTGACTTCTGTTACCGAGTTATAATCCATTTTAACGGTAGCATTACCTTGATTTTGGCTATTAGCAATACTAGTTGGTTTGTGATAATCAAATAGTTTTTCGCCAGGATCGCCATTAACATCAACGCCAGACGTATGAACTTCATTAAAGCGCTCAGCTAAATTTAACGCCAGCAACCCTAATTGATTGCGAGCTTCAAGGAGTGGTCCATCACGAAAAGCTAATAATCCATTTAATCGGCCTGATGCGATATTTTGACTTGTCAGTTCTTGTGTCGCACCAGAATTATGGGTGTAAATAATCGTATTTAAGGCAGGATCAGAGGCCGAAGGCTGCACCGCTAACTGATTTGTCGATGCGCCTTGTACTAAGCTTAAACCATTGCTAAGCGAAATATTATATTGGCCATTTTGCTCGCTAACAGTTATACCAATCAGTTCGCTTAATTCAGTTACCAATTGATCTCGTTCATCTAGTAAAGAATTAGGTTCATGACCACCACTGACAGCCTGTAATTTGGCAATTTTTTGATTGAGATCGGCAATTTGTTGGGTATAAGTATTAACTTTATCTATGTTATTTGTCAGTTCAGTATTGATATTGGCAATCTGATTTTTTAAATTCAATTCCGTTTTATTGAACTGGCTGACTAAAGAGGTAAGATCACTAATCACTGTCTGTTTCGTTGCTGCATCACCCGCATTGGAAGAGAGCTTATTTAAGCTAGCAAACAGATTATTTAATTGTGAGGAAATACTGTTTTCGTTTTCAGCTAGTAAATTATCGACTTTTGATAATTCATTGTAATAGGCTTTTATCGAACCATTTTGCGATTGTGATTGGCGTAATTGACCAACCACAAAACTGTTATATGCGCGGTTAACTGATGATACCGCAACACCATTACCTACAAAGCCAAAATTATACTTAGTGCCGTTTGCTTGACGCAAAATTTGCTGCTGGCGATTATAACCAACTGTATGTGCATTACTAATATTATTGCTAATCACATTAAGCATATTTTGTGCTGTATTTAATCCACTAATACCGGTATTCATCAATGAATTTGACATAAAGGCTCCTAAATATAATCTCAGTTAATAATAAAATTATTAAACTAAAGTGTTATTATTTATATCGGCCTACAATTTAAAAACTTTAGTTATTTTTAGATAAAAATGGATTTTTTTTGATTTTAATTTTTTAACCAGCTTAATCTGAGTATTTATGTTGATATTATTCTGATTTAATTTGTTTGGCCTGTTTTAAAAAATCGATGCCAGTCATGGTATTTTCATCTTCAATATACTGATGTGCTGATTTGTTCAAAATTAAAATACTAATACGACGATTGGCATCTTTGCTGTAATTTGGGTTATTTAATCCCACCGTATCGGCTAAACCAATAATACGAATGATTTTATTGGAATCTAATCCACCAGCTATCAACTCTCTTCTTGATGAGTTTGCTCTATCTGCGGATAACTCCCAGTTACTATAACCACGATCGCCGGTTATATACTGACGCTCATCAGTATGACCAGATAACGTCATTTTATTAGGTAACGAATTTATGATTGGCGCTAAAGCATACAAAATTTCTTGCATATTAGGATGAATAACCGCACTACCAACATCAAACATCGGTTTATCATCGGTGGCTAAAATCTGAATTCTTAGCCCCATTTCTGTTAGTTCAACAATAAGATTAGCGGCTAATTTCTGCAATCGAGGATCAAGTTCAAATACTTCATATATTTTATTCGCTGTATCAATTAATTGCTTTTTTTCATCTTGATTCAAATCAGACTCGACATTCAATATGGTATTTTTATCTTCACCTACATTTTTAGATACATCATCGCCACCACCCGGTATCGGACTTTCACTATCACTGATATTTTTGCCACCATTTTGACCTAATATCAATGGTGTTCTAAAGTATTCAGCAATGCCTTGTAACTCTTGTGGACTGGACTTAGCAATTAACCACATGACGAGAAATAGCGCCATCATCGCCGTCATAAAGTCAGCATAAGCAATCTTCCATGATCCACCATGATGGCCACCGCCATGACCGGATTTCTTTTTAGAAATAATTATTCTTACTGACTTCTTTTTCATTATTCATTATTTTCTGTTGGGTTAGCGTTTTTATCTTTCACTTCTTGAATATATTTTTCTAATTCAAAGAAAGATGGCCGTTCGTGGGAAAAAATTGTTTTGCGACCAAACTCAATACAAATTTGCGGAGCATAATCATGCATACTGGCAATAAGAATCACTTTAGTACATTCTAAAATTTTTACTGTATCGGCATTTTTTTGCCTTAATAATGCTGCTAAAGGCGACACAAAACCATAAGCAAGTAAAATACCTAAAAAGGTACCAACCATAGCATGGGCAATAAGCTCACCCAATTCGCTAGCTGGTCGGTCAGCTTGTGCTAAGGTGTTAATAACCCCCATAACTGCTGCCACAATACCAAAAGCGGGTAAACCATCACCGACGCTAGCAATAGCATCAGCTGGTTTTTCAAGTTCATGAGTATAGGTTTCTATTTCCTCATTCATTAGTGCTTCGATTTCATATACTTCCATATTGCCACTGATCATCAAACGTAAATAATCAGTGATAAAATCACAAACTTGCGGATTGGCTAAAATAAGTGGGTATTTTTTAAATAACTCACTCTCCTTGGGATTATCGATATCTTCTTCAATCGATAAGCCACCACTTTGACGCACTTTAGTTAATATGGTGTACATTAAATTAATTAATGTTAAATAAAGTGTTTTATTATATTTTGAGGTTTTAAATAAATTACCTAGCGATTTAAGTGTCGCTTTGATAACTTTCTTTTCATTACTGACAATGAAAGCACCAATAGCTGTCCCACCAATAATGAGAAACTCTAATGGCTGAAAAAGTACCGCCAAATACCCGCCACTTAGCACATAGCCGACTAAGGCTGAAGCGATAACCACAATATATCCTATAATTATTAGCATTGGCTTTCCTTTATCTCCATAAAATATAACTAACTCTGTTTTACAGCTTAATGTTTACTTAAATTGTTACCTGATTTGCTGTGACTAAATTAAATGCATTTGGTATTGATAAAACTTGTAAACATTTGGCATGACTCTCTTTATGTGTTTTATTATTTTTTTCTGCTCTTGATGGTGGCTGGCATAAACTGCACACAAAGCTATTATGCGGTTGATAAGCATGGGTAATAAATCGCCCTTTGCACTCCTTGCAACTTGACTGCTGCATAACATTACTTTCAACAAATTTAACTAAAATCCATGCTCGGGTTAATCCTAAAATAGGCTCTTCATCTTGAGGAAAGGAACACTGTTCTAAATAGAGTTGATAGGCTTTTAAAATGGCCTGAACACCAGGTTTAATGCCATTTTTAACTAAAAAATGGTAAGCATTATAAAACATACTTGAGTGAATATTGGGCTCCCAAGTCATAAACCACGTAGTTGAAAAGGGAAGTAAACCTTTAGGAGGAGGACATCCTTGAATTTCTTTATATAATTTAATTAATTTACCACGGCTTAAATTGGTTTCACTTTCTAACATTTGGATTCTAGCGCCGAGTGAAATTAATCGAATAGCTAATTGAACTTCTTTATACTTTTGAATAATACTTGTGCTACTCATCTTTATCATCTACCTACTTATTAATTGAATCTAAAAGTAAGCTTGATAGAAGGATCCCTGTATGCATCTGCTTTATATCACTAACGCGAGATTCCTCAGTTAATTTTTCCATCATTGCCGAATTTTTAAATCTAAATTGAAATGTTAATTGATTGGTTTCAGATAGAACCAACATTTGAGAAGCACTTAAATTACTCAAGATATCAGCTGTTTTTTCATCAATTCCTAATCGATACATCGCCATCACTTTATCTTTTTCAAGCATCTTTTGACTTAATAAAAGCGTTGAAAGATTTAAATGATGAATACATTTCAAAATATCGTCATCTTGTATATTTCCCAATTTAACCACCACAATCCATATCTGTTTGCGCTCGCATAAAAAAAACGCAAAATTAATAAAATACAACTAACACTACTTTTTTAAACTTAAAGTTACATTTTTAAACTCGAAAGGTCAATAAAAAAATCATTTCAATTTATTTTCGATTTATTTTTCCATGTTTTACTGTTTTAATTCTTTTTTTTATAAAACAATTTTACTTTGTATTCGTTTAATTGCTTGGCTATGTAATTGACTTACTCGAGATTCGCTAATATCCAACACTTTTCCAATCTCTTTTAAATTTAATTCTTCTTGATAATAGAGAGCTAAAACCATTTTTTCTTTTTCTGGTAAGTTACCAATTTGTTGAACAATAATATTGCGAATTTCATCATTAATAATGGAAGCGAAAGGATTGTTATCGGCGTCAGGCTCAATTAACGCATCCAAATTATCGCCGAGTTTTTTGTGAATCTCATCATAAGAACAGATTTGGCTATAATTTGAATCTAATAATACTTTGTGATATTCAGTCAGAGATAATTGCAGATGAGCAGCAATCTGCTGATCATTGGGAGGTATGCCTAATTTTTGTTCTAATTCATTAATAGCATTAGTGACATCTTTAATTTTTTTCCGTGTTTGCCGTGGTAACCAATCTCGACTACGCAATTCATCTAGCATAGCCCCTTTTATTCTCGGAGTAGCAAAGGTAGTAAAAGTATAACCTTGAGATGCATCATAGCGTTTTATAGACTCTAATAAACCTATATAACCAACTTGCAGTAAGTCATCAAGTTCAATCGTTGTTGGCAATCGAACAGCTAATTTCAACGCTTCATTACGAACTAAATATAGATATTGTTGCCAATCGATTTGATTCACTACACCTTGAGAGTTATACAGGCTATCACTCATTTTTCTGAACCAATGTAAAAAAATGCTAATGATTATTATGACGATAATTGATTGAATTAATGGCAAGAATAAGATATTAAAAAATAGGTAATTAACATTATTAACAATAGTGGTATTAAAAAATACCACTATTGTTATCGTACAAAATTAGAGTGACCGAAATTCTAGTTATGTACTTGTATTGTTTTATTGTAATAAAGACAATACTGATTGTGGTACTTGGTTAGCTTGTGCTAATACTGAAGTACCTGCTTGTTGTAAGATTTGACCACGAGTCATATTTGATACTTCTTCAGCATAATCTGCATCTTCAATACGGCTACGTGCTGAACTTAAGTTATTTACAGTATTGTTGATGTTAGTTACAGTTGACTCAAAACGATTTTGTACCGCACCAAGCTCACCACGTAATTCATCAATTTTTGATAATGCCGCATCAATTGTTTTTAATGGATCTGCGGTTGGCGCATCTGATACATTAAAACTAGCTAAACCTAATTTGTCGCTGTCAATTTGTTTTAAATTGATAGCAATGATTTCACCATCATTTGCACCAACTTGAATGTTAAGGGTTTTGTCTTCTGATAATACTTTAGTACCATTGAAGTCAGTTTGTGCTGATACACGGTCGATCTCTTGTAAACGTTGATCGATTTCATTTTGGATTGATACAAGATCGCTTTCAGAGTTAGTACCGTTTGCTGCTTGAACAGTTAATTCACGAATACGTTGTACGTTATTATTGATTTCGTTTAACGCACCTTCTGTAGTTTGTGCAATTGAAATACCGTCATTGGCATTACGTGCAGCTTGAGTTAAACCACGAATACTAGAAGAAAAACGGTTAGCGATTGCTTGACCAGCGGCATCGTCTTTAGCACTGTTGATACGCATACCAGATGATAGACGCTCAATTGCAGTTCCAAGCACGCTTTGAGAATGATTAAGGTTGTTTCTTGCCATTAAAGACATAGTATTAGTATTAATTACTTGTGCCATTTTTATCTCCTTTAATATGATTAGTTAGATCAACGAGATATTGAAAAACAATTCAATATATATGCTGATGGTTTAGTTATCGGTATTAAAAAAGGAAACTTTAATATTTTTTTGAATTTTTATTTATTGAGGTTAAATAAAGCGGAATAACTAAGTTGTTTGATGAACATGATTAAAGGGCATCATAGATGTTTATATGTGTAGTAATTGAAGTTATGTATCGCTGAATCGACTGGTTGATAGCCTTAATTTGTGGCAACAAAACTTAAGTTTGTCCCCGTTTAATTCATAGCAATATATTTTCTAATCAATCAATAGTAATGATATTGAAAGTTTCACTACACAATTTTAATGTTAGGCAACATAAAGGACAGCTAACAACACTATTGATTGAGATAACTAACTCATTTTTTAATAGATAAAACTGATTATCAATATTCTCATTGCCAAAACCGACTTATTTATTAGTAAAGATAAAAAACTAAAAACAGCTAAACTTTTTACGGTATTGGTCGATAAAACAAGGGATGAAAGAATTTATATTAGGATAATCAATCATGGCAATGAGTATATTAGGAATTGGTTCTGGTATTGATTTAAATGAAGTATTAGATCAATTAGAAGCCGTTGAGAAAAATCGTCTTACACCGATAAAAGCCCAACAAAAAGCAGTTAATAATAAAATAAGCGGTTTTGGTAAATTAAAAAGTGCATTATCAACATTCAACAGCGCAACAGCAAAACTGCAAAAAAAAGAGCTGTTTCAAGCGCGTTTTGCATCTGGTAATGACAACTATTTTACCACTAATGTAAATAGCAAGGCCCAATTAGGTAATTATGCGGTTAGCGTCGAACAACTTGCCACTGCGCATAGTGTTGCCACGAATGCTATAAATGATAAAACATCAACGTTAGGTAATGATAATGAAACCCGTACCCTCACAATAGAACAAGCTAATGGCCAAAAATTAAACATCACGTTAGGCAAAGATGATACATCGCTCGAATCGATTGCTAATGCAATCAATCAAGCTAAGGTGATTAATGAAGATGGTTCAACAAGTGACACAACGGTAAATGCCACTATTGTCCGTTCTGGAACTGATAGCTATCAACTGGTTATCACATCGAAAGAAACTGGTGAACAACAAGCCATTACTTCTATTTCATCCGATGATGATAAACTTAATTCACTAATTGGTTTTAATGCTAATCAAGCTGATTCATCAGCTATGAGTGAAGTAGCTAAAGCGCAAGATGCTAAATTTAGCTTTAATGGTATAACGATTAATAGCTCATCAAATACCGTTAAAGAGGTTATTCCTGGTGTCGATATCACATTAAAAGCAGTCACTACAACAGCGCAAAATTTAACCATCAGCGCTGACAATGACAAAGCTCAAGAAGCCCTTAAAGAGTGGGTTGATGCCTTTAATCAATTACAATCAACCATATCAAGCTTAACGCAATTTACCGCTGGTGATGCCAATTCAGATGAATTAAATAATAGTAATGGCCCACTGATTGGTGATTCAACTCTACGTAATATTGATCAAAGTATTCGCTCTATATTTTCTAAAGGTCAAACAGGAGAATTATCGGTATTAGCACAAATTGGTATCAATATGGATAGTAATGGCAAGCTGGTAATTAAAGAAAACGAATTAGAAAAAAACCTTAAAGAAAACAGTGAAGCAGTCGCCATTTTATTTACTGGTGATGGTGAAACAACTGGCATTGCCAACGAAGTCTTTGCCAAAGTAAGTAGCTTTATTGATAGCGACGGCATGATTGATACGGCAACTAACGGTTTAAATTCTACCTTAAAATCATTAGATAAACGCTATGACCAAGTTAATAACTCTATTGACCAAACTATCGAGCGTTATCGGGTACAATTCACAAAACTAGATATCTTAATCAATGAATTAAATGGTATGAGTAATTATCTTACCACCCAATTTGAAATGATGGCGAATTTGAAAAAATAAGGCATAACAATGTATAAAATGGGATCTCAAGCTTATAAACAAGTTAATTTAGAAACCAGCGTTAGTCAGGCTTCACCTCATCAGCTTATTGTTTTGTTATTTGATGGCGCATTAAATGCTATTCGCTTAGCTGAGTTATATATACAAAAGGGTAATATTGCTGGTAAAGGAAAAGCCATTTCTAAAGCTATTAATATCATTGATAATGGGCTTAAAAGTTGCCTTGATTTAGAGCAAGGCGGTGAAATTGCTGAAAATTTAGATCAGTTATATCAATACATCAGTCAGCAACTGGTTTTCGCTAATCTACATAATGATACGCAAATACTGCAAACTTGTTTTGATCTGCTTAATAATATTGCCCAAGCTTGGCGAGAGATAGCATAGTTATGGATGTAGCAACATTGAATACCAGTCTAGTACTAGAACAATACGAGCAACTTAATTATGTTGTTGAGCAAATGCTAATTAATGCACAACAAGAAAATTGGGAATTATTAATTAGTTGGCAAACTAAATATCAGCAGTTAGCACGTGATATTCAACTCAAAAATGGGTTAACTACTATTGATAATATACCATTATCACAACAAGATATTCTTCAAATGTATATCAATAATATTCTTAGTTATCATGAGCAATTAAAGCAATTAATCCATCTTCGACATAATGAATTAAGCCAATTAATTGGTGAGCAGGTTGATTATCAAGCCAAAATAGATAGCTACCAAACAATCGCCAATTTAGTTTAGATTATTCACAGAGTAGTTAAAAAAAAGAATAAAAATAATTGAGGAACGGGGTTTTTTAGCTATCTTTATCTGCCAAAAACCCCACTCCGCAAACTTTTTTTGATTAATTTTACATCGTTAATGTATACACTTTGCTTGTACTGGTGACTAGCTCACTTCGCAATAACTAAAGCATTTTTAACTTCAAAAATAATCTTATAGCGAGTATCTCGATAGTCGTTGTAATAACAATAGTGGTGAGGTTAAGCCAATTTAGGATAAAAATTGGTGATTAATTAATACTATTTTTTAAACCAAAATATTATCATCTAGTCGATAAGTAACCATCCGATAAAGGTTTAAACATTCATATTCATAATTTCTTGATATGCTGCGACTAATTTATTGCGAACTTGAATACCAAATTGTAAAGAAACTGAAGACTTTTGCATGCTAACCATCACCTCATTTAATGCGATATTGGCTTCACCCATCTCAAATGCTTTGGCTTGCTGGCTAGCGTCTATTTGTGTTTGACTGATTTTATCTAATGCCATTTTTAATTCAGCCATAAAATTTTGTTCACTATGATTAATAGATTGCTTATGTGAAAAATCAAGTTGGGTTAATGTTGTGCTATTAAAGGCATCAATACTATTCATAATAAAGGTCACGGTTATTCGTCTTAATCAAGTTATAACGTAAATTATCATAAAGATAACAATCTAAAAGCGATAACTAAAGGGTAAAGCATATGCTTTTTTAGCTATTGATTTTTTTAAATACACAGATAATAAACCCTAGAATTAATCTAGTCAGTTTAGTGTTAGGATACATATGGATAGCCAGGCAGTTGGTAACAAAGGCGAATCAATATTGAGTAAGTTACCTTTTATTAATCAATTAAAAATAAATCGTAAAATGCTACTCCTTATTGTAGGAGTAATTGTAATAGCAATTAGTAGTATTACTTACTTATGGCTTAAAGACGATAATTATGGCGTATTATTTAGTAATTTGAATGATAAGGATGGCGGTGAAATCATTAGCCAACTTGATAAGTTAAATATTCCCTACAAATTTTCATCCTCTGGCACAACTATCTTAATTCCCCAAAATCAAATTTATCATACTCGTTTACGAATAGCCCAGCAGGGTTTGCCTAAAGGTGGCGCAATTGGTTTTGAACTACTCGACAAAGAAAGTTTTGGCATGAGTCAGTTTAATGAACAAATCAACTATCAACGAGCATTAGAAGGCGAACTATCGAGAACCATTGCAATTATTAGTAGTGTAGATGATGCCAGAGTGCATTTAGCAATGCCTAAACCCTCTTTATTTGTTCGAGAAAGAAAATTCCCTTCCGCCTCTGTTGCACTAACTTTATTACCAGGTCGAGCTTTATCTCAAGGTCAAATTGACGCCATCATTCATTTAATTTCTAGTAGTGTGCCAGAATTACAAGCGGATAAGGTGACGATTATTGATCAAAAAGGCAATTTATTAACCGGTGAAAGATACCGTGACAGTAACGTTAATATTGCCCAATTAGAATATAGTGAACGCATTGAAAATCTAGTTCGAGAACGAGTAGAAAAAATTATTATCCCTATTTTGGGACAACAAAATGTTAAGGTACAAGTGAATGCGGATATCGATTTTAGTCGGCAAGAGTCAACATCAGAAATTTATGATCCCAATAGCGATGCCAGCAACCAAACTATTCGTAGTAAGCAACAAATTGAAAATAGCCAATTAGCATCAAGCAATATTATCGGTGGTGTGCCGGGCGCATTATCTAATCAACCGGTACCAACGCCTAGTGCACCAATTGATGGTGAGAGCGATAGCAAAGATAAAGACGATAAACAAAAAATGTATCATTTACAGTCAAATAAAACATTGAACTTTGAAGTTAATCGTCAAGTTATTCATAGCAAAATCCCTGAAGGTCGTATCAAGCGTTTATCTGTCGCTGTTTTAGTTAATTATAAATTTATTTCAGCCGATGAAATCACATCGGCAAATGAAGAAAATTCAGAACAGGAAGCTGTTGAAAAATGGGTAAAACTAGATCAAGAGGAACTGACCCATATTGAAGCGCTTGCCCGTCAAGCAATGGGGTTTTCTGACTTGCGTGGTGATTCATTAACAGTGGCTAATTTGAAATTTACCGATCAAATTGAAGATGAAAATGCCGCCATTGTCTTTTTACAAAAACATGAAGTTTTCGACATGCTGAAAGTCGCAATTAAATATCTGATTTATATTTTAATAATCTGGTTTGCATGGCGCAAAGTATTACGCTCGATATGGATTAAAATTCAAAGACAATATCTTAATACTGATAACAGATCATCTGATGGCACAATGGCTAGTGAAGATAAGCTTGATTACAAAGCACACAGTAAACTGCAACAGAAGATTTTTGAAGATAATATGCAACAACAGCAATACATCCGCAAAATTGTCGAGAAAGATCCTCGTGTAATGGCTCTGATTATACGTGGTTGGATGAACAAAAAGGACACCGAGTAATGAATTTAACTGAAGCGCAAAAAGCAGCGACAATTTTAATGATTTTAGGTGAAGAATTAGCAGCCAAAGTAATGCAATTTTTAAACCACAAAGAGGTACAAAAAATTAGTAGTGCCATGATGGGATTGCCACAATTAACTCAAGAACAACTGAAAAATATTCTTAATGAGTGTCAAAATACTCTTGATGATTGTGCAGTATTAAATACAGATACCAATGGCTATTTAAGAAAAGTTCTAGAAAAATCAATTGGTAGTGATAAAGCTAACCGATTACTTGATGAACTATTAGATACCGATATCGAAGATACCACTGATGGTTTAAAAATGCTTAACTTTGTCGATGCTGCACGCGCGGTTGATTTAGTTAAAAAAGAACATCCACAAATTATCGCCACCATTTTAGTACATTTAAATCGCGATTTAGCTGCTGAGATTTTAAATTTATTTGATGACCAATTACGTAATGACGTCATGCTACGTATTGCAACTTTCGGTGGTGTAGAGCCATCAGCATTAGAAGTGTTATCGACATCATTATCAACCTTACTACATGGACAAAATATTAAACTTAATAACATGGGTGGCATCCGCACCGCAGCAGAAATTATCAATCTGATGAAATCACAACAAGAAGAATTGGTTATCAATGCATTACGAGATTATGACAATGAGCTTGCTCAAAAAATCATTGATGAAATGTTCCTATTTGAAAATCTGATTGATGTCGATGATAGAAGTATCCAACGTCTACTCAAAGAGGTGGATAATGAAACCTTAATCATCGCCATGAAAGGGGCAACAGAAACGCTACGCGACAAGCTATTAGCAAATATGTCACAACGAGCTGCCTCAATATTACGAGAAGATTTAGAAAACAGACCACCAGTTCGCTTGTCGCAAGTCGAAACCGAACAGAAGAAAATTTTGGTTATTGCACGGCGCTTAGCAGAAACTGGTGAGATGATCTTAACAAGTGGTGATGATGAATATGTATAATCATACTAATAGTGTAAGTTGGAAACCATTTCATTTCCAAGATTTGGCACTTAGCGAATTATCACCATTAACCAGCCAGCAACAGCCAGAAGAGTTGGAAGAATTTGCGCCACCATTAGAGCCAGATAGCCACGATGATCAAGATGAAGACTCTTTTGATATTAATAGCCCGACAATATTGCTAGAACTCGAAAATATTAAACAACAAGCAAGAGATGAAGCATACCAAGAAGGCTTTAATTTAGGTAAAGAAGAAGGTTTCAATATTGGCAAACAGACTGGCTATGAGCAAGGATTCACTCTCGGTCACCAAGAAGGGCTGGACACAATAGAACACCAGTTAACGGCAGAAAAACTAACTAGCATAAATGCCATCAAAAATTTAGCAATCAGCTTTCAACAATCGATTAGCCAAATTGATGAGAAAATTGTACCAAAGCTATTTGACTTAGCTTTACTTGCTGCCGAAAAAACAGTTGGTTCATTATCAAAAGTAAAACAAAAACAATTATTACATATTATAAAATCATTAATTGAACAAAATACAATTGTTAACCCACCAATTGTAGTACGAATCAATCCAACAGACTTGTTATGGCTTGAACCACAACTGAATAATGAGTTGCAACCACAGCAATGGCAGTTTATAGCCGATGCCAATATCGAATTAGGGGGTTGCAAAATATTTACCCAAACCAATGAGATCGACGCCAGTGTAACCCATCATTGGCAAATCATCTCAGATAATGTACATGGAGTTGAACATTAAGGTGGACTTTTGTAGGCAATGGATGACTAAAATTGATTGTGCGCAACAAAAATTACAGTCAACATCGTTAATCCGTCAATATGGTCGCTTAGTTAAAGCTTCGGGCTTGGTTTTAGAGGCCGTGGGCTTAAAATTACCTTTAGGTTCTAACTGCTTTGTCGAACGGCAATTAGATGGAAAAGTACAAGCCGTTGAGTGTGAAGTTATTGGTTTTAATGGTAAAACCTTATATTTGATGCCATTTGAATCAACCGATGGCATATTACTTGATGCCAGAGTATATACCTCACAATATGATTTAACCCATTTTAGCCATAAAGTTTTACCTATTGGTACAGGGTTATTAGGACGAATAGTTGATGCAATGGGCAAACCATTGGATGGCAAACCTTTACCAGAAAATATTGAATATGAAGGATTAATCAATAAATCACTAAACCCTCTGACTCGCACACCTATTCATCAAGTATTAGATGTCGGCATTCGTGCTATCAATGCATTATTAACCGTTGGCCAAGGTCAACGAATGGGGCTTTTTGCCGGTTCTGGTGTTGGTAAAAGTGTACTACTTGGCATGATGGCTAGGTATACCAAAGCTGATATTATTGTAGTTGGTCTGATTGGCGAACGAGGCAGGGAAGTAAAAGATTTTATCGAAAATATCCTTGGTGAAGAAGGCTTAGCGCGTTCAGTAGTTGTCGCGGCACCAGCCGATGTATCGCCATTATTACGTCTACAAGGTGCAGCTTATGCCACAAAAATTGCCGAAAATTTTCGTGATCAAGGGTTTAATGTATTACTGATCATGGATTCACTAACCCGTTATGCCATGGCACAACGGGAAATAGCCTTAGCCATCGGTGAACCGCCGGCAACCAAAGGTTATCCACCATCAGTATTTGCAAAATTGCCAGCATTAGTTGAAAGAGCAGGTAATGATGCCAAAGGAAAAGGTGCAATTACTGCTTTTTATACTGTATTAACCGAAGGTGACGACCAACAAGATCCTATTGCTGATTCAGCAAGGGCAATTCTTGATGGTCATATAGTGTTATCACGTTCACTAGCTGAATCGGGGCATTATCCAGCCATTGATATCGAAGCGTCAATCAGTCGTGTAATGACCGATCTTACCCCGCCAGAAAATGAAAAAAAATCACGGTTATTTAAACAATTATTTTCAAGTTTCCAGCGCAATCGGGACTTGATTAATGTTGGTGCTTACGTAGCTGGAACCGATCCATTATTAGATAAAGCTATCTCACTTTTTCCAGCTATGCAGCAATTTTTACAACAAGGAATCAATGAGCATTGTAGTTATCAAGACGCTTATCAACAATTAATCAATATTGTTGCTGCTCGCTGATAAATTAGGAAAGAATTATGGCCAATCAACATCATGGTAAATTTGCATTTATAACGTTAAAAAAGCTCGCTGAAAAAGCAGTTGATGAAAAATTGATTAAATTAAAACATGCACACGAAAATAAACGTAATGCACAATCACAACTAAATGTATTAAATGATTATTATCACGAGTACCAACAACGGCTAAATAATGCTTTATCCAGTGGCATTAAGGGATCGGAATTAAATAATTTTAATGCTTTTATTACAGCTATTGAACAAGGTATAGCTCAACAAAAAAAACTACTATTAACTTTAGATATAAAACAAAAGCAGATCACCAATGAGCTTAATCAATCACAAAAAAGCCTAAATACTTATACTACATTATTAGATAAACAACATAAAAAACTGTTACTACAACAGAGTCGTTTACAACAAAAATTAACCGATGAATTTGCTCAGCAGCAGATAGCAAGGAGAACATTGAATGAATATTAATCAGTTTAGCGATATTCCATTAATCTCATCTCAACAATTTGAATTGAACGACAACCAGTTATCTATTCTTGATGATGATTTTTTCCAAAAATTATTACAACTTACCGAAAAACAGCAATGGCGAAGTGATAATAATAATCACGTTAATGCTGCAAGCTTAAAAGACAATGAGTTAGAGCAGAAAGAACGAATGGAAAGTGAAGAGTTGTTCATACTATTTTCTATGCCACTCAATCAGCAAGAGGATATACAGCAAAATAGACAATCGGATGCTCAACCGAAAAATCAACCAATATATGAAACTAAACTATTATTAGAAGCTAATCCAACCATGATTGATCCAAAGTTGGATACACAATGTACTGATGATATCAAACAGCGCATCAATATTGATGAAAAAGCTGCCGAAATTATTGCCTCAATTAATTACAGTGAGCAATTAATCAACAAAACCAATAAACCAAATCCTAGTCATTTATTAGCTTGGGAAAATAATCAGCCACAAACGATAAAAAATGCACATTTGAGTATTAATCAAACACAGTCAACAGATACGCTGATAAATAATCATAGCAATGATCATCAAACTGATTTAGCGTCAACTCTGACAGATAAATTGTTTACTACTAATTTGACTAATACACCATCAGAAATGGCTTTATCAATAGATCTAAATGGCCAATCATCGTTATTTAATCCGCCAACCTCTACAACAAATCCAACCATCTTAAACTTAAATTTACCGATGCCCATGGATATTAGTAAGTGGCAAGCGTCTTTAAACGAACAAATTTGTTTGATCAGTAGACAAGGTATTCAAAATGCCGAAATAAAATTAAATCCACAAGAACTAGGTTCATTACATATTAAATTAGCCATGATTGATGACAAAATCGATCTGCACATGGCGGTTGCGCATAATATGGTTAAGGGTGTGTTAGAATCAGCACTCCCCATGTTAAGAACCTCATTGGAACAACAAGGTATCACTTTACAACACACTAACATTAGTGATTTTTCAATGATGAATGATTCTAAACAGTCATCTTCTTATCAACAACCACAACAATTTGAAACAGAACAACTATTAGATGATATCAATCCAATTCAACAAAAAATTGATCATCATACTGAGGTTGTTCAATCAGGATTAAGTATTTTTGCCTAAATAACGGTTATGACAATGTTTATAAAATGATTGATATCTAGGCTTATCGCTGTGTTTAACTTTGATAACTTAATATTAAAAAGGTTGAATAGATAATATTTTTATTGCCTATTCTTCCGATTAATTCTTACGGCATGATTTATTATTTTGGTAATTTTTGGTTATTTAAATAGCTACAAATCTTTCGTTAATTTTCATTGAGACAATAATAAATATGCAAACCACCAATAAAAAAGTAAGAATTTTAAACCTAATACTTATTCTAATTACCTTACTCGCAATAGGTTCAGCAGCTTATTTATGGTTCGAAAATCAAGCTAAAAATACGACGCACACTCATCAAGAACCTCAAGTTTCATCACCAGTTTTTTTAACCTTAAAACCATTTACCATTACATTACCACCTTCTGAAGATAATTTAGATATCAATAAAATTCTATATGTTGGTATGGTGTTACGTGTCGAAGATGAAGATCAAAAAACGGTATTATTAGAATATTTGCCTGAAGTAAGAAGTGATGTATTGCTGTTAACCTCAAAACAATATGTCAATAATTTGAAAAAAGAGTCTGGCAAACTCGAATTACAAGAGCAAATAAAAACAGCATTATCACGTCAATACGATGCCAAACATTCAGTAAAAATTGATGAAGTATTATTCACTGATTTCATTATAAGGTAATTATCATGTCTGATAAGCTTCAATCTACTAGCGATAAAAGTGAATCTTTAACTAAACATTCACCGAATAATGCTGCCAGTATTGAAAAAAATATTGTGCAAAATTATCAATCACAGCAAAGCAAACGGACTGAAGTAAAACCTTATGATATATCAGTTAAACATAGTTTTATCCCTGAAAGACTAACAGCATTAGAAATCATTAATGAACGCTTTGCTCGTCAATTTCGAATTGGTTTATTTAATTTATTACGTCGTAACACGGATGTTATTACCTCGCCAATTGAGCCAAAAACATTTAAAGAGTTTTCGCATATTTCGGCAACGTACCATTTAAATTTAGTTCATCTTAATCCTTTACGGGGAAGCTGCTTATTTTCTTTTTCACCAGAACTGGTATTTATTGTTGTTGATACGCTTTTTGGCGGTGATGGACATACCACCAATATGGAAACGGAAGGACGTGAATTTACTCATACCGAACAAGAAATTATTAGACGAGTATTAGATCTTGCTTTAACTACATATCAAAATTCATGGATTGACGTATACAGTATTGAAACTGAATATATTCGTTCTGAAGTTGAGAGTAAATTTACTAATATCACCAGCTCTCCCGATGATGTTGTGTTAACGTCCACCTTTTTAATTGAAATTGGAAGCTTTAAAGCAACTTTCTGCATATGCATTCCATATACAATGGTTGAACCTATCAAAGAGCTATTAATTAAACCACCGATCGAAAGTCAAACCCATCAAGATGATAATGTCTGGATGAGTTCCCTCACTAGCGGTATTAAACAATCAACGGTTGAGTTAGTCGCTAATTTTACAAATATTCAAACAACTGTTGCCAAATTATTAGCATTAAAAGTAAACGACATTTTAGATATTGAAAAACCAACCAGCCTAGATGCCACTATTGGTGGCGTACCGGTTTTAAAAGGCCAATATGGTAGTGTAAATAAACAATATGCAATTCAAGTAGAGCAAATAAGCAACCCTGTATTAGAACAATTGAATGAAGGAGTGTTCAATGAGTGATATGCCAAATAACAGTGATGATAGCCAAGCAACTAACTTAACTGATGAAGAATCGGTAACGACAGAAGCTATTTTTGAAACCCTTTCTCCCCAACCGTCAAATGTAAAAGAACAAGATATTAATCTTATTTTAGATATTCCGGTTAATTTAAGTGTTGAACTTGGCCGCACCAAAATGGCCATTAAAGATCTATTAAATTTAACTCAAGGCTCAGTTATCGCCTTAGATGGTTTAGCTGGTGAGCCATTAGATATTTTAATTAACGGTTACTTAATTGCGCAAGGCGAGATCGTGGTGGTGGGTGACAATTATGGTGTACGAATTACCGATATTATTACCCCATCAGAACGGGTACGTAGATTAAGTCGTTAATAAACATTAATGAGATAACCATGAGCGAATCAACTATCAACTCCGGTATACAAAACTTTTCGTCTATTCCTGCTGAATCAAGTTTATATAGCCAAATAGGAATAGCCTTTTTTAGTGTCATCACCATTATTTTCGTTTTAATCTGGCTAATAAAACGGTTAGGTTGGCAAAAATCTACTAAGCAATTCATTGATGTTAAAGCAACTTACAATATAAATGCCAAAGATCGCATTATGCTGGTTTATGTTGATCATCAATTACTGGTGGTCGGGGTTACAGCACAACAAATGACTTTACTCCATACTATCAATGAACAACGTACTGAAATGTTATTCGCAGAGCCAGCTGACGTTGAACAACAGTCAAAAAATAATCTGTTCAATCAGATATTAAGATCTGTGTTAAACAGTAAAAAGGTGTGATTAATTGTGCGGTTAAAACTTGTTATTTTATTTAGCTTATTGCTGGCCAGCCAATATAGTTATGCTGAATTATCACCGTTAACAATTGTTACTCAAACCTCACTACCAGAAGGGCAAACTTGGTCATTACCAGTTGAAACTTTAGTTTTTTTAACCCTACTAACTTTTATCCCAATTATATTATTATTAATGACGAGTTTTACTCGTATTATTATTGTGTTAGGGCTATTACGTAGTGCTCTTGGTACCCAATCAGCACCACCTAATCAATTAATTTTGGGTATTGCACTATTTATGACATTTTTTATTATGTCACCAACATTGGATAAAATATATCAAGATGCTTATCTTCCCTATTCACAACAACAAATCACTATGCAACAAAGTTTGACGCAGGCAAGCAAACCACTGCGTGAATTTATGTTGAGTCAAACTCGTGAAAGTGATTTAACGCTATTTGTTAATATGTCCCATACTGATGATATTCAAACCCGTGAAGATACCCCGCTACGAGTTTTAGTCCCCGCTTTTGTGGTTAGTGAACTTAAAACCGCTTTTCAAATTGGCTTTACTCTGTTTATTCCTTTTTTAGTCATTGATTTAGTTGTTGCCAGTACATTAATGGCATTAGGGATGATGATGGTACCACCAGCAACAGTATCACTACCTTTTAAAATTATGTTGTTTGTATTAGCTGATGGCTGGCATTTATTGTTAGGTTCATTAGCACAAAGCTTTTTTAATTAACGCCAACAGTAAAGGGATTATATGCCTTCTGAATATATTAGCCATTTTGCCATTCAAGCAATCAAAATTGCCGCATCACTTGCAGGCCCTTTATTACTCGCAGCCTTAGTCACTGGGTTAATTATCAGTTTGTTACAAGCTGCAACCCAAATTAATGAAATGACCTTATCTTTTATTCCTAAGATTTTAGCGGTGGTGTTAGTATTAATCATTTTAGGCCCCTCAATGCTGACAACTATGATCGATTATATCCGTCTGGTTATTACTGATATTCCTAACTTAACTAGTTAACCTTAATGTACTCCTCGATTCACGATCTGTTTAATATTGATTTTTTTGCTTGGGTTCGATCAAGTTTTCTGCCTTTTACCCGTATTTTAGCGCTAATTATGGTCGCACCTATTGTCGGTGAAAAAGAGGTGCCAAATCGGTTAAAAATTGGTTTAGCAGTGCTGATCGTCATTTTATTACCGTTACCAAAGTTAGACGACAACCTTACTCTTTATTCATTACTCGGTATCTGGGTTATTGCCCAGCAAATCATGATTGGCATCATAATCGGTTTTACCATACAACTTACTTTTTTAACGGTAAGATTTGCCGGTGAATTAATTGGTATGCAAATGGGGTTAGGCATGGCGACCTTTTATGATCCTATTGGTGGACCATCTACTTCTGTACTGTCACGTTTAATTAACATTATTGCCTTGTTGATATTTCTCAGCTTAGATGGCCATCTATGGTTACTGTATGGATTAGCTAACAGCTTTGAGATTATTCCTATTAGCGTTTCACCTTTAAAGGCCAACGGTCACTTAGCCTTAATCGAAACAACCGGTCTATTATTTAGTAATGGCGTTATGTTGGCATTACCATTAATGACGTTATTGCTGATTATTAATTTGTCATTAGGGCTATTAAATAGAATTACCCCTCAGTTATCAATTTTTGTAGTTGGCTATCCACTCACCTTATTATGTGGCTTAATGATGTTAAGTTATTTATTTTCCACCTTGCCTTCATTTATTGAATTTATTTTAGAACAGATATTTTCAACCACTTCGCAAATTTTAATCTATCTTGCAACCACCAATAATTAAGCCAATTAAGCTTAATAAAATTCAGGGGTATCTTTTAACAAAAATTTTGAGGAACGGGGTTTTTTAGCCTTAACATTAAAGGTTATTAATCATGTATATAACTAATAGTTGCTTATACGAGATAATAAAAAAACCGCTGTGTAGCTTTGCGTTACACAACGGTTCAAGTTAATTATAACTTAAAAATTAATTAAATAATTTATGGAATTGTAAGCTTATCCAATCCCAAATATTTCCAAAGAAGCCTGCTTCTTCAACATTTTCAAGGGCAACTAAAGGTTGTTCGTTGATCACTTTATCATCTAATAAAAATTGAATTTTACCAACCGCAGCACCTTTGATAATTGGCGCATAGATGTAATCATCAATGGTGTATTGTACTTTAACATCAGCTGAACGGCCTTTTGGCACAGTAATATAAGCACCATTAATAGTCCCTAAATTTACTTTGTTTTGATCGCCATACCAAACTGACTCTGTCACTAATGGCGCATTAGGCTTAACTGGATTAGCCGTTTCAAAGAATCGGAATCCCCAAGTGAGTAATTTTTTACTCTCTTCTTCACGACCTTTAAAGGTTCGGCCACCAAGCACGGCTGAAATTAAACGGGTATTACCATCAACCGCTGATGCAACAAGGTTATAACCAGCAGCATTCGTATGACCGGTTTTAATACCATCTACGTTTAAAGTTGTATCCCAAAGTAAACCATTGCGATTCAATTGTGGTTTAGACAGGTTATAGGTGAACTCTTTTTCTTTATAGATAGCATATTCAGTTGGTAAGTCACGAATCAAAGCTTGACCTAATAGTGCCATATCTTTAGCTGTTGTATACTGTCCTGGCGCATCAAGACCATGTACCGTTTCAAAATGGGTATGTTGCAAACCTATTTTTTTGGCATATTCATTCATTAAATTAACGAAAGCACCCTGACTACCAGCAACATGTTCAGCCATAGCGATACATGCATCATTACCCGATTGAATAATGATACCTTTATTCAAATCAGCAACCGAAACTGTTTTACCAACCTCTAAAAACATCAATGATGAACCTTTTAAAACAGGATTACCGGTTGCCCATGCATCTTTACTCACCAGTACCATATCATCATTTTTAATACGGCCTGATTCTAATGCTTGACCAACAACATAACTTGTCATCATTTTAGTTAAGCTTGCTGGATCGCGTTGTTGTTCAGCATTATATTGCGCTAGGATTTCGCCTGATTTGGCATCGATTAAAATATAGGCTTCTGCATCTAATTGAGGGATAGCTGGAATAGGAAAAGCCATCTCTGCAGAGGCAGAAGAACATATTGCAAGCGCCAATAAGCCAAAAGATAATTTTAATTTCTTTTTCATTTATAAAAATTCCGTTAAATGTTTTTAGATAACATGTATCGATGAGTGTGAATAGACATCATAATGCCAAAACTTGCCATTAAAACGACCAGAGAAGAGCCACCATAACTTATTAGAGGTAATGGTACACCAACTACTGGTAAGATTCCACTGACCATACCGATATTAATAAATACATAGACAAAAAATACCAAAATCAAACCACCAGACAGTATTCGTCCAAACGTCGTTTGTGCCTGAGCAGCAATAATTAATCCACGTATAATTAAGCATAAAAACAAGACTAACAAAACAATAGAGCCAATAAAGCCAAACTCTTCAGCGATAACTGAAAAGATAAAGTCAGTATGTCTTTCCGGTAAAAATTCTAGCTGAGATTGCGTACCTTCAAGCCAACCTTTACCCCATATTCCCCCCGATCCTATCGCGGTTTTCGATTGCAAGATATGATAGCCAGCACCATTAGGATCACGCTCAGGATTAAATAATGTTAATACTCGTTCACGTTGATAATCATGCATTAAATAAAACCACATAATCGGTAAAAATATGGCTATCAATATCAAAGCAACAAGAATAAATCGCCAGTTAATCCCAGCTAAAAATATAATAAAAATACCCGACATAATAATTAAAATAGCCGTTCCTAAATCGGGTTGCATTGCTACTAATAAGGTAGGTACACCAATAATAGCTAAAGTTTGCAAAGTTGTTTTAAGCGGTGGTGGGCAGCCGTCACGATGAATAAACTTAGCTACCATTAATGGTACAGCAATTTTAGCAATTTCTGACGGTTGAAAACGAATGACGCCTAAATCTAACCAACGTTGAGCACCTTTACTGGTATAACCGAAAATATCAACTAATAGTAATATAATAATACAGGCAATATAGAGATAAGGTGCCCACTGTTCATAGCTTCGCGGTGAAATTTGGGCAAAAACAATCATCACAAAAAAACCAAGAATTATTTGGATTACTCGTTTTTGCATCATATCTACATTTTGGCCACTAGCACTCCATAAAATATAAAGGCTATAACCAAGTAGTAAGGTTATAAATAAGCAAAAAAGGGGATCGATATGTATCTTTTGCCAAAAAGATTTCTTAATATTGTTCATAATTAATCTTCATGTCCTGTCGTCGATGATGATGCATCATCTAATTCTGTTGAGTTATCACCCTCAAGATAATAATCCAATATTTTACGGGCTACTGCACCGCCATTGGAGCTACCACCGCCACCATTTTCAAGGACTATAGCTAGCGCTATTTTCGGTTTATCATAAGGTGCATAAGCGATAAATAAGGCATGGTCACGTAAATGTTCGGGTATTTTATGGGCATTATAAGTTTCGTTTTCTTTTAAACCATAAACTTGAGCGGTACCTGACTTACCTGCCGCTTGATATTTAGCACCAGCATAAACTTTACGTGCAGTACCTCGAGCACCAAACATAACTCGATGCATACCTTCTTTAGCTAATGCCCAATAGGCTGGATTAACATCAACTAGGCTATTAGGTTCAACATATTTTTCGGGATCAATAGTTGGCTGATTCTGATTAGTATTAATAATGTCACTTTTTTTATAGAGTAAAAAGTGCGGCGTAAAAGTTTTACCATTATTAATTAATGTGGTTAAGGCTTTAGCCATTTGCATAGGTGTGGCAGTCCAATAACCTTGACCTATACCAACTGGAATGGTGTCACCTTGTAACCAAGATTTTTTATGGCGCTTCAATTTCCATTCCCGACTTGGCATAACCGCACGAGTCTCTTCATTAGCCGAAATATCAATGCCGGTACGCTCACCATAACCAAACTTAGTCATCCATAAATTTAGGCGATCAATACCCATATCATAAGCAACTTGGTAAAAATAGGTATCTACCGATTCTTCAATTGCTCGTAATACATCAACATGGCCGTGCCCCCATTTTAGCCAATCTCGATAACGTCTTTCTGTACCGGGTAATTGCCACCAGCCAGGATCATTAACCACACTTTTCGGTGAAACGACACCTTCACTTAAAGCGGCTATCGAAATAAATGGTTTTACCGTTGAAGCAGGAGGGTAAGCACCAAGTAAAGCTCGGTTAAATAGTGGTTTACTTGGATCATTAAGTAACTCACTATATTTTTTACTGGAAATACCACCAACAAAATCATTTGAGTCATAACTAGGGCTAGACACCATTGCTAATACTTCACCATTATTGGGATCAATAGCAACAACTGATGCTTTTCGTCCAGTAAGTAGTGATTCAATATAGAGTTGTAATTTAAGGTTGATGGATAAATAGATATCTTCACCAGCTTGTGGTGGATGTTGTTCAAGTAAGCGAACAATACGACCTCGGCTATTTACTTCAACTTTTTCATTACCAGCCGTACCATGTAAGACATCTTCGTAATACCGTTCAATCCCCATTTTACCAATATTGAAAGTAGCCACATAATCGCTGGCTTTATTTTCTTCTTCTAAACGTTGTTTATCTTGAGTATTTATTTTAGAGATATAGCCAAGAATATGGGTAAGTGAAGCGCCATATGGATAATATCGATGTTGAATTTTAACAATCGACACAAATGGAAAACGATGCTGATCAACAATAAAACGTGCTATTTGTTTTTCGGTTAGATTTTCTTTTAGTGGCACAGGTCGATGAGCCCGATAATTACGGCGTTCCTTTTGGAAATTCTCAATATCTTCATCAGTTAAATCAACAATCATTTTTAACTGTTCAAACTGTTCATTAAGGTTTTTGGTTTTATCAGGAACAATATTAAGTTGATAGGTAATATTATTTATCGCCAATGGTGTACCATTACGATCATAAATCATACCGCGACTAGGAGGAATAGGGATAATTTCAATACGATTGTTGTTTGATTTGGTACTGTAATAACTAAAGTTTGAAATTTGTAGATCAGCTAAATTGGCTAATAACACAAAAATTAATAGAATAATTACCACAAATGCAAACAACGCCCTACGCAAAAATAAGTTTGTTTCTGCTGAGTGATCGCGAATATTGCCCTTTTTTGTTTTACCTGAAATAGAGATAATATAGCTCCTCTAAATTCTGTTTATAACTGTTGTTGCTTGTGTTCTTGTTGTTCCCATTTTTCATAAGCATTAACAATTCTAGCTACGACAGGATGGCGAACGACATCTTCACTCTTGAAAAAATTAAAACTAATATCATCAACTTCGCTTAATACTTCGATGGCATGGCGTAATCCTGATTTTTGGTGACGAGGTAAATCAATTTGCGTAATATCACCAGTGATGACCGCTTTAGAATTAAAACCAATACGCGTTAAAAACATCTTCATTTGCTCTATTGTGGTATTTTGGCTTTCATCAAGAATAATAAAGGCATCATTAAGAGTACGCCCACGCATATAGGCTAATGGAGCAACTTCAATAACACTTTTTTCGATTAGTTTTTCAACTTTTTCAAAACCAAGCATTTCAAACAATGCATCATAAAGTGGACGTAAATAAGGATCGACTTTTTGACTTAAATCACCAGGTAAAAAACCTAGTTTTTCGCCGGCTTCAACCGCAGGGCGAGTTAAAACGATACGTCTAATTTGCTGTTTTTCTAGTGCATCAACCGCTGCGGCTACCGCTAAATAGGTTTTTCCGGTACCAGCCGGACCAATACCAAAAGAAATATCATAATCTAATACATGAGCAATATATTGAGCCTGATTAGGTGTACGTGGTTTTATTACTCCACGTTTGGTTTTTATCATGACTTGCTTACTACCATGCAGATCAACATACGCAGGAAGATGCTCTTTAGCTTTTTCTAAAGCACCAGATTCTTTAATAGCTAAATGTATCTGCTCTGGCTCAATATCGATAATATTATCTTTTTGTTTAGTTTGCTTATAAAGCGATTGTAATATTTCTGATGCAGCTTTTACACAAATGGTATCACCAGTGATGGCAAAGAGATTACCACGGTGATTTATTTCAATCCCTAAACGACGTTCAAGTTGTTTAATATTGTCATCATAAGGACCACAAAGACTATTAAGTCGCTGATTATCTGCTGGCTCTAGCACGGTTTCATGGGTCGTAATATTCAATGATAAGTCCTCTAATTATTCAGGTTAATGATCAAATACGCTCTTCACATAAAGAACATTTTTCAACACCTTTTAAAAAATCCATATGGCAATGATGACAAGTCACTATGTTGTCACCAACTACATTATTCACAGCACTAGTTGCTTGATTATTATCGAGCCCTTGGCTTTTCAACTTATTGATAACCATCGTGATAGGTGTACCACTTTTTAACTCTTGCTCGACATAAGATGCTACTTGCTGTTCAAATGTAGGTGGAATATAAGTTAAAACATTTTCATTAAAATCAGAATTACAGTGTTGGCATTTAATATATCGACCTAAAGTTTGAAAACTAAAAATAGGAATAAAAAATAGCGTAAAATATTTGGCTACCTTTATTTGCGTATACTGATGTTGTTTTTTATCACCAGCAATATTTTGCTGTGCACAACAGTTCGGGCAATTAAATGGTCCTGTATGTTCATTAACTTCACGTCCTTTTGTACCAAATATAATAAACACTTAATATTCCTTATTTATAAATTACCATCTTTATTATTAATTAAATTACACCACTATTTGTATAATTATGGTTGATAAATACCAACGCCTAAATTATTTTCTTTACGAGTTCGGGAAATAACTGATATTGGTGATTCACTAACCCGTAGATCCATCTGATCTTCAGTTCTCACTACTTTACCACGCAATGAGTTAGGATAAACATCGGTAATTTCAACATCAACAAATTTACCAATCATATCTGGATGTCCAGCAAAATTAACAATTCGATTGTTTTCAGTTCGGCCGGTTAATTCCATAAGATCCTTTTTAGATGGACCTTCAACTAAAATACGTTGTACGGTATTTAACATGCGACGACTAAATTGCATAGCTTGTTGATTGATTCGCTCTTGAAGAATATAGAGCCGTTGTTTTTTCTCTTCTTCAGAAACATTATCTTCCATTTCTGCAGCAGGCGTACCTGGACGAGCTGAATAGACAAAACTATAACTTAAGTCAAAATTAACATCAGCGATTAATTTCATAGTTTGTTCAAAATCTTCTTGAGTTTCACCAGGGAAACCAACAATAAAATCAGAACTGATTTGAATATCTGGGCGAACTTTACGTAATTTACGAATAATTGATTTATATTCAATTGCAGTATGAGTTCGTTTCATCAAATTCAATACGCGATCAGAACCACTTTGTACAGGTAAATGTAAAAAATTAACCAGTTCAGGCGTATCACGATAAACATCGATAATGTCATCTGTAAATTCAATTGGATGGCTAGTGGTAAAACGAATACGATCAATACCATCAATAGCAGCAACTAAACGTAATAATTCAGCAAAAGAACAGATATCACCATCAAAGGTTGGTCCGCGATAGGCATTTACGTTTTGCCCTAATAAATTCACTTCACGAACACCTTGTTCTGCTAACTGAGCAATTTCATAAATTACATCATCACAAGGTCTACTTACCTCTTCACCACGAGTGTAAGGTACCACACAATAAGTACAGTATTTGTTACATCCTTCCATTATGGATACAAATGCCGTTGGGCCTTCACTACGTGGTTCAGGTAGACGGTCAAATTTTTCAATTTCAGGAAAACTAACATCAACAACATGCTGACCATTACCACTGCGGATCTGTTCAATCATATCTGGCAAACGGTGAAAAGTTTGTGGTCCAAAAATAATATCAACAAAAGGCGCTCGTTTACGAATATGGGCACCTTCTTGTGACGCTACACAACCACCAACACCTATAATAATATTAGGATTATGTTGTTTTAAATTTTTCCAACGACCTAGTTGGTGAAAAACTTTTTCTTGGGCTTTTTCTCGAATAGAACAGGTATTTAATAATAAAATATCTGCTTCTTCGGCATTTTCTGTTAAGGTTAAACCATGGGTGGATTCAAGGAGATCTGCCATTTTAGTTGAATCATATTCGTTCATTTGGCAGCCCCAAGTTTTGATATGTAATTTTTTGCTCATCAATAACTCAGCTATATTTAATTGTTAAAATGAAAACGGGTTTAAATCCGCGATTTTAGCGAGCCATATTGTAATCCTTTGTGATTGTAGGGTCTATAATAAATATAAAAAACTATATTTATTACTTTATATATAAAAAATAAACAATTAGTAATTAATTTATCGAAAAAACAACTAATTATAATAATCATTCTATTTATTTTATGTTATTATTCTTAGCCTATTAATATTATTAACAATATAAGTGTTTAAGTATGTCAAAAACATTTAGTCCAACAAAACGCTTTTTGATTAAAGGCATTATGGCAACTTGTTTATTGTCTGTCACGCGGGTTGGTTTTGCTGCATCAATGGCTCAGATTATTGCTGTGCGTGTTTGGCCATCATCAACTTATACACGAATAACGTTAGAATCGAACGCAAAACTTAACTATAAACATGCAAAGTTACACAACCCCGATCGTATTGTTATTGATATTGATAATCTCAATTTAAATCCAACACTAAAAACGATTTCAACAAAAGTACTAAGTCGAGATCCTTTTATTAAATCTATTCGGACATTGCAGTTAGATCCCAAAACTGTTCGTTTGATGATTGAATTAAAACAAGGTATCGATCCAAATACATTTACATTACCACCGATTGCTGAATTCAAACATCGATTAGTCGTTGATCTTTATCCTTCTAAACCAGCTGTAACTGATGATGATCCGCTTTTAGCACTCTTAGAAGAGTATCAAAAAGGCGAGCTAAATAAAAAACAATCACAAATAAAATCATCTAATAAGAAGAAAAATTCACCTATTATCGTTATGCTTGATCCTGGCCATGGAGGTGAAGATCCTGGCGCTATTGGTTATAAAAAAACTCGGGAAAAAGATATAGTGTTGCAAATTGCACGCCGCACTTACAATTTGCTCAAAAAAGAACCTAATGTAAAAGTCTATATGACTCGTAAGGAAGATGTGTTTATACCTTTAAATGTTCGTGTGGCGAAAGCACGATCTTTACATGCAGATCTATTTATTTCTATCCATGCTGATGCTTTTGCTAATCGCTCAGTTAAAGGATCATCAGTATTTGCGTTATCTACCCGTGGAGCTAGTAGTTCAGCAGCCAGTTATTTAGCTCAAACCCAAAATAATGCCGATCAAATAGGTGGGGTGAGTAGAAGTGGTGATAAATATTTAGATAATACGATTTTAGATTTAGTACAAAAAACAACGTTGTCTAATGGGGTATTATTAGGTACAGCTATTTTAAACCGAATGAAGAAAGTAAATAAACTACATAGACCATCAATTGAAAAAGCTGGTTTTGCAGTATTAAAAGCACCAGATATTCCATCAGTTTTAGTTGAAACAGCCTTTATTAGTAATATCAATGAAGAACAAAAACTTAAGACTGCTTCCTTCCAAAATCAAGTATCTAAAGCAATAGTTGATGGTATTAAAGATTATTTAAAACGTCGTAAAAATTGATCTAATCATTTTTTAGATCAATTTTACCTTTACTGAATGATCATTAATCGTCGTTCAGCATTTAACTCCGGAATAGTCAGTTTAATATTTTGTTTAAGAGTAAACCCTTCAGGGATCACATCAAGATCGCTACCTTTTAATGCGTAAAATGATCCTTGCTGATTAGGAAGATGTTTACACCAAGTTAGCATATCTTGCAAAGAAGCAAATGCTCGGCTAATGACTCCATCAAATTTTTTCTCATTATATTCTTCTATACGACTTTGAATAGGTTGAATATTAGTTAATTTTAATTCAAATTGAACTTGTTTTAAAAAACGAATTCTTTTACCTAAACTATCCACCAGATCAAATTGTTTATCAGGATTTATTATTGCTAAAGGGATCCCTGGTAATCCAGGGCCTGTTCCCACATCAATAAAAGTATTGCCAACTAAATAAGGCGAAACAACTAAACTATCCATAATATGTTTAATTAACATTTCACTAGGATCGCGCACTGCGGTTAAATTGTAAGCTTTATTCCATTTATTAAGCATTTCAACATAATGGATCAATAGATCAATTTGTTGAGAAGTGATCGAAAGATCCGTTTGATCAATAAGATTAATGAGTTTCTTTTTTAACATAGTTTTTCTTTTTTAAATAAACTAATAACATTGAAATTGCCGCTGGTGTAATGCCAGAAATACGTGAAGCTTGGCCAATTGAAACAGGTTTATGCTGTTTTAATTTAGCAACGACTTCATTAGATAACCCTGATATTTCACCATAATCAATGTGCTCAGGAATAAGGGTTTCTTCATTTCTTTTTTGTCTTTCAATTTCTTCAATCTGTAATTTTATATAACCATCATATTTTACTTGTATCTCAACTTGTTCAGCAGCTTGAGTATCAGTTAAACCAGGCGCAAAAAGCGATAATGATTGTAGTGTTTTATAGCTCATTTCAGGGCGTTTAAGCAACTCTTCACCATTGGCCTCTTTGGTGAGATTAGCACTTAAAACAGCATTCACTTCGTCAATGGTTTCAATATGAGGATGAACCCAGATATCACGAAGACGGGCTCTTTCTTGTTCAATAGCTTCAAATTTTTCATTAAATCGTTGCCAACGATAATCATCAACCATGCCTAATTGTCGGCCGATTTCAGTCAAACGAATATCGGCATTATCTTCACGTAACATTAAGCGATATTCAGCACGCGAAGTAAACATACGGTAAGGTTCGTTAGTGCCTAAAGTACAAAGATCATCAACTAATACTCCTAGATAAGCTTGATCACGAGTAGGGAACCATTGATCTTGATCATATACAAATCTTGCTGCATTTAAACCTGCTAACATACCTTGAGCAGCTGCTTCTTCATAGCCGGTAGTACCATTTATTTGACCAGCTAAAAATAAACCTTTGATCACTTTACTTTCTAAAGTTGGTTTAAGATCACGCGGATCAAAATAATCATATTCAATCGCATAACCCGGTCTTACGATATTCGCGTTTTCTAGTCCTTTCATACTACGAACAAAAGCTAATTGTGTGTCAAAAGGTAAACTGGTCGAGATCCCATTAGGATAAATCTCATTACTATCTAACCCTTCTGGTTCTAAATAGATCTGATGAGAATTACGATCAGCAAAACGCATTATTTTATCTTCAATAGACGGACAATATCGCGGGCCAACACCTTCAATCACACCTGTGTACATAGGACTTCGATCTAAGCTATTGCGAATGATCTCATGGGTTGTTTCATTAGTACTTGTTATATAACAAGGGATCTGTCTAGGATGCTGTTTCGCATCGCCTAAAAATGAAAATACTGGCACTGGATCATCGCCATATTGAGTGCCTAATTTAGAAAAGTCTATTGTTCTGGCATCAATACGTGGTGGTGTTCCTGTCTTTAATCGTCCCATTCTAAATGGATATTGATGTAAAGATTTAGACAAACCGATAGAAGCGGGATCGCCAGTTCTACCACCACTATAATTATCTAAACCTATATGGATCTTACCATCTAAAAAGGTACCAGTTGTAAGTACTACAGCTTTTGCTTTAAAAGAGACACCCATTTGGGTAACAACACCTGTGATCTGATCGTTTTCAATGATCACATCTTCAACAGATTGTTGAAACAACATTAGGTTTTCTTGGTTTTCCAGTGTAGTTCTTATTACTTTACGATATAAGGATCGATCCGCTTGAGCACGTGTTGCTCTTACCGCTGGCCCCTTACTGCTATTTAAGATCCGAAACTGGATCCCTGCAAGATCTATAGCTTGCGCCATTAATCCGCCCATAGCATCAATCTCTTTTACTAAGTGACCTTTACCAATACCACCAATAGCTGGATTACAAGACATTTGTCCTAATGTATTGATATTATGCGTTAAAAGTAATGTTTTTCGGCCCATTCTTGCTGATGCCATTGCAGCTTCAGTTCCGGCATGACCTCCACCAACAATGATGACATCAAAAAGATCTGGATAAAACATATAAAGCCTCGTTTTTTATATTACTGATAGATGATCACTATTTTTGATCAGATGATTTGGTTTTATTTAGTGTTACGAATTTTACGCATCTTTTTTATTACGTCAAATGATCTATTTTGATCGCGATCTAAATTAAATAAGATCTTTTATATGATCTTTTTATTTTTACTATTATTAGCTTGGATCCTTTTTGTTGATAACTGGTTTTTATGTTTATTTTATATGATCTTATTGATCAGTTAATTCTGTTAATTGATCGGATCTTTTTTTAATTAAACTTGTTTATAACTCTCTTATTTATCCACAACATTGACTTCAATTAAGGTTATTAATGCGATCATAACAGCTTATGATCGTTGTTTGTCACAGAGTTATCCACAAAAAATAAATTTGTTTGCTTAAATTTTTATCTTTTATTGCTCATAAATTAAGCCAGCTAATTTAAGTTAATTAGAGGATTTTAGTTAAAAACAATTTATAATAGCAGAAGTTGTATAGATAAATATGTTGTTATGAGTATTAAACAGTTCTACAAAATTCAAAATAAGATCGTCAGTCGTTCTTGGCGCCATCAACCCACTTATCCTGTTCTACCGAGCTGGGAGACTGAATTTGTCTGCATTAAAGGAATAATTGAGCGTATAGATTTAGAAGAAGAGTATAATTATTTCGAATTCGTACCTAAAAGCGAACTTAAAAATAGGATCATTAATACTTATATTAATGATTTATCTCCTGAGTATAATTTTGAGGAATTAAAAAAAGATTTCTTAGCAAAAGAAGTTAATTCTTCTATTGATACAGCATCTCTTGAGTTTGATTTTAAGGAATTTAAAAAAAGCTTATTAGCAAAAGAGCCTTCTATTAATGCTGCATCTCTTGAATTTGATTTTGAGAAATTTAAAAAAAGCTTCTTAGCAGAAAAAGTTAATCCTTTTTTAATTAAGGCTAATTTTGTTAATGTTCAAATTGATGGTGTTATTTATCGAGGTTGGATAGGTGATTGCCCTTTTCAAGCGGGTGAAAAAGTTGCTGTTATAGCGCAGTGGCAAGAAGATCATTATGAACTTTATGCTTTAACTAAACCTGACGAAAGGATTATTAGTATATGTCCTAATTGCAGTAAAGGACGAATAGCTTATTTAATACATCAAGCTAAAGCGACATTATTTCTGATCCTTTTTTTTATGATTCTTTTTAATGTTTTTTATATTTTAGTTTGGGGTAGTCTCTATCAATTACTTCATTTAACAGCTGAATATATCTCTTTTATGAAACCTATATTCTTTGGTAGTAGTATTTTTTGCAGTATTGGTATGATTATTGAATCTATACCTAATGTTAATAAAAAAGCAAAAATAGCCGAGAAAATTTTTAAAACTTTAAATCTGCCGAAAATAGCTAGAATGGATTTAAGACGTTTTACTAATAAAAAAGTCGCTAAATTAAAACAAAAAAAGCAGCATAATAGTGTGAAACCTTCTAAAAGGTTCTTTCTTGGAAAAAATGAAAATAATTTATTTTATTATTAATGAATAATAATAAGTTAAAGTTTATAACTAAATAGCATTTTAGTTATGTTATTATTTGTTTTTTTGTAGGTTAACTAGTTTTTGTATATCGATTTTTAATAGCTGCTTTTGCTAACTTATTTTGTTCTCTATAAAAGTAATTGATTTTTGTGAAAGCAAATTTATACTTAGTATGATTGTATTTTTATTGTGAGGTCATTTTATTACTCTTTCACAGTTGCCTTTACCTTTTATATTACCTAATAACGAAACATTTGATAGTTTCTATGTGGGTGATAATCAGCTATTGTTTGATTCTTTGCAAACCTTACTTGATAGGGAAGGTTTTAATGTCTTTTATATATGGTCAGCAAGCGCAGCTGGTCGTACGCATCTATTGCATGCTTCAAGCCAAAATAAATTAGCTAGTTATATTCCATTAAAGCAACATGTTTTATTGGTTCCTGAAATTTTACAAGGTTTAGATAATTATGATTTGGTTTGTTTAGATGACATTGATGCCATAGCTGGTCATCGAGATTGGGAAGAGGCAATATTTGATTTATTTAACCGTTTAACTGAAAAAAATGTTAGTAAACTTTTAATTACTGCTTGTGCTCCGCCTAAACAAATTCCTTTTATCTTGCCTGATTTAGCTTCAAGATTAACTTGGGGACAGGTTTATCAGCTAAAAGAATTAAGTGATGAAGATAAACTAAAAGCTCTGCAACTTAGAGCGCAATTAAGTGGCTTTGAGTTATCAACTGAAGTTGGTTTGTTTTTGTTAAAACGTGTTAATCGCGATATGCGAACATTGTTTTCTTTAATGGAAAAATTTGAGGTTGCAACATTAGCTCAACAACGCAAATTAACTATTCCTTTTATTAAAAATATTTTGGATTTGTAAAAATGACTAAAAAACCTGATGCTATCGTTTTTTTCGATTTAGATGGTACTTTATTTGATAGTAATATAGAAGTGTTGCCAAGTTCTTATGCTGCAATTGAAAGATTAAAGCAAAATAATATTATACCTATGCTAGCAACAGGCCGAACCCCTATGGAAGCCGCTAAATTGATGAAAGAGACGGGCATAAATTCGATTATAGCAATGAATGGCCAAGCTGTTATTTATGAAAAAGAAGTCGTATTTACCAATAATATTGATAAAAATGTTATTACTAGATTATATGAATTTTCAAGGGAAAAAATGAATATTCCTTTGTCTTTTTATAATTATAATAAGATGAGAGTCAGTGAAATTAATCAAGCTACCGAACAGTTTTATCGTTCTTTAAAACTAGAAATTCCTCCGGTTGATGATCAAATTTATTTAAAAGAACAGATTCAGATGTTGTTATTGCTTTGTGAGCAAGGCGAATCGCCTTATCGAGAAGCTTTTCCTGAATTAACTTTTATTCGTAATACTCATTATTGTGTTGATGTCTTTAACCATGGTGGATCGAAAGGTAACGGCATTAATGAATTATTAAAAACCAAAGGTTTTGATAATGTGCCTACTTATGCATTTGGTGATGGCATGAATGATTTAGAAATGTTCTTAACCGTTGATCATCCAATTGCTATGGCTAATGCAGTTGATGATTTGAAAGATAAAGCTGAGTATATAACCGATAATAATGATAATGATGGTATTGCTAAAGCGCTGCAAAAATTTGGTTTAATTTAAATTTAGATATAAAAAAAATCATCTAATCTTATCAATTAGATGATTTTTTATTTAATTATAAATCGTTATTTTGGATGATGTTGTTTAAAACCAACATTATTGTTACCAAAACAGTTATCATAATCAAAGCCAGTTAGTTCTTTAACTAAGCTTCTTATTTCTGGTGTTGCATCTTCTTTTTTACCACCAGTTTTTAATCTATCAAGTTCTTGAATAATAAGTGCATGAGTAGATTTGTCTAATTTCATTCGGTAAGTAAAGAAAATACCTAATAATGCCATTCCACACACACCAAAGATAAGAACTAAGTTGATTGCAGTCACTGCACTATCTGGTTGAACGGTATTTACACCAGAGACAAAACCTGAGTATTTCAATACAATCCCTAGAATAAATACAATGGTCGCTCGCATTAGTTTTCCAGCCATGGTCATTGCACCTGCATAGATACCTTCACGACGTCTTCCGGTTAATACTTCATCGATATCAGCTAAGAAGGTGTATACACTCCACGGAATGTAATAAACCCCACCAGTTCCTAAGCCAAACCAAATTGTAATACCAATAACAATCCAAGTAACATGAGGCATGTTAAAATAATAGACTCCGATATAACCAATTACTGAAGATATTACGATTAGTATTGCAATAACAAATGGTCTTTTGAATCCTCGTTTTACACACCAAGCCATAAAGAATGCCGTTGAAATTAACTGACATATACTACTTAAACTATTCATTTGTGAAACAAAAGTTTTAGGTTGGCCTAAGTTAAATACTACAAAATAGGTAAATGTTGCCGCGAATAGCCATTCAGCACCAAAACCAAATAGATACATACCTAAATGGTTTCTAAATGTTTTTAAACGGAAGGTTGAAAACACATCTGAGAATAATTTAACAATGCTTTCCCAAAGACCAGAAGTTGTTTCATCTTCAATTTCATCAATTGATTTTTCCCAACTATTTAGGTAAAGCAAGATTAATGCAATAGCCATAATAGTTGCATAAGTAATACCTGTTAGTAAGAACGGTAATGGGGAGTCTTTACCATCAAATAGATAGAAAAATACCCCTGGAATTGCTGCAGCTAAGAAATTAGCAACTTTACCAAACATTGCTTTAGAACCGGCTAAGTAAGTTCTTTGATCAAAGTTTTTGGTCATCTCTACCGGTAAAGTATTATATGGAATCATAATCATGGTATAGATGAATTCAAATAAAATATAGGTAGTTAAGTAGTACCAAAAATTCATGCCATCAACCCAAAGTAATGGGTAAATAATCATACATGGAACGGCAAATAAAATGAAAAATCGGCGACGGCCAAATCGACGGCCAAGTTTTGTGTGGTTAAAATTATCAGTAATAAATCCCATTAATGGATTTAGAATGACATCTAAATAAGTAGCGATTGAAAAAATTAATGTTGCTTGAAATGCAGAAAGACCACAGAATGTTGTATAAAAATATAGTAACCAAGCAGCACTAATTGCTAGCGCCCCACTTCCTATCAAATTACCACTACCATACGAAAATCGAGTTAGTGTGGTTATTTTCTTTTGATTGTCAGCCATAAATTTATTTCCTTTAATAATTATGAAATACCGTTTTAAAAATATTATTAGAATGATACTAAATTTATACAAATTTATTTCAAAATTTTTTAAGAAATGTGACGTTGGTAACAATTTATTTAATTTGAAAAGTTAATATGTTGATATTATTTTAAATTAAATTGATAAATATCATAGTGTTATTGTTTTTCTGAAATTGTTTCCTGAAATTGTGATCTTATTAACAGAAAATATTAAAAAAATAATAAAAAATATAAAACAGTATTTCAAAAAATATATTAAAAATAGGAAAACAATAATGAGTCATTTTAAATTAAAAAAAATACCGCTTTTAATGTTTCTATCCACCTTTCCTATCTATTCTTTTGCTGGTTCAAGTCAAACAACCTTTCAATATGAACATAACTGGAAATCAATGGATCGAATTCACGGTGATACTATTAAGTTAATTCATAAAACTGATGATAATTGGCAGTATGAATTTAAATTTGGTGTCAATGAAGGAGGTGGAAATAAACGTGATGTTTTATATGATGATATGTATGGTGGTTCCGGTGGTGTAGTTATTCAAAAAACTTATACCCTTGATAACAACTGGGGAGCAATTATTCCGTCATTAGAATTAGGTTTTTCCAAAGATTCAACGCTTTACCAACCGGGTTTAAAATATAGTTATAAAATTAATAGTGATTGGGCAACTAGTTTACGTTATCGCTATGAATGGAAAAAAATATCTCATGCTGAACGTTATAAAACAGCTAAAGTATCTGGTGAACAAGTTAAATATGTTGCTAGCAGTAATTCTGGGCGGAACCGTATAGATTGGGCATTAATGTACTCAGGCATTAAGGCATTTAATTTTGCTTATACATTCAACTATTATATTGGTGATTTTACTAACAATTCTTATAAAGTAGAAAAAAAAGTTTTTGTTAAAAATAAATATAAAGTTTATAACAATAAAAAAACAGATTATGAGCAAGAATTTAAAATTACCTATAATTATTCAAAATTATTCCGTCCTTATTTTTCTATTTCTGATGTATCAAAAAATAAAACAACTGATACTAGACAAGCTAAGTTTAAAGTTGGTTTCAATTATGCTTTTGGTCAATCAAATAGTAAAAACTCTGATTTTGCTTACAACACCTATTTTAAATATGCACATCATTATGGTTTAAGTTCGCATTATCATGGTGATAGCTTTGGTTTATATACTGATTTTGATAAAAAAGGCTATGTTGGTCTTAGTGTAAATACCTATAACCAATTAAAAAATAGATTATTCTTTGATGATGTTGTTTCAAGCCATTATCAAATATATGGCGGTTACAATTTTTATTTAGCTGATCAGTGGGTACTGACTCCAAATATGGAAGTTAGGTTCTATTCTGGTGGTGGTTATAAAGCTAAAAGTAAAGAAAACTTACCTTATTATCAATTAGGTGATGTAAGTGACTCACAACGACCAGGTGTTCGTTATTCCCCTGCTTTAAAATTGACTTGGTTACAAAGTGATGATGTATCGTTTTATAGCCAATATCGGTTTGAATATCGAAAGGTTTCAAGAAGTAAACGTGAAGATAGTGTCCAAGGCTATGTTGATAACCGATCACGTAACCGTTTTGATATAGGTACCGATATCAACTTGTCTGATGATTGGAATATTGGCTATCGCTTTTCATACTTAAAAGGAAATTATGTACTACACAATGATAAACGGCACGATTATCAACAAGAATTGGATATAAACTGGCAAGCAACTAAAGCTTGGCAAGTGAATTTTGCTGCTGAAGACGTAGCAAAAAGTGTTCATTCTGACGCAAGGGAAGCTAAATTAGCACTAGGATTATCATATTTGTTTTAATTTTAGCTAGTTAATAAAGCGATGTGTTAAAAAAACGGTTAGTGGTGAAAAGATGATAAAGAAAACCTTTTTTGGACTGTTATTGATTACAACTTCAATCAGCCAAGTGTTAGCAAGTACTGAAATACAAGGTTATATTTATGTGAATAAACCAATTAGTTCATCGGTAATTATTCGTGATGCTAATAATAAAATTTTGCAAACAACCAGTAATAAAGCAGGATTTTATCAGCAGGATGTATCAAATCTAACGCCACCACTAATTGTTTTTACTAATGAAAACTCTCTTGCCCGAAAAGCGGATGACAACCTAATTTGTAGTGGTAATTGTTTAGTTTCATATGTCCATAGTTTACAAAAAGATCGGAAAAATACGGTTAATATTAATCCATTAACTGATTTTTTAGCTAGTGAATTAGCTAAAAAAGTAAATCTTTTAGGTTCAGAAGATTTGGTTAATAATCAATCATCTTTTCCAATAGATGATGCTGCATTAAGCTCTACTTATAATAAATTTAATCTATTATTTGATAAAGCATTACATCAAATAGGTATTGAAGATAAATCTTTTGATCCTATTACGAATATAAATCAAGATATTACTAAACTACTGGATGTGCTGTTATTTAATCGAGGATATAGTTCGGCAACAGGTAAAGTAACTGAAACAATATTGTTCGATATGCGTTTAGTACCAATTAGCCAAGACGCCCCTTTAGATTACTATCAAGCAGCTAAGCAAAAAGAAAAAAATATAAATGCTAAAAAGCGTATTTTTATCTTAGGTGACTCGACAGCTTCTAATTATGATAAAAAAGTTTATCCGCGAATGGGGTGGGGACAAGTTTTTGATCAGTATATTGATGATAAAACAGATACCATTGTTATTAATGGTGCACAATCAGGTCGTTCAAGTCGTAGTTTTAAAACCGAAGGTTGGTTTGATTTAATTAAACCTTTTATGAAAAACGGTGATTATATGATCATCGCTTTTGGTCATAATGATGAAAAATGTGACAGTAGCAACCCTAAACGAGGTAAAGTGGATGTTGCTAATTTGTGTACTTATCCTAATGATGCTAATAACCAAAAACAGTATCCATCAAATCAAGAAAATATGTCGTTTCAAGCTTCATTAGAAAGTTACCTTGCTGTGGCGAAAGAGTTAGATATGACGCCAATTTTAATGACTCCTGTCACTCGTTATAAAGATAAAAATAATAAAATAGCTTATCAAGATCAGAATAAAAATCCTGTTAGTCATCTGCATTACACCACCAATAAATCAGGTTTTGCTTATTGGGGCGATTATTCTAGTACCATTAAACATACAGCTAAAGTTAACCAAGTCGCTTTAATTGATTTGGAATCATTAAGTATTGATTTCGCTAATCAACATAAAGATGACTGGCAGTCTTATTGGTTGGTAGTTGATCCTAATGATCCTAACTATCCCTATTACAAAACCCAATCATCTGGTGTGATTGGCAATCCTGATGCTACGCATTTTCAAGAAAAGGGTGCGCATGCGATAGCTAAAATTATTGCGACAGCAATTAGCAACCATCCGCAATTAAAACAGAATCTTGTTGATGTAAAAAAATTTATCAATAAAAATTAAGGTATTAAATTAAAATGAAAAAATTACTAATCGCAATGTTAATTCCACTGACTATTAACTCATATAGTTTAACTTGTCATGCTTTATCGCCTGCTCCGGTGAAAGTTTCACAGGCTCTGGATGTTGCTCCACAAAATGGTTTTGCTGGAGTTGATATAGCTAATAATAGTGGTACAACGGGGGGATCTAAAGCTAAAAAAAACATGATCTTTTTGGTTAACAATAAGAAGGATCTTTTAGATGCCATTGCGATCAATAAAGATCAACCGCGGATTATTCAAATATCAGGGATAATTGATATTAGTGAAAATAAACCTTATAAAAATTTTGATGACCAGAAAGCTCGCTCCTTGATCAAAATTCCTAGTAACACAACGTTAATTGGTGTTGGTGATAACGCAGGTTTTATCAATGGCTCAATTATGTTATCGAAAGTAAATAATGTCATTATTCGAAATTTAAAAATTGAAGCCCCGATAGATGTTGAACCTAAATTTGAGGATGGTGATGGTTGGAATGCTGAATGGGATGGTATAAATATTATTTCCTCTACTTATGTTTGGGTTGATCATGTTACTTTAACTGATGGTAATTTTACCGATGATATGTACCATGAAAAAGATGGCTGGAAATATGTACAACATGATGGTTTGTTAGACATTAAGCGTGGTAGTGATTTTATTACTATCTCTTATTGTTTATTTGAAAACCATGATAAAACTATGTTAATTGGTCATAGTGATAAAAATGCTGAGCAAGATGAAGGTAAGTTGAATATCACGCTTCATCATAATGTTTTTAGTGATATTACTCAACGGGCTCCGCGTGTAAGATTTGGTAAAATCCACCTCTATAACAACCTTTTTAAAGGGTCAGTTAATAAATCTAAAACAGTATATCCATATCAATATTCTATTGGCTTAGGCTATAAAGGTAGTGTTCTTTCAGAAAATAACCTATTTATGATTGATGGTCTGAAAGATAACTGCAAAGTGGTAAAACAATTTAAAGGATCTAGTCTACAAGATAACAACTCTCTATTTAATCAATCTAAATTGAAATTATCCTCTTGTGGTTTTGATGAGCATTTGAATTGGTCAGTACCTTATCAATACAGCATGGATGATATTAAGCAGTTTAGCAAAAATTATAGCCGACTAGTCGGTGCTGGAAATCTTTAAAATTATTGAATTAAACAAATATGTTAGGATCCATAATGAAAAAAATATTAACTTCAATACTTTGTTTGTCTACGCTTTATGTTAATGCTGCTTCAGCACAAGAATGGAAAGCGATAGCTTTTGGTCAATCAACAGATTTAAATTTTGCTTCACTGATTAAGCCGGAGAAAGTAGGGACCAATAATGCTTGGATTGCTGGTCAAAAAGATTATTTAGTTCCAAATCAACCTTATCAATTACCATCAGATTTTTACCTAGAAAGTCGTGGAGGTAAAATCGCTAACTCTCATGATGGAATGGTGGTGTTTTATACCCAATTACCGGTAAATCAGACTTTTACTTTAGAAAGTGATGTTACTTTGGAACAAATAGGGCCGGAAGTCGACGGTAAAACACCTGCAGCTCAAGAAGCTGTTGGTTTATTTGCTCGCGATACTATAGGTGTTGCTAGAAGTGAACCTCAGCCAGCTGGTTATGAAGAATTTCCAAATGCTTCCAACGTTATTATGAATGCGTTAATTACTCAAAATCAGAAAAATGATAATTTAGTAAAAGTAACTGGCTTAGTACGTGATGGGGTTAACAAGGCATGGGGTAATGAAGGCATTTCAATAGAAAAAGTTGGTTATGTTGAAAATGTTAATTATGTAGATGTTAAAAGTATGCATTTGACAATGACAAGAACAGCCAATCAATTTATTTTATCGATGAAAAATAATGCAACAGGTGAAGAGAAACAGTGGACAACCAATGATTATGCCGGTTTTTTAAATCAACAAGATAGCAAAAATATTTATGTTGGTTTTTTTGCTTCTAGAAATGCAAAAGTTGAATTTAAAAATTCTATATTAACTCTCCATGATGAAAAAGTTAATTATGATAAATTACCTACTAAACCAGTAGTAGTTATTGATATTAAGCCAACGTTAATTTTATCATCACCACAAGATGCTTATAGTAAAAATTATACATTACAATTTTTCCCAAATACTTCAGGTACTGTTTTAGTTAAGGAAATTAATAAAACATTGAAGGCGGAAGTAGGTAAATTATTACAGTTTTCAACTCAATTAAAAGATGGAAGTAATACTTTTACTGTTGAGTTTAAAGATAAGGCAAAAACTAATACCCAAACGTTTACCGTTAATCTAAATAAATCATCGATTGAAAATTTATCTAATATTGTCGTTTCACCAGAAGGTAAAAAGGATAATAAAGGTACTAATCAATCCCCTGTTGATTTTATAACCGCAATTAATAGTGTTGAGCCGGGTGGTGTTATTTATTTAATGGATGGCTATTATAATGGTGTTACACTTCCTGCTCAATTAAGTGGATTACCTGATAAATTAAAAACGATACAAGCCATTAATAAGCATAAAGCAATTTTTATCAATAGTACCTTTAATTTGGATAGTCATTATTGGTCTATTAAACATGTTATCTTTGATGGAAATATTGATAATAAAGATAATAAGCCCGCTTATTTAAGAATTTCAGGTAGTCATAATGTGATTGATCAAGTGATTACTCGTAATAATAGTGATACTGGACTAGCAATATCAGCAAAAACTAAAAATCAAAACAGAATTTATTGGCCATCCTATAACTTAATCATTAATTCTGATTCTTATAATAATATGGATAAATCAGGAAAAAATGCAGATGGATTTGCCGCTAAGTTAGGTGTAGGTAAAGGTAATGTCTTTAGAGGATGTATTGCTCATAATAATACCGATGATGGATTTGATCTTTATAATAAAATTGAAGATGGTCCAAATGATCCGGTATTAATTGATAGTTCTGTTACTTATTCGAATGGGTTTCCTTTCTCAAAGCCAAATATTGCTAAAGGTAGTATTGGTAACGGCTTTAAATTAGGTGCTGAAGGCCAGCCAGTAAATCATAAAATTATTAATTCAATTTCGTTAAATAACAATATGGATGGGTTTACTGATAATTTTAATACTGGTTCTTATATTATGAACAATAATATTTCAATTAACAGTGCCAGATATAATTATATTCTACGAGCTAACCCTTATGAATTTCTTAAACCAGAGGTCACGTTTGAACATAATTACTCTATTCGTGATAGTTGGCAAGCCGCAATAAAAGACTCATTTGGACCACAGATTAAAAGTAAAGATTTTAAATCTGTGACCAGCAGTGAATTATGGAAAGACAATGTTGATTTTAAAATAACTCGTGATCAAAATGGTAATATAGTTTTACCAAAAGAGTTAAAAATCTTAATTGAAAAGAATAAAGCTAAATAATTAAAGAGTTATCAATCTATAAGAACGCTAAGTCTAATAATCAGATTTAGCGTTTTTATTCTTTTTATTATCAATTCAATTTTACTTATTTCTATTCGTCAGTTAGTTTTTAATCTTGTTCAATAAGCTATTATTAATAAGGATATTTAAGTTTATTGCTAATCTTAGCTTAAATATTAATTTAATTGTTATGAAGAAATGTAGAAATAAAAAAGTGTCATTTCATCAATTGAGTTGAAATGACACTGACATTATAGGATGTAGTAAATAATTAATATCAATTAAGCTAATAGGCTTTTGATATAAGTTGTTATTTCAGGATCTTGGCTGTTTTCAAATAAACATTTTTGGAAACGTTCGCCTTTGATTGCATCTTTAAGTAATGATTGATCAATTGATTTCAATGCTTCGATTAAACTTTTTCCTGCAGCATTTTTCATATCATTTAAAATTACCGCATTAGCATTTTGAGATTCACGGCGTTCAGGTGGATAACCTAAACCTTTTTCGCCATCAAATGCTTTTTCAAAAATATAACGAGCATTAAGTTCTGCACCCCAACCAAAGCCTTTAGCAAAAGCAAGTGATAATGCATTACCATTATTCACTTGTGCAAATAAATAAGCATCAGTAGGTTCGATACAATAACCACAATTAACACCAGGAAATGCATTTAATGCCATTAATGCGCCTTGGCCTGTGCCACATCCGGTGATAACAAAATCAACTGCTTTACTGTTTAATAAAATAGCGCTAATTATACCTAAATGAACATAAGTTAATTTTTTATCATTGTCGCCATCCATGCCAACATTAAAAACAGTATGTCCATATTTCTCAGTTGCATTTTTTAATTCATTTAAAATAATTGGATTTTTAGCTGCTTGGCTAAACTCGTTCATTAGTGCTATTTTCATGATTTCCCTCTATTTTCATTGAAATAATAACAAACCACCTAACAATTTTGTCATTTGTTATTAGTACTTACGCTTTAATTATAAGCTCGCAAAAAAATATATCAATTTTTTTAACTAAAATAAAACGATGTTTTAATAAATTTATTGCAATGTGATGAAAGTCACAAAACCATCATAGTTTTTATATTACTATATTTAACAAATCATAATATTTTGAACTTTTTATTATACTTATATTCAGGGAGTTTATATGGCTAAGGGAAATATCGTAAAGCTATCATATTCATCATTTACTGATGAAGATTCAAAAAATGAAATTATCCGGTTAACGCCAGAAGGTGTTTTATGCCATCGTAACTATTTTTATCAAAAATGCTTTACCAATGATGGTCAAAAGTTACTCTTTGCCGGTGAATTTGACTCTAATCGCAACTACTATTTGCTTGATATTGAAAATCAAACAGCAAAACAACTTACTGAAGGACCTGGCGATAATACCTTTGGTGGTTTTTTATCACCAGATGATAAATTTTTATACTATGTCAAAAATGAACGTAACTTACAACAAGTCAATCTTGAAACTTTAGAAGAAAAAAATGTTTATACAGTACCCGATGAATGGGTTGGTTATGGTACATGGGTTGCTAATAGCGATTGTAATGAAATTGTTGGCATTGAAATTGATAAAAAAGATTGGACACCACTCACTGACTGGACAATATTTAAAGCGTTTTACGATAAAAACCCACACTGCCGTTTAATCAAAATTGATATTGAAACTGGTGTTGCTAAAACGGTTATTGATCAAAATGTATGGTTGGGCCATCCAATCTTTAGACCTTTTGATGATAAAACTATCGCATTTTGTCATGAAGGGCCGCATGATTTAGTTGATGCACGAATTTGGTTAGTTGATCGTGATGGTAAAAATGAACGAAAAGCTCATGATAATTTACCTGGTGAAAGTTGTACGCATGAGTTTTGGGTACCAGATGGTTCAGGATTAGCTTATGTATCTTATATGAAAGGACAACAAGAGCGCTATATTCGTCTTTATAACCCAGTAACCAATGAAGATAAAGAGATTATGGAAATGCCTGCCTGTTCACATTTAATGAGCAATTTTGATGGCACGCTTTATATCGGTGATGGAACAGGAAGCCCTGTTGATGTTATTGATACTAGTGGTTATAAAATTGAAAATGATCCATGGCTTTATATTTTAGCGCCTAAAACCAAAACAGCACATAAACTCGTTAAACATAATAGTACATGGCGAGTTTTAGATGGTGACCGTCAAGTTACTCACCCTCATCCATCGTTTTCACCTGATAATAAATACGTTTTATATTCTTGTGATGCACAAGATAAACCTGCACTTTATTTAACCAAAGTGCCAGCTAACATATTAGAAGAAATGTGATAGAGCGATTTTGTCTGTCACAACTATAACGGAGAATATGATTATGTCGATTTTAAATAAATTTTCACTCAATAATAAAATAGCGCTGGTTACCGGCGCTTCTTATGGTATCGGTTTTGAAATAGCAAAATCATTAGCTGGTGCCGGAGCGAAAATCGTATTTAATGATGTGGTACCTGAAAATTTACAAAAAGGTCTTGAAGCTTATAAAGAAGCAGGCATTGATGCACATGGCTATTTATTTGATATAACCGATGAAGCTGCGGTTGAAAAATCAATTGCGCAAATTGAAAAAGAACATGGTGTGATTGATATTTTAGTGAATAATGCCGGCATTATTCAACGCAAATCAATGCTTGAAACAAGTGCTGCCGATTATCGAAAAATTATCGATATTGATCTTACAGGTCAATTCATTATGGCAAAAGCAGTGCTTCCTTCCATGATCAAAAAAGGCAGTGGTAAAATTATTAACATCTGCTCAATGATGAGTGAGCTTGGCCGTGAAACCGTTGTTGGTTATGCATCAGCTAAGGGCGGCTTAAAAATGTTAACTAAAAATATTTGTTCTGAATTTGGTCATGCCAATATTCAATGTAATGGTATTGGTCCTGGTTATATTGCAACTCCACAAACGGCACCATTACGCGAAAAACAGGCTGATGGTTCTCGTCATCCTTTTGATCAGTTTATTATTGCTAAAACACCAGCTGGACGCTGGGGAACTCCAGATGATTTAGCGGGTGCAGCAGTATTTTTAGCATCGGAAGCTTCAAACTTTGTAAATGGTCATATTCTTTATGTTGATGGTGGTATCTTAGCCTATATTGGTAAACAACCTTAATGCCATAACATTGAAAATTAATTGATTTAAGAGATAATAAATTAAAGGGAAGTTTTTATTATCTCTGTTTATTTTATAAATTTAGGAGTAATGCGATGTTTTGTTTTAATTCAGATATTGAATTAATTGATTTAGGAAATGGTGTTAAACGTAAAGTTTTAGCTCATGATGGTAATATGATGGCTGTTGAAGTTCATTTTGAAACTGGCGCTATTGGAGCCATGCATCATCACCCACATGAACAATTAACTTATGTTTTATCGGGTGAATTTGAATTTACTATTGGCACTGAGACCAAAATTGTTCGTGCTGGTGATACTTTGTATAAAAAACCAAATATTGAACATGGTTGTATTTGTAAACAAGCTGGTGTGCTACTTGATATGTTTACTCCGCAGAGATTGGACTTTTTATAAAATAGCTAGTAACTAGTCATTATTAATTATGATATACTTTCGATAATTTTGTGTTGTTCTAATTGATCATTAAATAATAGAATAATGACTATTTTTTAGTAAGGAGATGTGCTAATCATGAATGATAGCTCACCAGAATCGGTTGCTTCGGTTTTAAAAGTTTTCGGAATTTTAGAAGCTTTATCTGAATCTAAAGACATTGCTATTTCGGAATTATCGCAAAAAGTAATGATGCCAAAAAGCACTGCTTATCGCTTTTTACAAACCATGAAATCATTAGGTTATGTTAATCAAGAAGAAGATTCAGATAAATATTCTCTTAATTTAAAATTACTTGATTTAGGTAATCGAGTGCTTTATCACCAAAACTTTTTGGCTATTGCTGATTTAGAAATGAGAAAGCTAAGGGACAAAACGAAAGAAACAATCCATTTAGCTGTTCGTGAAGGTGATCAAATTATCTATATTAATAAAGTGGCATCAGAACAATATAGTCTTTGTTTGACATCTAAAATAGGTAATCAAGCGACGGTTCATGCTAGCGGTCTAGGTAAAGTTTTATTGGCATGGTTAGATGATGAAAGCAAAAAAAGCTTAATAAACAACATCGATTTTGTTCAATATACAGCTAACACCATTACTAATAAAGACGCATTTTTAGCTGAACTTGATGAAGTAAAACGTGTTGGTTATGGTAAAGATGATGAAGAGTCTGAACTAGGTTTACGTTGCTTTGCTGTACCAATTTACAATCGTTTAGGTAATATTATTGCTGCTTTAAGTTTATCAACTTCTATCTTTAGATGTAGTACAGCTGAAGATGAAGCTAATTTAGTCAGTGAAATTAGCCAATGTGCAGCTAAAATATCTGAATTAATTGGTTATGTTAAGCAATCAAAATCAACGGACTAAAGGTGGTTATTGATAAATAACCCCTAAACATACAGATTGGCTTGCTCCAGTAACTTCTGGAATATTAGAAGGAATATTATTCATTCTACAATAAGCAAGCCAAGCAAAAGCGATCGCTTCCATATCATCACTGTTTACTCCTTTTTTATCTGTAGCAGAAACTTGCCATTTCGGTAGTAATGCTGATAATTGTTGCATAATAAGTGGATTTTTGGCGCCACCACCACAGACTAATAACTGGCATGGCAAGTTATTTTTTATCGGTAATTTATCAATTTCATTGGCAATTGTAATGGCGGTAAATTCAACCAATGTCGCTTGAATATCTTGGCCATTTAAAGCAAAGTCAGTTAATTTTTGCATCAGCCAAGCTAAATTAAATAATTCTCTGCCAGTACTTTTTGGCGCTGGTAATTGGAAATAATCTTCATTACATAACGCACTTAATAAGTTTTGATTTACTTTACCTGATTTTGCCCATAAACCATCTTTATCATAGCTTGTTCCGAGGCTTTTATTTATCCAGCCATCAAGTAATACATTACCAGGGCCGGTATCGTAGCCAATTACTGGTTGGTCAGGTATTAACACAGAAATATTACTGATACCGCCAATATTTAAGACTACACAGTTAATTGCCGAGTTTAAAAATATTGCTTTATGAAAAGCAGGAACTAATGGCGCACCTTGACCTCCATAAGCCATATCTTTACGACGAAAATCGGCAATAGTCGTAATACCTGTTTGGGCGGCGATGATATTGGCATCACCTATTTGCATGGTAAATGGATTATCACCATTCGGCGAATGATAAATAGTCTGTCCATGACAGCCAATCGCTTTAACTTGTTTGTTATCAATATTATTTTGTTTTAAAAATTGATTAATACTTTTAGCGTAAATTATGCCAAGTTGATGATCAAGTTCGCCTAAATCTTGTAATGTTGTTTGTTTACTATTACAAAGCGTTAATAATCGAGTTTTAATTTCGTTTGGCATTGGATAGCAATCACTAGCAATAGCGGTAATTTTTCCATTGCTGATATCAACTAATGCGATATCTACTCCATCCATACTGGTACCCGACATGACACCAATATATAAATTTTGCATAATATTACCCCTGCCGAATGATAGTGCCAGTTTGCACATCGCGAATGATTGATGGTTGTGAACGATTGCCTGTTTGACCAGCTAAAATGGGGAAATTATTACCGAATTGGTTCGCCACTTCTAACGCTGTTTTACAAGCTGGATGGCCAGAAAGATTGGCACTGGTTGAAACTAATGGCTTAGCAAATAAATCACACAATTTACAAACTAAAGGATGATCGGTAACACGAACAGCAATGGACTGATATTTTCCACTTAAAAAATCAGGAGTGTTAGGATTCTTGGGAAAAATCCAAGTATTTGGTCCCGGCCAACTGTTAAACGCCATTTGTATTTGTTCTTTCGTTACTGCCGATTGATCAATATAAGGGATCAGTTGTTGATAATGACTGGCAATTAAAATCAATCCTTTATCAACTGAACGTTGTTTTAGATTTAACAGTTTATACACAGCTGATTCACTGTCAGGATCACAACCTAAACCAAAAACGGCTTCAGTTGGATAAGCAACAACTTCACCTTTTTGTAACAGTTGATTAATTTCTAGTAGAGTTAATAAGTTTGCCATCAAATTTTTATGTTTACCCAATATCATTAAAATTTATATTAAACTGAGGTAAGACTATTTGCAAATTGGCAACAAAAGAATTAATAATGTTATTACAATGAATATCGCTTATTTGCTGTGATAGATAAATTAGCATTTATCGAAAATAGCAAAATTATTCCCAATTCATTTGCGGAAAATAGTTAACTGTTAAATCAATAACCTGTTGCAGGTTGATAATTTTAACTCGTGAATCGATTAAGTCGCCTAAGCCTCGAGCATTAATGTCGTTATCAAGTACATAACAATGATGGGTGTTTTGCAAAATAGCATTTAATGTAGAGTTATCTTGACAACACATAATTACACCATTTTGCCAAAATAGTACGGCATCTTGCGCTGAAATTAACGTTGTATCGATTGTTGATTGGTTCGGTGTTGCAATGGTATGTAACATTTTTCCTCTTTTAGCGTTAAATTTACCCTCAAAAAACCCCGTTCCTCAAAATTTTTTTGGTAAAAATTCAACTTAATCTTAGTTGGTACATCTTTAATGGTTATTAGTATATAATAAGGGCTATTTATTGAGCAAAGAATTCGTTATGAAACCCATTATTTTAGCTAACGAGCAAGAGACAATATTGTTTGGTAAACAGTTGGCAAAACAGTGTTTAAATTATTTATCTAATCATGATAGTACAATTGTCATTTATCTGATTGGTGATCTTGGCGCTGGTAAAACCACTTTTAGTCGTGGTTTTTTGCAACAATTGGGTCATCAAGGTAATGTTAAAAGTCCAACTTATACATTAGTTGAACCTTATCAATTTGATACATTTTCAGTTTATCATTTTGACTTATATCGCCTTGGTGATCCAGAAGAGTTAGAGTTTATGGGCATTCGCGAATATTTTTCCTCAAGATCTATTTGTTTAATTGAATGGCCTATGCAGGCAAGAGGTATGTTACCTGCTGCCGATATTGAAATTCATTTGGCATATTTAGCGCTTGAACGTACGGTTTGTGTGCAAGCTAATAGTGAAAAAGGTCGAGCTATTATCAACCCATTACTATAAAAATTAGTGAAAAAACAATGAAGAAAATATTAACTTTTTTTATATTATTACTACTATGTAGTTCAGCTTATGCTGCAAAAGTTGTTATTGCCGTCGATGCTGGGCATGGTGGTAAGGATTCTGGTGCTGTTGGTAAGAATAAGTTATATGAAAAAAATGTAACTTTATCGATAGCGAAAAAATTAACTAATTTATTAAATAAAGATCCTAATTTTAAAGGGGTATTAACCCGTAATACCGACAATTTTATTTCAGTCCCTCAGCGTTCTGATATTGCGCGTAAAAATAAAGCGAACTTGCTAATTTCTATCCATGCTGATGCCGCACCGAATCGTAATGCTTCTGGTGCATCAATTTGGGTATTATCTACCAAACGAGCTGATACTGAATTGGGTCGTTGGTTGGAACAAGATGAAAAACAGTCACAGTTATTAGGTGGCGCTGGTGATGCATTAAGTGATGATCACGACCAAAATTTAAGCCAAGCAGTACTCGATTTACAATTCTCTTATTCGCAGCGTGTTGGTTATGAACTTGCTACTCAGGTTTTAAAAGAGATGAAAGGTGTTATTAAATTGCATAAAGGTGTACCTGAACATGCTAGTTTAGGCGTATTACGTTCACCTGATATCCCTTCAATATTGATTGAGGTTGGATTTATTACTAATCAAGCTGAAGAAAGTTTGTTGGCTAGTAATGCTCATCAAGACAAGATCGCTAAACTGATTTATCAAGGCATAAAAAATTATGTCAAAAAAAATCCTAATTTTGGAGAACAGCATTAATGGCAATTCAAATTCTATCACCTCAACTAGCGAATCAAATTGCTGCTGGTGAAGTGGTAGAACGACCTGTATCGGTAATTAAAGAGTTAGTTGAAAACAGCCTTGATGCAGGTAGTACACAAATTGATATCGATATTGAACAAGGCGGTAGTAAATTAATTCGCATCCGTGATAATGGTGGTGGTATTGCTAAAAGCGAATTAGCATTAGCTTTAGCACGCCATGCGACTAGTAAAATTAGCTCGTTGGATGATTTAGATACCATAATGAGCCTAGGTTTTCGTGGTGAAGCGCTAGCCAGTATTAGTTCTGTTGCTAGGTTAACTTTAACGTCACGTACTGCCGATCAATCTGAGGCATGGCAAGTTTATGCTGAAGGTCGAGATATGAAACCAACCATTAAACCTGCGGCACATCCTGTTGGTACTTCGGTTGAAGTTCTGGATTTATTTTATAACACCCCTGCTCGGCGTCGTTTTCTAAAGACCGAAAAAACTGAATTTATGCATATTGAAGAATTTGTTAGGCGTATAGCTCTGGCTCGGCCTGATGTCACTTTCAATCTGCAACATAATGGAAAACTAATTAAACAGTATCGAGCATCTGCACTTGAAAAACGCGTTGAATTAGTTTGTGGACGTACATTTGTACAAAAAGCAGTAAAATTAGATTGGCAACATGATGATTTATTAATTCAAGGGTGGGTAGCAAGTAATGAAATTAGTGATCTGCAATATTTTTATGTTAATGGTCGAGTAATAAAAGATAAATTAATTAATCATGCGCTGCGCCAAGCTTATATTAGTCGAACTAATGAACAACAAAGTTATGTGGTTTTTCTACAAATCGATCCCAAACAGGTTGATGTTAATGTTCATCCAGCTAAACACGAAGTGCGTTTTCATGAAGCAAGATTAGTACATGATTTTGTTTATCAAGCTATTGTTATGGCTCTCGAATCAAACCAACAGCTTACCGATGATGAAAAAGTGGTAATAACACCAAATCGACAAGCTGCTGGTGAAAATATTTTTAATCAAAAAATAGCTACGGAGCCTAAAGGCTATTCTGCGACTAACATATTACCCAAAAAACCGATTAATCATGTTAAAGAAAATGTAATTTATGGTCAGTTAATCGATACTAAAGCAAGCTTTGAAATTGAAAAGACGCAGTCTAATCAATTGCCATTAGCCGGTGATAATGGTTCAATAACTGCACCGCAACAAGCGGTTATTGAGACGCTGTTTCCTAAACGAAATGTACCATTACAATCACTGCAACAGCAGCTTGATAGTTCTTCATTAGTACAGTTTGGTCGAGTATTAACCGTTATTCAACCTGATATTGCTTTACTTGAAAAATTACAAGATAGTCAGCAAACATTTATGCTTATGAAGTTAAATATTGCTCAGCAAAAAGTAAAAGCAATAAAATTATTAACTCAAGAGTCAGAAAAATTACTGATTCCACTAACAATTTTGGTCAATCAAAAAGAACAACAGGTATTAAGTGATTATCGTCCGCAATTAATTTTTTTAGGATTTGATTTTTATATTGATAAAGCTAAATTACATTTGCATAATGTGCCGAAAATGTTACGAACTACTAATTGGCAACAATTATTACCAAGTTTAATTGCTTTTCTTTTATCTGATCAATCGGCTGTTATCGATCCTACGCAAATTGCGATGTGGTTGGCAGAAAATAGTAGTGATAATTATGCGGAGAGTTGGAGCGTAACGAAAGTTATTCAGTTATTAGCACAACTAGAACAGATAGATATTAATTTATTACAGCAAGATACATTTTTATATCCGATTGATCTTCAATCTTTATCACAATCAATTTTATCATGAATAAAGCAAAAATTATTTCATTAATGGGGCCTACTGCATCCGGCAAGACGGCTTTTGCCATGGAACTTTATAACAAGTATCCGATTGATATTATTAGTGTTGATTCGGCACTTATTTATCGGGGTATGGATATCGGCAGTGCGAAACCCACTAAACAAGAGCAGCAAGAATATCCACATAAACTGATTGATATCTGTGATCCTGCTGAAAGTTACTCGGCAGCTAATTTTCGGCATGATGCGATTGAAGAAATTGAAAAATCGTTAAGTAATGGTCGAACACCATTACTAGTTGGCGGAACGATGCTGTATTTTAAAGCTTTAATTGAAGGACTTTCACCTCTTCCTGCTGCGGATAGTGATATACGGCAGCAAATTGAAGAAAAAGCCAATAAATTAGGTTGGCAAGCGATTCATGAGGAGTTAAAGAAGGTTGATCCTGTGTCAGCTCAGCGAATTCATCCGAATGATCCGCAACGGCTTAATCGCGCATTAGAGGTTTATCTCATTTCTGGTAAAAGTTTAACCGAGCTTACTCAAGAAAGTGGCGAAGCATTACCTTATGACATCATGCAGCTAGCTATTATGCCGGAAGATAGAGCTGAGTTGCACCAACGTATTGAGCAGCGTTTTTTACAAATGCTAGATCAAGGCTTTGAAGATGAAGTAAAAACACTTATGTTGCGATCTGATCTGCATACCAATCTACCTTCTATCCGTTGTGTTGGCTATCGTCAAATGTGGGAATATCTTAATGGTGATATCAGTTATGATGAGATGGTATTCAAGGGTATTTGTGCTACTCGTCAATTAGCGAAACGGCAAATTACTTGGCTTAGAGGTTGGAAACAACCGATAACATGGTTAAATCAAGATAACAAAGATACCGTTTTTAAGCATATTTTTTAAATTATAAATTGCAGCGATAGGTATTAGTGTTTTTTCTATTGATTATAATACTAAACAGAAATTTTTCATTTCGAAAGCCTTTCTAAATTTATGATATCTATCATGCGTATTTTTTTGTATAAATTTCGTTAATTTATTAAATTTTTAGTTATTTGTGCATAAATTGCAGTTGATTAGTTTAAGAGCTGGGTTTTTTATGTTATTTTGATACTTACTACATAAGTATGTTATGTTGCAATCGGATAGATCATCATTTTGATTGTAAATTTATTTTATCTTTATCTTTATATTTTTATTTCATCTTAAAGGATAAACTCATGTCAAAAGGGCAGTCATTACAAGATCCTTATTTGAATTTGCTTCGTCGCGAGCATATTCCAGTATCAATTTATCTTGTTAACGGTATTAAATTACAAGGACAAATTGAATCATTTGATCAGTTTGTTATTTTATTAAAAAATACTGTTAGTCAAATGGTATACAAACACGCAATCTCTACAGTTGTTCCTTCAAGACCTATTTCTGGTTTGGTGTCTCAACCTGAAGAGGAAAGCGAAAGCTAATTATTTGAGTGGAGAATGTGATTGTTTGAGCGATATAAAGGCGGCGAGTCCGCTTTATTAGTCCATGTATTCTTCCCTCAAGAAAGCGATATCGAGGATTTAAAAGAGTTTGAAGTGTTAGTTTCTTCAGCTCAAATTGAAATTCTCGATATTGTGACAACCTCAAGAAAGTCTCCGCAAGCTAAATATTTTATTGGTGAAGGAAAAGCGTTAGAAATCGCCGATAAAGTAAAAGAGCTGAATGCTTCAGTTATTCTAGTCAATCATACCTTAACCCCAACTCAAGAACGAAACTTAGAACAACTATGTGAATGTCGTGTAGTGGATAGAACAGGATTGATTCTGGATATTTTTGCCCAACGAGCTCGAACCCATGAAGGTAAGTTGCAAGTTGAATTAGCGCAATTACAATATCTGTCAACACGTTTAGTTCGAGGTTGGACTCACTTAGAACGTCAAAAAGGTGGTATAGGCTTACGAGGTCCTGGGGAAACTCAGCTAGAAACCGATAGACGATTAATTCGTCATCGTATTCAGTTAATCTTATCAAGACTTGCGAAAGTTGAAAAACAACGCAATCAAAATCGTCAATCTAGACAAAAAGCAGATTTATCAACAGTATCACTAGTTGGTTATACCAATGCTGGCAAATCGACACTATTTAATGCACTAACTAACGCTGATGTTTATGCTGCCGATCAATTATTTGCTACGCTGGATCCAACCTTAAGACGCATTATAGTTGATGATGTTGGCGAAGTAGTTTTAGCTGATACGGTTGGATTTATTCGTCATTTACCCCATGATCTGGTTGCTGCTTTTAAAGCGACTTTACTTGAAACACAAGAAGCATCACTGCTATTACATGTCGTTGATGCTGCTGATCCTAATTTATTAGATAACATTCAAGCTGTTGATGAAGTTTTACTTGAAATTGATGCCCATGATATTCCTACTTTGTTGGTAATGAATAAAATTGATTTAATGGAAGGTAAGCAACCAAGTATTGATCGTGATGAAAATGGCGTGCCAATTCGAGTTTGGATTTCAGCACAAAATAGTTTAGGATTAGATCTCTTATTTACTGCATTAAAAGAAAGGCTTGCCGGTAAGATTCAAGTTTGTCAATTAAACTTGCCTATCCATCTAGCAAAACTTAGAAGCCGTTTATATAAATTAAATGCGGTAGAACATGAAGTCATCAATGATGACGGTAGTTTTCTGCTAAATATAAGAATGCCTTTAATTGAATGGAATCGCCTCTGTAAACAAGAGCCAGATCTGTTATACTTAATCAATACGCAAAATAACAACTAATTGTTAAATGGAGCATATAAAATATGGCGTGGAATCAGCCCGGCAATAACGGACAAGATAACGACCCATGGGGAAATAATAAGAAACCTTCCAATTCAACTGGAGGGATATTTAACCAACTCAAAGATCTCTTTAAAAAAGGGAGTTCAGGTAATAATCGAGGACCTTCTGATATTAAGCTATCAATGAATAGTTCGAAAATTATTTTGGCAGTGATAGTTGTTCTTATCCTAATTTGGGCGGTAAGTGGTTTTTATACTATCAAACAAAATCAACGAGGTGTGATAACTCGTTTTGGGCAAGTTCAACCTGAAATTATTCAACCTGGTTTGAATTGGAATCCATCATTTATTGATAAAGTTTATAAAGTCGATACGCAAGGTACTTATAACTTCAATGTGCATGGCGATATCATTACAACAAGTGAAAAAGGTGAAAACTTAGTCTTTGTTGAAATGAACGTACAATATCGTATTAGTGATCCAGTTAAATACTTATTTAATGTGACTAATGTTGAAGATAGTTTACGTCAAGCTGCGGATAGTGCACTTAGGACTTCAGTAGGTAGTTCTAACATTGATGCTATCATTTCAGATGGTCGTTCAGATTTAGAAGATAGTACTAAAGATGAATTAATTAATGTTATTTCTCATTATGATATGGGGATTACTATTGTCGATCTTAACTTCCAAGTTGCTCGTCCACCTGTAGAAGTGCAAGATGCTTATGCAGATGCAATTAGAGCTCAGAATGATAGTGAACGCGAAATAAAACAAGCTAAAGCTGATAAAGTTCAATTAGTTCAGCAAGCAGAAGGTCGTTCGGCGACCATTTTGGCCGATGCAAATGCTTATAAAGTAAAAGTAGAATTAGAAGCAATTGGTGATGTTGCTCGGTTTGAAAAATTATTACCACAATATAAAGCTGCGCCCGAAATTACTAAAGATCGTTTATATATTGAAACGATGGAAAAAATATTAGCTAAAACGCAGAAAGTTATTGTTAATGATAAGAGTGGTAATTTATTAGTACTACCGTTAGAACAATTATTAAAAAATAAAAATGAGCAATCATCTGAATCAATCACAGCAAATTCAGACAGTGATTATAATATTAATCTGCCAAATCCTTTGGATGCAGAAAGTGCTCAACAAAATAGTATTGATGTGCAAAATCATAGCTCAACGACTAATAATAATTCTAATAATCGCACTAGACGGACTATGGGTCGATAAGGAGAAAAAAGAATATGCGAAAATTATTGATTCCTATAGTTTTAATTTTAATTGGCGTACTTTTTTCAAGTATCTATGTGATAGAAGAGGGTACTCGTGGTGTCGTTTTACGTTTTAATAAAATTATTGGTTTATCTGAACCTGGATTACATTTTAAAATGCCTCTAATCGATAGCGTTAAAACGATTGATGCTAAAATCCAAACTACCAATAGTTCAAATAATAATAATGAACAACGTTTTTTTAATGTACAAAAGAAAGAACTAATTGTGGACTATTTTGTGCAATGGAAAATTGTTGATTTTAACCGTTATTATGAAACTATTGCTGGTGGTAACGATGTTAACGACTTAATTTTGGCTCGGTTAAATGGTCGTTTACGTTCTGAGATTGGTAAATTAAGTAATCGAGATATCATTAATGATTCTAATGCCGATACCAAATCAAGAAATTCATTAATGGCGCGAGTTAAAGATTCGTTAAATGGTTCATCACAAGATGGTGAAGAAAATTTACCGATTGATAAATTAGTTACTGACGCGAAAAAAGATCCTGAAAACAGTAAAACCAGTTTAAGGGCTTTCGGTGTTGATGTAATTGACGTTCGAATTAAACAAATTAACTTCCCTGCTGAAGTCTCTGAATCGATTTATGCTAACATGAGAGCTGAACGTGAAGTTATTGCTCGTGACAAACGTTATGATGGTATCAAACAAGCTGAAGAAATAAGAGCTGAAGCTACATTTGAAAAAACCAAAATTATATCAGAAGCCGAACGTCAATCTCGCTCAATTCGCGGTGAAGGTGATGCTAATGCAGCTAAACTTTATGCTGACGCTTTTGGTAAAGATATTGAGTTTTTTAGCTTTATTCGTAGTTTAAAAGCTTATGAACAAAGCTTTACAGGTAATGATGTTATGGTCATTAGCCCTGATAGTGAATTTTTCCAATACATGAAATTAAAGTCTAACAAATAATACAATGAGTAAATAAACTATGAGTAATAATGTTGTTGTGCTAGGTACACAATGGGGTGATGAAGGCAAAGGTAAAGTTGTTGATTTACTCACAGAAAAAGCCAAATATGTAGTACGTTATCAAGGCGGACATAATGCCGGTCATACTTTAGTTATTAATGGTGAAAAAACAGTATTACATTTAATACCATCAGGTATTTTACGTAATGATGTCATAAGTATTATTGCTAATGGTGTTGTACTCTGCCCTGATGCACTTATGAAAGAGATGAAAGAGCTTGAAGATAACGGTATTCCGGTGAAAGAAAGGCTACTTATTTCAGAATCATGTCCGTTGATTTTGCCTTATCATATTGCATTAGACCAAGCACGAGAAAAAGCCCGAGGTAAAAATGCGATTGGTACGACTGGTCGCGGTATTGGCCCTGCATATGAAGATAAAGTTGCTCGTCGAGGATTGCGTGTTGGTGATTTACGTGACCGTCAGGCATTTGCTGAAAAATTAAAAGAAGTTATGGAATATCATAATTTCCATTTAGTCAATTACTATCAATCAGAAGCTGTTGATTATCAGAAAGTGCTTGATGACACATTAGCGATTGCTGATATTTTAGTGGCAATGATTGCTGATATCCCAGCACTACTTGAAAATGCGCGCAAAAATGGCGAAAGAATTATGTTTGAAGGTGCGCAAGGTACTTTACTCGATATTGATCATGGTACCTATCCTTATGTGACTTCTTCAAATACTACTGCTGGTGGCGTAGCAACAGGATCAGGATTTGGTCCGCGTTATGTTGGTTATGTATTAGGAATCGTTAAAGCTTATTCTACCCGTGTAGGAGCTGGCCCTTTTCCTACAGAATTGTTTGATGATGTTGGTGAATATCTCTGTAAGCAAGGTAACGAATTTGGTGCAACCACCGGTCGTCGTCGTCGTACCGGTTGGCTTGATGCTGTTGCGGTACGTAAAGCAGTGCAACTTAACTCTGTCTCAGGTTTTTGTTTAACTAAGCTAGATGTTTTAGATGGACTTAAAGAAGTCAAAATCTGTGTTGGTTATCAATTACCGAATGGTGATGTTATCCAAAATGCACCAGCGGCGGCTGAAGATTGGAGTTTAGTCAAACCAGTATATGAATCTATGCCTGGTTGGAGTGAGTCAACTTTTGGTGTCAAAAGTTATGACGCATTACCGGCAGCAGCTAAAGCCTATATTAAGCGAATTGAAGAATTAACTGAAACACCAATTGACATTATATCAACTGGACCGGATCGAAGTGAAACCATGATCTTACGTGATCCATATTCAGTCTAATTTTGCATACAGAAAATCGGGGTAATTATCCCGATTTTTTATTTTTTGCTTGTTAATAAAGTATAATCATTAAATCTCTAAGAGGATACTATGGCAAAAATAGGGACACCACTCTCATCAAGTGCTACCAAAGTATTACTTTGTGGTGCCGGTGAATTAGCCAAAGAAGTTGTTATTGAATTACAACGTTTTGGCTGCGAAGTTATTGCAGTTGATCGTTATGCCAATGCCCCCGCTATGCAAGTAGCCCATCGTTATCATATTATCAACATGCTAGATGGCAATGAGTTAAGAAAAATAATTGAAGCAGAAAAGCCTGATTATATTGTTCCTGAAATAGAAGCAATTGCTACTGACACCTTAGTAGAATTAGAAAAAGAAGGTTTTACTGTAATCCCTACTGCTAAAGCGACGCAATTAACGATGAATCGTGAAGGTATTCGTCGTCTTGCTGCTGAAGAACTTAAATTACCAACCTCTCCATATCGTTTTGCTGCAACTGAAAGTGAATATAAACTTGCGGTTAAAGAAATTGGTTTTCCTTGCTTAGTTAAACCGGTTATGAGTTCTTCTGGTAAAGGACAATCTTTATTAAGAAGTGACGCTGATATTGAATCTTCATGGAAATATGCTCAAGAAGGCGGTCGTGCCGGAAGTGGTAAAGTTATTATTGAAGGATTTGTTGACTTCGATTATGAAATAACGTTATTAACCGTTAGACATATTAATGGTGTTTCATATTGTCAGCCTATTGGTCATCGACAAGAAAATGGTGATTATCGAGAATCATGGCAACCTCAGCCGATGTCGGCAAATGCATTATCTTTAGCGAAAGATATTGCTACCAAAATAACTGAAGCTTTAGGTGGTTATGGATTATTTGGCGTTGAATTGTTTGTAAAAGGTGATCAAGTCTGGTTTAGCGAAGTATCTCCTCGACCGCATGATACCGGCATGGTAACATTAATATCGCAAAATCTTTCTGAGTTTGCATTACATGCTAGAGCAATTTTAGGGTTACCAATACCTTTAATAGAACAATATGGTGCTAGTGCATCAGCAGTATTAATTGCAAATGGTGATTCTGACACAGTTACATTCTCGAATTTAGATAAAGTATTAAGTGAAGCAGACACTGATCTACGTTTATTTGGTAAACCTGAAGTAAAAGGTATAAGAAGAATGGGTGTTGCATTAGCTAAAGCGCCAACTGTAGAGAAAGCGGTTGAAAAAGCTGTTAATGCTATTAAACAGCTAAAAATAACCTTTTAAATAGCCTTTTTGATTAAAAAGCAATCGGTTGAAGAAAAAAAAGCAAATTTTGTAAAATAGGGGTTGACGTAGGCAAGTGAAATGCGTAACATACGCAACCCTTGAGACAGCAAACTGAAACAAGAAATTGTGAAGTAAATTAAAAAGCTGTCAGCTCTTTAAAAAGAAGAAACAGACAATCTG
>NZ_JACFPE010000003.1:0-273735 GCF_016102185.1 Gilliamella sp. W8126 | reverse complement strand
CAGATTGTCTGTTTCTTCTTTTTAAAGAGCTGACAGCTTTTTAATTTACTTCACAATTTCTTGTTTCAGTTTGCTGTCTCAAGGGCTGCGTATACTACGCTACACCTTTTCATTCGTCAAGATCTTTTTTTAAAATTTTTGACCTTGCTCACTAACACGACCTTTATCTGCTTGTCGCTGACGCCGTGTCAGTGGATGCGCATTATAGGCACTTCATTTTTTTTGGCAAGTGAAAAATTGCAATTACGATTCCGTTTGTTTTTTATTTGTTCAATGCTCATGTTGGTATATTTATAATATATCTTCAGCAATTATTATAAACATAATAAAAAACAAAACTTTGCTATAAATCACATTTTTCAACATAAAAAAAATAAAAAACCTATTTTTTCTCTTTTAATAGCAATTTTATTTTAACGATTACCGCCAATTAAATATTTTGCTTTATCTTTAAATATCCATTTTATTAGATTAGCTATAATGATACTTATCGTTAATGTAGATATTAAAAAGCTAATTGCACCAAGTGAAGCTAATTGTCCGTTATCGGTTCTAATTACATCTGCTATTGGTGAATTAAATACTTGTTGTTCCAAAAGTAACACAATAATTTCATGAATAAAGTAAATTGGAAAACTTATATTGGCCATATATGAAAAAAACTTATATGTTCTTCCATGTTCATTCTTACGGTTTAAACCATCTAAAAAATAAAGCGCTAAAATAAATAAAATAATTTTTTGTAATGTATCATAATAAAGTTTTTCAACACCTAAATAGTCAACATAACGATACACAAATGGAATACAAAAACATAAACCAAAAAAGAAAATTACTAGCAATAGATTATCTTTAACTAATTGCATAATTTTTTCATAATTCTGTTTTATCATCATACCCGTTAAATAAACCGGTCCATAATGCAACAAATTTAATAACGGCCGAGTATAATCAGGTTTAGTAAACATAACTACCCAAAACATTGATATCAGACCAATAACAATCAAACTTTTTTGAGACCAGGAATATAGTAAAGGACTGATTGCAAAAATCATGATAATCATCGGCATAAACCACAATGGTAACAGTTGCGTGCCAGTCAACATCATCTTGACAATAGAACCAAGCGCACTCGGTTCAGTAGATGAAAAAAAAGGTAAGCTAGATAAAGACTGATAGTGAAAGTATAAAAAACAGAATATTGATACTGATATATATGGACATACAACTGTTTTGAATTTAGATAAATAATATTCCTTTACCTTATATTTGTATGTTAAATGTTGAAATAAAAAACCCGCAATTAAAACAAAAAAAGTGGTGAAGTTAAAAGCAAATAAATTCAAAAAAGAAAATAAATAACTATTAGCGATTAAATTACTATTTTTAAAAACACCTAAGCAATGGCTAAAGACGATCATAATGATAGCTACGCCGCGTAATACATGGATAGAGTGGATTTTTTGAGGTTTGACTGTTGCCATTTTAACACACTAAATTTAACGAAGAAAATTTAGCATACATTAGCATAAAATCTGCTAATAAAAACTAGGATTATTATAGAAAAACAATAAAATATTTCTTGACAAAAGCTGGAGAGAATTACAAAAGATCTATATATAAAACTGATTTTAATTAATTATTTAATTTATTTTTAGCAAACGAACATAAAGGTATAATTTCACGCTTTTCTTGCTGTAATTTTTTAACGACAAGTTCAAGTAACTTGTCTGCAATACCATGGCCTCGATAAGCAGGATCAGTATATGTATGATTAATCGTTGCCTTATCATCACCAATTCGAGTAAATGTCATTTCAGCTATTTCTTGATTATTATCATTACAAACATAAAAACGGTCATCTTCTTGCTTATATTGTAATGTCATAAAAACCTCAAATTTTTATCGAAATTAATGAACCATGACTAGAAAATTATAGAAATTTATTAATAAAAAAATCTTTATAAGATCAATAGGGTGGATAATTGATATATCTATTTAAAACCTTAATCTTATCAATTATCCACATCTTATTTGATTATTAATAGAGCAATTTTTAGAATAAACGTTTTGCAGTATTATAAAGATCCATATCAAATGGCCTTTTCATATTATTAATCGCATCGATAATATCATGATGCACTAATTTACCATTTTGGATGCCTACACAACGTCCAGCATGACCATTAATAAGTAATTCAACAGCATAAGCCCCCATGCGCGAACCTAAAATTCGGTCATAAGGTACTGGTGAACCACCACGTTGTACATGTCCCAAAATCGTTGCTCGAGTTTCATGATGAACAGCAGCTTCAATATCCTTTGCCAATTGGTTTACATCACACATATTTTCAGTCACAGTAACTATCGCATGTTTTTTACCTTTAGCAAAACCTAGTTTTATCTCTTCAATTAAGTCTTCTTTAGTATAAGAAACCTCAGGGATAATCATAAACTCACAACCACCAGCAACTGCCGCATTTAGTGTCAAATCTCCGCAATCACGGCCCATGATTTCAATCACAGAAATTCTATGATGTGAAGAACAAGTATCTCTTAATCTATCGATAGATTCTACAGCGGTGCCTAAAGCAGTAAAATAACCAATAGTATAGTCAGTTCCACGAATATCGTTATCAATGGTGCCAGGTAAACCAATACATGGAAAACCTTCTTCAGTTAAACGCATCGCCCCCATATAAGAACCATCACCGCCAATTACAACTAATGCATCGATTTGATGTTTCTTTAAATTAGCGATCGCTTTTTTTCTAACTTCTTGGTCTTTAAATTCAGGAAATCTAGCTGATCCTAAGAATGTACCGCCACGAGTGATAATATCGGAAACGCTAGAACGATCTAACTGAACGATTCGATCTTCACACAGACCTAAATAACCATCATAAATGCCAAAAACATCTAATCCTTCAGTTAATGCGGTTCTCACAACACCTCGAATAGCTGCATTCATCCCTGGCGCATCACCACCACTGGTTAAAATACCTATTTTTTTTATCATACAAAATAACTCCAATATATAAACCTTCGGCTATTATAAGGTCATAATAATTAACTAACAATAAAAGTTTAGAGGCTATTTTGATTAGTTTATCTACTTATTCATTTCTAAGGGGACAACAGAAACAGGATCTTGATGAATAATCACTGTTGCAGGCGCAAATTCTTGAGCAATATGTTTTTCAACTGCATCAGCGACAGCATGCGCTTTGATTAAAGGCATATCATCGTCTAATTCAAGATGCAATTGTATAAATTTTAATGGCCCAGCTTGTCGAGTTTTCAGATCATGAAAACCATGTACATTTGAGTATGAAGTAACAATTTCACTAATTTTTTGGTTATCACTTTCTGGTAAGGCTTTATCTAATAAGTCTTGAATTGCACTATAAGCTATTTGATAAGCATTATAAAAAATATATAGCGCAATAAAAAAGGCAAAACAGGCATCAGCATAAGTAATACCATACCAACTTAAAAAGAGAGCCACAATAACCGCAATATTCATAAACATATCAGAAGAATAGTGCAACATATCAGCTTCAATTGCTTTGCTTTTAGTCTGTTTTATTACATGTTTTTGGTATAAAACTAATACCCCTGTCACAATAACTGAAATCACAGAGACAGCAATACCTAATAAAGGTGAAGCTATTGCTTCTGGATGAATAATAGATTTAATACTTGAAAGTAATAAAATAGTTGCAGAACCAATAATAAAGGTGCTTTGTGCTAATGCAGCCAACGATTCGGCTTTTCCGTGACCAAAAGTATGATCATCATCAGCCGGTTTTAATGCATAACGAACTAAGAAAAAGTTAAGTCCAGATGCCAATAAATCAATACTCGAATCTAAAAGAGAGGCAAATAAACTCATCGAGCCAGTAAACCAGCACGTAAGTAATTTTATAATAATTAGGAAAACAGAAATTAAAACGGCACTTAATGTAGCCCTTTTAATTAACTTTTCGTACAAATGTGATTTTGACATTTGTTACCTATTTATTGGTAGGATGCGATTCCTTGTGGTAGAACTAGCTGTGCAGCAACTTGAGCTGCAGCCTTTTTATCTAATAGAATTTCAATAATTTTCAATGCAAAATCAATAGACGTTGCAGGACCTTGACTGGTAATGACTCTATTTTGTGCATCAAAATAAACTCTATCCGATTTCCAATGTTTAAAAGCATCTCTCGTTTCTGGATAACCGGTCATATATGCATCTGGAAATAAATTATGATGTTGCAGAACCATTGCCGGAGATGCACAAATAGCAGCAATTATATTGCCAGCTTGATGTGCTTGTTTTAATTTTTCAATTAATTGTTGGGAGTCGCGAAAGTTTTCCGCTCCTTTTAATCCACCAGGTAAAATAATCACATCAAAATCAAGATTATTAACTTCTGAAAATACCTTTTGGGCTAAGATAGTTACTCCACGAGAACATTCAATTTGTCTATCTTCGGTGATGCTAGCGTAAGTGACATTTATTCCGGCTCGAGTTAATAGGTCAATAGTTGTGACTGCTTCGGTTTCCTCACAGCCATTTGATAAAAATACTAATGCTTGCTTTGTCATGTTACACTCCTTTTTATCTAATAGCTGTGTTTAAACAGCGTCAAAAATTAAAACTATTTTACTCGTTCGATATTAGCGCCCAATTTTCTAAGCTTCTCTTCAATATTATCATATCCACGATCAATATGGTAAATACGATCAACAACGGTCGAACCTTCAGCGATACATCCAGCTAAAACTAAACTTGCTGAAGCTCGCAAATCAGTCGCCATAACTTGAGTACCACTAAGTTTTTCAACACCATGAGTAATTAACGTATTACCTTCGATTTCACCATGTGCCCCCATACGAATAAGCTCTGGCACATGCATAAAGCGATTTTCAAAAATCGTTTCTTTGATAATTCCAGTTCCTTCTGCCACCATATTTAATAATGAAAACTGGGCTTGCATATCCGTTGGGAACCCCGGATGTGGTGCAGTATGAATATTTACAGCTTTTGCTCGTTTGCCTTGCATATCTAAACAAATCCAATCTTCACCTGTTTCAATATTAGCACCAGCCTCCTTCAATTTTGATAGCACAGCATCTAATAAATTTGGATCAGTTTTACGACAAGTTATTTTACCTCTTGAAATAGCAGCTGCAACCAAAAATGTTCCTGTTTCAATACGATCAGAAACAACCTCGTGTACGCCACCACCAAGACTAGTAACACCTTCAATTTCAATACGCATAGTACCAACACCGGTAATTTTAGCGCCCAGCATATTTAAGAATTTTGCGGTATCAACAATTTCAGGCTCACAAGCTGCATTTTCTATTATAGTTTTACCTTCAGCTAAGGTTGCTGCACACATAATTGTTACTGTCGCCCCAACACTCACCTTATCCATAACAATGTGAGCACCTTTTAAACGACCATTAACTGTTGCTTTAACATATCCTTCATCTAAAGTGATTGTCGCACCTAACTGTTGTAAACCAGTAATATGCAAATCTACAGGTCTTGCACCTATAGCACATCCACCCGGTAATGAAACTTGCCCTTGTCCAAATCGAGCAACCAGTGGACCTAAAGCCCAAATTGATGCACGCATGGTTTTGACAAGTTCATAAGGTGCACAATAATTGTCAATTTCGCCAGCATCAAGATGAATAGAACCGTTACGTTGGTATTTCACGCCTAATTGCGCAAGCAATTCGAGTGTTGTATCGATATCTTTTAATTTGGGAACATTTTGCAACTCAACTGGCTTTTCAGCCAAAATTGCAGCAAATAAAATAGGTAGCGCAGCATTTTTAGCGCCAGAAATGACAACTTCCCCATTTAAAGAAGTAGGGCCAGTAACGTGAAACTTTTCCATTGTTAACTCTTATTCATTTTAAATGGCCGTTATTATAGAAGTTATTTATCAATAGATAAATGAATTTTACCAAAATATAATCACTAATTTATCTTTACTAAAGCAACTCAACACGATTTCAATTATTTGATATATCTCTTTTATTTATCCTAAATTTTATTTAATAAATTAGATTAAAATTATTATTAATCAGAGATTGACTCACTTCACATCGGCATTTATAGTGAGATTGATATTTTTGAAAAGATCAATTAATTAAAAAATAAAATAATCTTAACTGCTTTATTTAATAAAAAGAGATAAATATGTTTGACTCAATCGCTAAAGCTGGAAAATATTTAGGTCAAGCCGCCAAACTAATGGTTGGAATTCCCGATTACGATACGTATGTACAACATATGAAACTAACTCATCCAGAACAAACTCCTATGACTTATGAAGAGTTTTTTAAAGAACGACAAGATGCTCGTTATAGCGGCAAAGGTGGCTTTAAGTGTTGTTAAATAGAAAGGAATAATTTATGCCACAAGATATTAGTACTTCCTTATTACCAGTCACCTTATTAACTGGATTTCTCGGTTCAGGAAAAACAACACTCATCAATTACCTGCTTGAAAATAATCACAATGAAAAAATAATGATTATTGAAAATGAATTTGGTCCAGTAAATCTTGATAGCAACTTACTTACACCGAATCAGGATATTCAAATTGTTGAAATGACCAATGGTTGCATTTGTTGCACTGTACAAGGTGAACTGACCAAAGCTCTCCATCAATTGCACGCAGAAAGACAAGCTGGAAAATTGCAATTTGATAGACTTATTATCGAAACCACAGGGCTTGCCGACCCGGCACCTATTATTCAAACTTTTTTTATTGATGAGCTAATTAGAGAAACAATTAGACTTGATGCAATTATTACGATTGTTGATTCTCAACATATTTTGCAACATTTAAATGAACATCGAGTTGCTGTTTCTCAAATTGGTTTTGCCGATCGTATTATTTTATCTAAAACCGACTGCATCACCGAACAACAACAAATTGAAATTCTAAATCGCCTTCAGAAAATTAATAGTAAAGCAACTATCTATCAAGCGATTAATGGTAAAATTGCAAAATCACAATGGTTAGATATCCATGCTTTTGATTTAGATGAGGAATTAGTTCTTAATAAAGGTTTTTTTATTGTTAATCCATCCAAACAGTTAGAAACTAATTTTAAAACAATTCCATATCAAACCTCATCTTGGAATGATGATATCTGTTCCTATCTTTTTGAAGCTGGAGAACTTGATCTTAAAAAGATTGGCTCATTTATGGAAAATCTAGTTGATAAATACGGTAATGATATGCTGCGCTATAAAGGGATACTTGCAATTAAAGACAATAACCAAAGGCTCATTGTTCAAGGAGTCCATAAAATTGTCGGTTTTGATTACGGTTCTCCATGGCAACAAGCTTCCGAAAAAATATCTCGCTTAGTTGTGATTAGTCGAACTTTACCATTTGATGAATTAAATAAGGAATTTTTACAGACGGTAGCAAATTAACTGATCACAATTAATTAAAATCGACTAAAAAACCCCTTTCCTCAAAATTTTTTAGTAAAATCGACTAAATCTTCGATTTTACTATTAACTGCCTTTTTATCGAATATGGTAAAATGGTCAGCTTTCAACCAAATAAAACAGATAACACAAGAATATGGATTACGATATTGCCATCATTGGACTTGGACCTGCCGGTAGCACGCTCGCTCGGTTACTTAGCCCATCTTTTAAGATCATTGCATTAGATAAAAAACATCAAGCTGGTGATGAAGGTTTTCAAAAACCATGTGGTGGCTTATTGGCTAATGATGCACAAAAAGCGTTTGTAAGACAAAAGCTGAATTTACCATTGGATATATTAACTGATCCGCAAATTTTCAGCGTAAAAACCATCGATCTGCAAACGAAACTGATCCGTAATTATCAACGCAGTTATGTCAGTTTTGATCGACATAAATTCGACCTATGGTTAAAGTCGCTTATACCAAATAGTGTCAATGTGTTACATGATACGCTATGCAAAGAAATCAGAAGAGTCATTGATGGATATCAAGTCACTTATATTGATGAAAATAAAATTGAACATAAGATTACCGCTAGATATGTAGTTGGAGCTGATGGCGCAAATTCAGTTGTTCGACGTATGCGCTATCCTAATCATTCAATTAGACAATATGTTGCTATCCAACAATGGTTTACAGACAACCATAAAATTCCTTTTTATTCTTGTATTTTTGATAATAAAACCACAAATTGTTATGCGTGGAGCATTTCCAAAAATAAACATTTCATTTTTGGTGGAGCCTTCCCTAAAAAGACAGCCAATCAACATTTCGAGTTATTAAAAGAAAAATTAGCTCAACAAGGTTTTATTTTTGGCGAACCTTTAAAAACCGAAAAGTGTCTTGTTGTTTACCCAAATCGATTCCGAGATTTTTATACTGGTAATGAAAATATCTTTTTAATTGGTGAAGCTGCGGGCTTTATTAGTGCTAGCTCGCTAGAAGGTATCAGTTATGCACTTGATAGCGCTGAAATTCTTAGCAAAATATTAAATAGTGGCGTAGCAAAACCTAATAAACATTATTATCAAAAAACAATGCCTTTACGCTTTAAACTATATAGCAAAATTATTAAAGCAAAAATTCTTACTACGCCAATATGGCGAAAGTTAATAATGAAAAGTAAAATTCAGCATATAAAAACAATTTAGTTAATACAAAATTAGCAAATGTTTCTAACAATGAAATATAACAAGGAATAGACATTATGTTTGATGTTAGCGATCTTATTCGCTTTAATCACGAATGGTCAGAAAAAATAGAACAAGAAGATCCTGATTTTTTTAAACAGCTTGCCGTTGCTCAGAACCCAAAATTTTTATGGATTGGCTGTTCTGATAGTCGAGTGCCCGCTGAAAAATTGATTAAATTAAAACCCGGAGAATTATTTGTTCACCGTAATGTTGGTAATTTGGTTATCCATACCGATCTTAACTGTTTATCTGTCGTGCAATATGCCGTTGATGTACTTGAGATAGAAGATATTATCATTTGTGGACACTTAGGTTGTGGTGGAATTAAAGCTGCAGTCGAAAATCCCGATCTAGGTCTAATTAACAATTGGTTACTACATATTCGTGACTTATGGTTCCGTTATAGTTCTTTAATCGGCGAATTTCCCGCCGATATTCGTTTAGATATTTTATGTGAGCTTAACGTTATTGAACAAGTCTATAATCTAGGACATTCAACCGTTATTCAATCCGCATGGCAAAGAGGTAAAAAAGTTAATTTACATGGTTGGGTTTATGGGATTGATAATGGCAAGATTACTGACTTACATATTACATCATCGAGCAGTGAAAATCTTGAAATCAATTATCGAGAAGCTATTTCTTATCTATTAAATTTGCATAAATCACAATAATTTTATTTAAATCGATGGATAATTTGATTACTGCTGCCTCGCCATAATAGCTTAGGATCAGCCAGTTCTTGCACAAATTTTCCATCAATCAAAACATCTATATAGGGAACTACAGCTTGTTGAGCATCGGTTAACTCATCAAGCTTATAGCCTGTCCATAACCAAATATCTTTATTATCACACTCATTTTTTACTCGTTTTACCAGTTTTAAAATGGCAGGGACATTTTGTGGGTGCAAAGGATCACCACCAGAAAGTGATAATCCTTGGCGTTTTATTTCAGTATCTTGTAAATCTTTAATAATTTGATCTTCAAGTGATTGTGTAAATGGCTTACCAGAGTTTATTCCCCATGTGCTTTTGTTATAACAGCCAGGACATTGATGTATACAACCAGCAACAAAAAGTGCACAACGAGTCCCTTCACCATTAACCACATCAACAGGATAATAACGATGATAATTCATAATGATAAAATAATTTATTAGCCTATTTGCCCATTATCTAAATGTTTAACTCGGCGTTTGACTTCTTCTTGTTTACCTGCATTAAATGGACGAGCATCGGGACTGCCTAAATATCCACAAACACGACGAGTAACAGAAACTTTAGCTGAATCATGATTACCACAGCTAGGACAAACAAAACCTTTGCTAGTACATGAAAATTCACCGGTATAACCACATTCATAACATTCATCAATTGGCGTATTGGTACCATAATAAGGTACACGCGTATAGCTGTAGTCCCACACATCTTCTAATGCTTTAACATTATTAATCATGTTAGGGTATTCGCCGTAACAGATGAAACCACCGCTTGCTACTGCTGGATAAGGTTTTTCAAATTCGATTTTTTCATATGGATTCACTTTTTTCTCAACATCAAGGTGGAAACTGTTAGTATAGTAACCTTTATCTGTTACTCCAGGAATAATACCAAATTCAGAAGTATCTAAACGGCAGAATCGGTCGCATAAGTTTTCACTCGGTGTACTATATAAACTAAATCCATAACCAGTCTCTTTTTTCCATTGCTCAACCGCTTTAGCTAAATGTTCAACGATTGCTACACCTTTATTACGTAAGGTTTCACTATCGAATGGATGAGTTTGATTACCATAAAGTGCATTTAAAGTTTCATGCAGACCAATATAACCTAAAGAGATTGATGCACGGCCATTTTTGAAGATTTCAGAAACACTGTCATCTTCTTTTAAGCGAACACCACAAGCACCTTCCATATATAAAATCGGAGCAACACGAGCTTTGACACCATCAAGACGAGCAATACGAGTCATCAATGCCTTTTTACAAAGTGTTAAACGTTTATCTAAAATTTCCCAGAAACGAGCTTCATCACCTTTAGCTTCAATGGCAATACGAGGTAAGTTAAGGCTAATGACACCTAAATTATTCCGACCATCATGAATTTGTTGACCATCTTCTTCATAAACACCTAAAAAACTACGGCATCCCATCGGCGTTTTAAATGATCCAGTTACTTCTACAACTTTATCGTAGTTTAAAATATCTGGATACATACGTTTACTTGCACACTCTAAGGCTAACTGTTTAATATCATAATTAGCATCACCTTGTTTGTGATTAATACCATCTTTAATTGCAAACACTAATTTAGGGAATACCGCCGTTTTATGATTTTTACCTAACCCTTTTATACGCACTTTTAAAATTGATTCTTGAATTAACCGTGATTCCCAACTTGTTCCTAAACCAAACCCAAATGTAACAAATGGAGTTTGTCCATTAGCCGTATGTAAAGTATTTACTTCATATTCTAAAGATTGAAATGCATCATAACACTCTTTTTGGGTACGACTTTCTGCATAAGCCTCTGGATTTGGGATATTCCATTCTTCAGCAACTTGCTTATGTTTTTGATAACTAATAGTGACAAATTTTGCTAAAATTTCATCAATACGATTTATGGTGGTACCACCATAAATATGGCTGGCGACTTGCGCAATAATTTGAGCTGTTACTGCTGTCGCTGTGGCGATAGATTTTGGCGGTTCAATTTCAGCATTACCCATTTTAAAACCATTAGTTAACATGCCATCTAAATCAATTAACATACAGTTAAACATTGGGAAAAATGGAGCATAATCAAGGTCATGATAATGTATTTCACCACTATCATGCGCGCGCGAAATATCCTTTGGTAATAAATATTGTTTCGCATAATGCCGAGCAACAATACCTGCTAATAAATCGCGTTGAGTAGGAATGACTTTACTATCTTTATTCGCATTTTCGTTCAAAATAGCGACATTACTTTGTTCTATTAGCCCACGAATATCTTGATTTAAACGGCTACGCTCTTCACGAGCACGATCACGATCATGTCGATATTCAATATAGGTTCTCGCTAATTTTTTATAAGGGCCTGACATTAGTTGATTTTCAACAACATTTTGAATTTCATTAATATCGACACTTTCACGATCCATCATTTGATTAGTCACTACGCGAGCCACCGCTGCACAATAATCTGGATCATTAACATTAGCCGCAACAGCTGCTCTTATAATAGCATCCTTAATACGAGTCTCATTAAATGCAGTCTGACAACCATCACGTTTGATTACTACGGGCATATATACTCCTCAATATTCATTAATAGTTAGCGCTTAGCATGAGTTTTTATCGACCTTAATAGTTAATGTACTTATTCAAAACTATTGATTTTTTATTAAAATATGAGGCTTTTGGATATAAACTCGGATTTTCACATCGCTTTAGAAAACACTATATGTAGTAAATATGTTTGAATTATACGCCATATATTGTGTTTTTCTAGTTTTTTAAAAAAATAATTTACTTGACAAAGCAAACGCCAATAATCACAAGTCTTCCGGTGAATAGCATTAAAAAAATTTGGATAAATAGGATATAAAAGGTGAATAAATTTTGTTAGAGTGCAAATTAATTTTGCACTCTTATATAAGAAAAAGTATAGATATTTATCAAAATTAAGATTCAATATTTAACCAATCAGTATGGAACACACCCTCTTTATCGATTCGTTTATAAGTGTGCGCACCAAAATAATCTCGTTGGGCTTGAATCAAATTTGCGGGTAACACTGCTGAACGATAACTGTCATAATATGCGATTGCAGCCGACAGTGTAGGAACAGCAATACCTTGCGAAACAGCTAAACAAATTACATCACGCAATGATTGTTGATAGGCTTCAACTGTTTTAGAAAAATATGGTGCTAAAAGTAAATTATCAATATTATTATTTTCACTATAAGCATCAGTAATTTTTTGTAAAAATTGTGCGCGAATAATACAACCTGCTCTAAAAATCTTAGCAATTTCGCCATAATTTAGTTGCCAGTTGTAATGTTCTGATGCAGCCTTTAATTGAGCAAACCCTTGTGCATAAGAGATAATTTTCCCCATATAAAGTGCTTTACGAACTTTCTCAATTAACGTTTGCTTATCTCCTATAAATACCTCTTTGCTAGGTCCTTTTAGTACTTTTGATGCAGCTACACGTTGATCTTTAATCGCTGAAATATAACGTGCAAATACTGATTCAGTAATTAAAGATAATGGTTCACCTAAATCTAATGCGCTTTGGCTTGTCCATTTGCCAGTTCCTTTATTGCCTGCGGCATCCAGAATCTTATCAACCAAATAATCGCCATTTTTATCTTTATATTTAAAGATATCTGCGGTAATTTCGGTTAAATAACTATCTAACTCGCCTTTATTCCAATCAGAAAAAACATCAGAAAGTTCATCATTAGTTAATCCACCTACATGTTTTAACACACTATAGCTTTCAGCGATTAGTTGCATATCACCATATTCAATACCGTTGTGAGCCATTTTAACATAATGTCCGGCTCCATCAGGACCTATATAAGCTACACAAGGTTCCCCATTTGCTTTTGCTGCAATTTTTTCTAAAATTGGTGCAACAAGTTCATAAGCTTCTTTTTGACCGCCAGGCATAATTGATGGCCCTTTTAGTGCGCCTTCTTCACCACCTGAAACACCTGTTCCGATAAAATTAAAGCCTTCATCAGATAACATTTTATTACGACGAATTGTATCCTCAAAATAAGCATTACCACCATCAATAATAATATCACCTTTATCTAACAAGGGTCTGAGTTCATCAATGACAGCATCGGTGCCTTTACCTGCTTGCACCATAATTAGGATACGGCGAGGTTTTTCTAAAGAATTAACAAAATCTTCAATACTATAATAAGGAACCAATCGTTTATCAGAATGTTCTGCTATAACCTCTTCTGTTTTGTCTCTAGAGCGATTGTAGATTGATACTGAAAATCCACGACTTTCAATATTCAGTGCTAGGTTTCGCCCCATAACGGCCATTCCGATGACACCGATTTGTTGTTTAGACATAATTTGGCTCCTTTACTTGATTTAATCTTTATAACCTTATAAGGTTTGATATTACTACGTTAACACAATTATTTAGTCATAATTAGATTACATTCTGCCATAAAAAAAGCCGTATCAATACTTAATACGGCTTTTTTTCATAACTTTAATTAAATTACTTTAAACAAAGCAAATTATGAGCGTTTCATCATTTCAAAAAACTCGTCATTGGTTTTAGTCATGGCAAGTTTATCGATTAAGAACTCCATTGCGTCAATTTCGCCCATTGGATTGAGAATTTTACGTAAAATCCACATTTTCTGTAATTCGTCTGGAGAAGTCATTAAATCTTCTTTACGAGTACCTGAGCGATTAAAGTCAATAGCAGGAAATACACGGCGTTCAGCAATTTTACGCGATAAATGTACTTCCATATTACCAGTACCTTTAAATTCTTCGTAAATAACTTCATCCATTTTAGAACCTGTATCAATTAGAGCCGTCGCTATAATGGTTAAACTACCACCTTCTTCCACATTACGTGCAGCACCGAAAAAGCGCTTAGGACGATGTAAGGCATTAGCATCAACACCACCAGTTAATACTTTGCCTGATGATGGAATAACAGTATTGTATGCACGAGCTAAACGAGTAATTGAGTCTAATAAAATAATGACATCTTTTTTGTGCTCAACCAAACGTTTTGCACGTTCTATTACCATTTCGGCAACTTGAACATGTCTTGCCGCTGGTTCATCAAACGTTGAAGCCACGACCTCACCTTTAACTAGGCGTTGCATTTCAGTCACTTCTTCTGGTCGCTCATCGATCATCAATACGACTAATTCACACTCAGGGTGATTAACCGCTAAACTTTGAGCAATGTTTTGTAGTAACATGGTTTTACCCGCTTTAGGAGGCGCAACAATCAAACCACGTTGACCTTTACCGATTGGAGAGGCTAAATCAAGTACTCTTGCAGTAATATCTTCGGTTGAGCCATTGCCACGTTCCATACGTAAGCGAGAATTTGGATGTAGAGGAGTTAAGTTTTCAAAAAGGATCTTATTGCGAGCATCTTCAGGTTTATCGTGGTTAACTTCATTTACTTTTAATAAAGCAAAATAACGCTCGCCTTCTTTTGGCGGTCTAATTTTACCGGCTATAGTATCGCCAGTTCTTAAATTAAAGCGCCTAATTTGACTTGGTGAAACATATATATCATCAGGCCCTGCTAAATAAGAACTATCAGCAGAACGCAAAAAGCCAAAACCATCTTGCAAAATCTCTAGAACACCGTCGCCAAAAATATCTTCACCACTTTTAGCATGCTGTTTTAAGATTGCAAAGATAATATCTTGTTTTCTAAGACGGGCAAGATTTTCAAGCCCCATTTTTTTCTCACCAAGCGCTACAAGCTCGGCAACAGATGTGTTTTTTAATTCAGTTAAATTCATAGTTTTAAAAATTCTTGAGGATAAAATTGATATGTTTGCAATTACTGCTTTTGTTGTATATTTCTTTCATTTACTTCTAAAAATTTCTCTTTCTAGCAATGTATAAAATTAATTATTACTTAGCTTTTGATGATAATTACGCGATTGGATATTGAATTTCACCACTTTATCAAGAAAAACAATGGATTGCTGAAAGGGGTTTCTGTAAGAATTTTAGCAATTTACACTAAAATTATAAGGCTGTCTATATTTTTAATTATATTTTATGGAAATAAAAATAATAAGCGCCATTATAAACGCTTATTATTTATATTTATTGAACAAATTAAAGTTGTGGATCGATAAATGCTTTAAGTTGTGCTTTTGATAATGCACCCACTTGAGTAGCTACTACTTCACCATTTTTAAAAATTAATAATGTTGGAATACCACGAATACCAAATTTTGGCGCTATATTTGGATTTTGTTCTACGTTTAATTTAGCAATAATAATTTTATCACCATACTCTTGAGCGATTTCCTCTAAAATAGGGGCAACCATTTTACAAGGTCCACACCATTCAGCCCAAAAATCAACTAATACAGGTTTTGTTGATTCGTTAATTGTATTATCAAATGTAGCTTCAGAAAGTGAAACAATGCTATGACTCATTTAATTATCTCCTAAGGAATTTATCTGAAATTATATTAGGATATTTTCATATCTACTGCTAGTAATTATTATAATAGGATATAATTATTAGTGAAGTTGTTATATTTAGTATGTTACAATTGCCGAATTCTGATAATTATACTTTAAACAATAATGATTCAATCATATCTTACAAAAACAACTTTCAATCAATTTCCCCTGCATCCATTAGTTATAAAAGCATTGGAGAAAAAAGGTTTCGTTTACTGTACCCCAATTCAAGAACAAACATTACCATTAACCTCAAAAGGAATTGACATTGCAGGACAAGGACAAACTGGTACGGGTAAAACGATTGCGTTTTTGGCTTCAACATTTAATCATTTATTGAATAATGATCCATTAGCCGATCATAAGCCGAATCAGCCACGAGCTATCATTATTGCACCAACACGTGAATTAGTGGTACAAATTTATCATGATGCACAAACGCTTTCAGAACAAACTGGCCTCAAATTAGGTTTAGCTTATGGAGGTGATGGTTATGATAAACAATTAAAAATGTTGTCTGCTGGTGTTGATATATTAATTGCTACCACTGGTCGACTAATTGATTATGCAAAACAAGATTATATTAACTTAGAGGCAATTCAGGTTGCCGTTCTTGATGAAGCAGATCGTATGTTTGATTTAGGTTTTATCCGTGATATTCGTTGGATATTTAAACATATGACAGCGCCTAAAAAACGCCTCACTATGTTATTTTCTGCAACTTTAACTCATAATGTTCGTGAGCTTGCTTTTGAATATATGAATGAACCACAATATATTGAAGTTGAACCTGAACAAAAAATTGGTCATAGAATTAAAGAAGAACTATTTTTCCCATCAAATGAGGATAAATTAGCTTTACTACAAACTTTAATTGAAGAAGAATGGCCAGATCGCTGTATTGTATTTGCAAATACTAAAGTTGCTTGTGAGAAAATTTGGCGCCATTTAGTGGCTGACGGTCATCGTGTCGGCTTATTGACGGGTGATATAGCACAAAAAAAACGTTTATCTATTCTTGATAAATTCACTCAAGGTGATCTTGATATATTAGTTGCAACGGATGTTGCTGCACGAGGTTTACATATTCCAAATGTAACTCACGTTTTTAATTATGATCTGCCTGATGATTGTGATGATTATCGACATCGAATTGGTCGTACTGGCCGTGCTGGAGCTGCAGGTTATTCAATTTCATTAGCTTGTGAGCGTTACTCTCAAAACCTACCAGCTATTGAAAAAGCAATTGATCATGCTATTCCGGTTAGTCAATATGATCCTCAAGCATTACTTACAGATCTACCGACACCACGACCTTTCAAAAGAACAACTCGTAGAAAGCCATCATAACAAGGTAGCTGCTATCTGCTTAAATAAGAGTTAATTCATTACCATCATTAAGTTAATAACTTTAATGATGGTATTGAACTTATAAGATAAACAGACAACTAATCAATATGTTGCTTAGTTTGCAAAAACTCCTGATAAGCTAATTTTATTTCTTTTTTTAATTCTTGAGATAATAATGCCATATGTTGGCCAGATAATGCGCCATATAACCCAAATAAAATATTAAGCGAAAGTTTCGGATTCTTATGCTTAATTCGGTAATAAGTTTCCAAATAACCTATTCTTTTAAAGCTCTGAATATCAGTAATATCAACACTTATCATTAGTTTTTCTAAGGATACCGTCATATTCGGTAACGCTTTTAAACGATTTTGTGTTTTTGCTAATTTTTCGTTTTGATCTTGTTTAGCATACTCAATAACTATTTTCACAATATCATGTAACTTCTTACGATCTGTCAACAGATCGTCACCAACTTTATAATAATCAAGTAATTTATTTGAACCATCAAAAACTAAATTAAGAGGCTTCATCCCTAGATCAATAAAAAGAGATCGATAATTAGGATGAGCTCTTAAATAAAAATTTTTTTGATCAACCCACCCAAACATAGTTGACTCACTATTAAGACTAAATCCGCCAAAAAACGATCTTATCGAAACGTCTTTAAAACCAGAAAACTCTTGTTTTATTTTTTCCGCTAATTTTCTACGCATAATAAGTTCCTTTTTAACTTACTCGTTTAAGTAATTTTAGTGGGAGTGTTTTTATGTTAAACTATAGCAATTTCTTTGATATTTAAATGATTATTTGATATAAATTGATAAATATGGGATCTGTCTTCCATAAATGAACATTAATAATATTTATACTTGATTAATTATATTTTTTTGTTCTAAAAAATTATGACTTTTTTAATCGTTTAAATTTGCAGCATCTCTTAATATTTCTTTAAAAAAGAAAAGCTGTTTTTACATTGTTATTATGTTGTAATAATTATACAATCAATAATAGTTAATTTAATGGTAGATATTTTTGTCAAGATGAATCAACATGTTTAAAAACGTTTTTATATTACTGTTTTTGTTTCTTGCATCAACCGCATCAGCCGACAAATTAGCTCTGATAGAAGCATTAACATCTTGTAATCCTGATTTTTTTAAACATGTATATGATTACAAAGATGAGCTAAAAAATCACACTAACGTTGAAACTTTTAATCAGAACCAAGCCTATATTCCGGTTGAAAACCGTAGTGATCCGACAAAAAACTTCATCTATTTTCAAAGCCCTATCGCATATAAAAATCTTAAGCTTATTGGTTACTATGATAGTGCTATGGATTTAAAAAAAATGGGGAAATATTATTTTTGGGGTTTCATTATTGAAAATGATATCAACCAAATCCGCGATAGCTTAGATTTTTTAGAATGGAAAAATATGGAAGATAACCTACTCTATATCGCTAATCCAAAAATTCGAAGTATTAATGATGATATTCAAGTTTGGCATAAAAATACCGGCTCTGTTGTTGGTGTAAAAACAATTCCCGCACCAAATACAACTGAAAAATTATTATTAATTGAAAAAGGTGAGAATATGCATCTTTTGATTTGTTCAATTCAAGGCGTTGTTACTAATAATCTACTTAAGCAAGAACGCCCTGATATTTATGCAAATAAAGTTATTAAATAGCCGATTCATCCATCTCGCCAGTACGAATACGAATCACCTGTTCTACGTTATAAACGAATATTTTACCATCACCAATTTTACCTGTTTGCGCTGTTTTCATGATAGTTTCAATACAGGTTTCTAAAATATCATCAGGTACAACAAGTTCTATTTTTACTTTAGGTAAAAAATCAACCATATATTCTGCACCACGATAAAGTTCAGTATGTCCTTTTTGACGGCCAAAACCTTTCACTTCAGTCACTGTCATACCTGTAATACCTTGATCAGCGAGTGCTTCTCGAATATCATCTAATTTAAAAGGTTTGATGATTGCCTCAATTTTTTTCATATCTCTTTACCCTTAATTCGAGATTACCAATTCTTAAATCCAAAAGCAGAAGTAATTGGATAGCGTCTGCCTTTACCAAAGTTACGAGCAGTAATTTTTGGACCTACTGCTGATTGTCGTCTTTTATATTCATTAATATCAACTAATCTAATAACACGTCTTATTGTCTCTTCATCATAACCTTGTGCAACTAGTTGTTCAATCGAAAAATCCTGTTCAACATAACCCTTTAATATTCCATCTAAAATATCATAAGGTGGTAAGCTGTCTTCATCTTTTTGATCTGGAGCAAGCTCAGCTGATGGCGGGCGAGTAATCACACGTTCTGGAATAACATAAGAGCGACTATTTCGATATTTAGACAATGCAAATACCATAGTTTTAGGTACATCTTTAAGTACATCAAAACCACCAGCCATATCACCATAAAGTGTTGCATATCCGACAGACATTTCACTTTTATTACCTGTTGTTAATACTAGCCTACGACGTTTATTTGACAAAGCCATTAAAATAACACCCCGACAACGTGCTTGTAAGTTTTCTTCGGTAGTATCTTTTGCTGTACCTAAAAACATCGGTGTTAAAGAGGTCATAAAGGCATCAAACATCGGTTCAATTGAAATAATATCAAATTCAACCCCCAATATTTCCGCCTCTTCCTTTGCATCAGCGATACTAATATCAGCCGTATAACGAAATGGCATCATAACAGCCTGTACTTTATCTTTACCCAACGCATCAACCGCAATAGCTAAAGTTAACGCTGAATCAATACCACCTGATAACCCTAATACCGCACCTTGGAAACCATTTTTAGTAATATAATCACGCGTTGCAAGTACTAACGCATCATAAACAGCCGCTAATGGATCGTCTTTAAGGCTAGGTATTGGTTTATAATTATCATTGAGCAGAAAAATAGAAATTTGCTCTTCAAACGAATTTAATCGATGGACGATATCACCCTTCTCGTTACAGACAAATGAACTACCATCAAAAACAAGCTCATCTTGACCACCAATTTGATTCACATACACAATTGGTAATCCGGTTCTTACTGCATGTTGTTTAATAAGTTCTTGACGATACTGCGGTTTTTCATAAGCATACGGTGAAGCATTAATCGAAATAACCAAGTCGGCACTGTTTGCTGCAATTCGATCAATCGGTTCACATTGCCAAAGATCTTCACAGATTAATAAGCCAACTTTTTTACCTTTAAAATCAACCACACAAGTTTGCTCACCAGCAGCAAAATAGCGTTTTTCATCAAATACATCATAATTAGGTAATTGCTGTTTGTGATAACACGCTAATTGTTGTCCATCGAAAAATAGTGACAATGAGTTATAAACCAAACCATTTTGCCAATGAGGATGACCAACAATTACTCCACATTGTCGACTAGCTTGTTTGATGGCCGATAGCGCTTGTTGGCAACGATTTTTAAAGTCATCACGATAAATTAGATCTTCTGGAGGATAACCACAAATTGCAAGTTCAGAGAAAATAATAAGATCATGAGATGAATGGCGTTGCATCAATTCAATGATTTGCTGAGTATTACCTTCAATATCACCTACACGCCAATTTTTTTGTGCTAATACGAAAGATAAGGACATATAAATTCAACATTACAGATAAAAATTGGCAGTAAGTTTAAATGATTCTAAGTTGCGCTGCCACTTTTTTATCGTTAACATGCAATATTAAATTGGCATAAACTTGTTGGGAAATAATTATGCAAAAGATCCTAAATGTAGCATTAGAAAATCGCAGTTACCCTATTACTATTGGCGAAAACTTACTTAGTCAATTCGAACATTTCAAACTACACAGCGGCCAGCGAGTACTTATTGCCACAAATGACACAATTGCTCCGCTTTATCTACAGCATTTGATAGATATGTTTGAAGCTCATGGGATAAAAACAGATTTTGTTATAGTCCCTGATGGTGAACAATATAAAACCATGGAAACATGGAATCAAATTCTAACCGCTCTACTTGCCAACAATCATACTCGAAATAGCATCCTTATAGCGTTAGGTGGAGGTGTTATTGGTGATGTCGCTGGTTTTGCTGCTTCAGCTTATCAACGAGGAATTAAATTTATACAAGTACCAACAACATTATTATCACAAGTAGATTCATCCGTTGGAGGAAAAACAGCTATTAATCATCCTCTTGGTAAAAATATGATTGGTGCATTTTATCAACCACAAGCTGTTGTCATTGATATTAATTGTCTTAAAACTCTGCCACCACGAGAGCTTTCAGCCGGTTTGGCCGAAGTAATTAAATATGGCATCATTATGGATTCTGAGTTTTTTAATTGGTTAGAAACACATATCGATGATCTACTTAATTTAGATGTAGATGCCTTGAGTTATTGTATTTATCACTGCTGTAAACTAAAAGCACAAGTCGTTGCTGCCGATGAAACAGAACAAGACATGCGCGCTATTTTGAATCTTGGTCATACTTATGGTCACGCTATTGAAGCGGAACTCGGCTATGGTAATTGGTTACATGGTGAAGCAGTTAGTGTTGGTATGTTAATGGCGGCACAAACAGCTAAATTACTTGGTAAGTTAACAGATAAAGATATTCAACGAATAAAAAATTTATTAATTAAAGCTAAACTACCAGTTAAAAGACCGGAACAAATGACAATTGAATCCTATATTCCACATATGCTACGAGATAAAAAAGTTCTGTCAGGACAAATTAGATTGGTCTTACCAACTAAAATAGGTGCAGTTGAAGTCATTGATGTTGTAGATAAACAATTGATATTAGAAGCAATCTCATCTATTTAAATTCTTCTTTTTTACATAACCTGCCATATTCAATATACGGATGCATACAATTCTCTCACCGCATCCGTATATATTTATTTACATTCATGCAAGTTTAATCATGAATTCTTGTAAACATTAATTTACATGCCATCAATTAATCTAACAATATGTTAATTTTTTATTTACTATTCCGTAATTTTGTGTTTACATATTGCCTGTTTATGTAATTAATATTTTACATATAAAAATATGAATGATTTTAACAAGGAAAACCAAATGTTAAAAGACACACTAAATAATGTTCGAATCAGAGATGAGCATATGTTAATCACACCAGAAGAAATAAAAAAACTTTATCCATTATCATCTGAATTAGAAAATCAAATTGCTTCATCCCGACAAACCATTGTTGATATTTTAGAACGTCGAGATCACCGATTACTTATAGTTTGTGGTCCTTGTTCTATTCATGATCCTGATGCAGCTATTGAATATGCACATAAACTAAAAAAACTTTCTGATGAAGTGAAAGATAACTTATTTATTGTTATGCGAGTTTATTTTGAAAAACCAAGAACTACTGTTGGTTGGAAAGGTATGATTAATGACCCGCATATGGATAGCTCGTTTGATATTGAACATGGCTTAAAAAAAGCACGTAAATTGTTACTTGATATCACTAAGATTGGATTACCAATTGCAACAGAAGCATTAGATCCAAACACACCGCAATACATTGGTGATTTAATTAGCTGGTCAGCTATTGGAGCGAGAACAACTGAATCACAAACCCATCGAGAAATGGCTTCTGGACTATCAATGCCTGTTGGTTTCAAAAATGGTACAGATGGAAGTTTAGACGTAGCAATTAATGCAATGAAATCAGCTTCAATGGCGCATCGATTTGTTGGTATTAATCAAAAAGGGCAAGTTACAGTATTACAAACTTTAGGTAATCCGCACGGTCACGTGATTCTAAGAGGCGGAAAAACACCTAATTATGATGCTGAAAATGTTGCTTTATGTGAACAGCAAATGGATAAGGCTAAATTAGTCCCTAACTTAATGATAGATTGTAGTCATGCTAATTCCAACAAAGATTACCGCAATCAACCTATCGTTGCAGACTCGATTATTGAGCAAATTAAGCAAGGCAATAACTCAATTATTGGAGTAATGATAGAGAGTAATTTATTTGAAGGTAATCAATCATCTGAACAACCAAAAGAAAATTTCAAATATGGAGTATCCGTTACTGATGCTTGTATTAACTTTGAAACGACTGAGCAATTATTGCGAAGAATGGATAGTGATTTAGCTAAACCACTACTTAGTCGACAAAAGCAGACTATCTAAATTTAGCCTATTTTCTATAACAGTAAGTAAATTCGCCGACCAATGGTCGGCGAATTTTTTTTAACCGAGTTGTTTACGTGCATTACGGAAAATTCGCATCCACGGGCTATCTTCTCCCCAATTATCAGGGTGCCATGAGTTGGTTACGGTTCTAAATACTCGTTCAGGATGTGGCATCATGATTGTTGCACGCCCATCATTAGATGTTACCGCAGTAATACCGTTTGGCGATCCATTTGGATTAGCAGGATACACTTCTGTCACTTGACCAAAGTGGTTAATATAACGTGCGGCAACCAAACCTGAATTTTCTAAATTAGTTAAATGCGCTAAATCATAGGTTTCAACTTGACCTTCACCATGTGAAACAGCAATCGGCATATGCGATCCAGCCATATCAGTAAAAAGTAATGAAGGGCTAGACTGAATTTGAACTAGACTAAATCGAGCCTCAAAACGTTCCGATACATTACGAACAAAACGAGGCCATAACTCAGCACCAGGTATCAGTTCTTTTAAATTCGACATCATCTGGCAGCCATTACAAACACCTAACGATAAAGTATCATTGCGCTGGAAGAATTGCTCAAACTCATGACGAACCTGTTCATTAAATAAAATAGACTTAGCCCAACCTTCACCGGCCCCTAATACATCGCCATAAGAAAAACCGCCACAAGCAACTAAAGTATTAAATTGATTCAAAGTCACTTGACCTGATAATAAATCCGTCATATGAACATCAATTGACTCAAAACCTGCTCGAGCAAATGCTGCTGCCATTTCAACATGTGAATTGACACCTTGTTCACGTAAAACTGCAACCTTAGGCTTCACGCCTTTGACTATGTAAGGTGCAGCAATATCTTGCGCAATATCAAAAGTAAGATGAACACTTAAACCTGGATCTTCATCATTTTGCTTAGCTTGGTGTTCTTGATCTGCACATTGTGGGTTATCACGTAAGCGTTGCATCTGCCAAGTGGTTTCTGCCCACCATGTTCTTAATGTCAATCGCGATTCGCTATACACCACAGCGCTATTATTACGAATAATAAATTGCTGTCCTGTTTTAGCTATTCCTAATGTATGAATCGCTTGAGATAAACCAAACTGCTTAAAGCATGTCATGACTTTTTCTAAATCACTATTACGAATTTGAATAACTGCGCCGAGTTCTTCATTAAATAGTGAGGCAATAACATCGCTACCAAGTGAATTAATATCAATATCTATACCACAATGTCCTGCAAATGCCATTTCTGCTAAGGTTACCAATAAACCACCATCAGAACGATCGTGGTAAGCAAGTAAGGTATTTTGCACAACTAAACTTTGGATGGCCTGATAAAAAGCGGCTAATTCTTTAGCATCATGAACATCAGCTGTTCTTTGTCCTAGATGACGATAAACTTGTGCTAATGCTGTTGCCCCTAATGCTTGATGACCTTTAGATAAATCAATAAATAGTAATAGATTATCCTCATCTGTACAAAGTTGTGGGGTAACTGTTTTACGCACATCTTCAACTCGAGCAAATGCGGAAATCACCAATGATAACGGTGAAGTTACCGTTTTTTGTTCACCATCTTGTTGCCATGTTGTTTTCATTGACATAGAGTCTTTACCAACCGGAATGGCTAATCCTAAAGCAGGACATAACTCTTCACCAATGGCTTTAACAGCTTGATAAAGACCAGCATCTTCACCAGGATGACCAGCTGCAGCCATCCAGTTAGCTGAAAGCTTAATACGTTTAATGTCGCCAATATTTGTCGCAGCAATATTGGTAATTGCTTCACCAACCGCTAATCTAGCTGATGCCGCAAAATTAAGCAGGGCAACAGGAGCTCGTTCCCCCATTGACATGGCTTCACCGTAATAACTGTCTAAACTTGCTGTTGTCACTGCGCAATCGGCAACCGGCACTTGCCAAGGTCCTACCATCTGATCACGAGCAACCATACCTGTTACCGAACGATCACCAATGGTAATTAAGAAAGTTTTTTCCGCCACAACTGGCAAATGTAATACTCGTTTTACCGCATCATATAAATTGATATCGGATGTTGAAAAATGATCACCTTGTGCTTGGCTAGTTTTAACATCTCGTAACATTTTTGGCGTTTTACCCAATAGCACATCTAACGGTAAATCTATTGGATTATTATTAAAATGTTCATCATGTAACACGACTGCTTTATTAATTGTAGCTTCACCAATTACTGCATAAGGTGTACGTTCACGCTTACAAAGTTCATCAAACAATTCTAAGCTTTCTGGATGAATAGCCAGTACATAGCGCTCTTGTGATTCATTACACCAAATTTCTAACGGTGACATACCTGGTTCGTCACTTAATATTTTGCGCAATTCAAATTGACCGCCACAACCACCATCACTAACTAGTTCAGGCATCGCATTGGACAAACCACCAGCACCAACATCATGAATAAATAAAATTGGGTTTTTATCACCAAGTTGCCAACAACGATCTATTACTTCTTGGCAACGACGCTCCATTTCTGGGTTATCACGTTGAACTGAAGCAAAATCAAGATCTGCATCTGATTGTCCTGATGTCATAGATGAGGCAGCACCACCACCTAAACCAATATTCATGGCAGGCCCACCTAATACAATTAATTTGGAGCCGATAGGAAATTCACCTTTTTGAATATGTTCACGACGAATATTGCCCATACCACCAGCTAACATAATCGGTTTGTGGTATCCTCTGACTTCATCGCCGTTATAACTGTTTACTTTCTCTTCATAAGTACGAAAATAACCAAGTAAAGCTGGACGACCAAATTCATTATTAAATGCTGCACCACCTAAGGGCCCATCCATCATAATGTCAAACGCACTAACAATTCGATCGGGTTTACCAAAATCTTGTTCCCAAGGCTGTTCAAAATTTGGAATTCGTAAGTTCGAAACAGAAAAACCAACTAATCCTGCTTTTGGTTTAGCTCCTTTTCCTGTCGCTCCTTCATCTCGAATTTCACCGCCACTACCGGTTGCCGCACCTGGCCAAGGTGATATTGCCGTTGGGTGATTATGGGTTTCCACCTTCATTAAAATATCAGCATATTCCTGATGATAATCATAACTTCGACTATCATAATCAGCAAAGAATCGTCCAACTTTCGAACCATCCATAACAGCGGCATTATCCTTATAAGCGGATGACACATAATCAGGCGTATGTTCAAAAGTATTTTTGATCATTTTAAATAATGATTTTGGTTGTTTAACACCATCAATAATCCAATCAGCATTAAATATTTTATGACGACAATGTTCAGAGTTTGCTTGACCAAACATATAAAGCTCAATGTCAGTCGGATTACGGTTTAATTTTTGAAAATTCTCAACCAAATAGTCAATTTCATCTGGTGCTAAAGCCAAACCTAATTTTAGATTAGCTTCCTCTAATGCTTGACGACCTTGTCCTAACAAATCAATAATTGTTACTGGTTTGGGTTGGTCAGCCTTAAATAATTGTTCTGCTTGCTCAAAACTGTTTAATACGGTCTCCATCATTCGGTCATGTATCAATCCTAAAAAAGTATTTTTTTGACAATCAGTTAACAGAGAACTAGCTTGCACATAATAAGCAATACCTCGTTCTATTCGATGGATTTTTGATAATCCACAATTATGTGCAATATCAGTAGCTTTAGATGACCATGGCGAAATAGTACCTTCGCGTGGAGTAACTAAAAAGAGTATTTTACTGGTTTTATCTTCGACATTTATTTGCGCACTTTTGGGACCATATTGTAACAACTTATCTAAGGTTAATTGTTGTTGAACAGTTAATTCATCACTTAAATCAATAAAGTGAATGTATTGGGCTTCAATATTTGTTATAGGGATAGATTGTTCACGACAAGAGGATAAAATTTTATTAATACGAAATGCAGATAGAGCAGAAGAACCAGCTAAAATTTTCATGCTAAGAGTACTCTTTTTAAGCCAAAATAGGAAAAAAATAGAACAACATTATAAAATAAACTGAACAAAGAGGCTATCTTAAAAATCATAATATAATGTAATTAAAGAATTTTGAGGAAAGGGGTTTTTTAATGTTCAATTCGGCTTTTTATGATTATTTAAAACACTACAATTTTTTAAAATAAATCTTTAATGTTTATTATTAAATTAAGAAAATTTTTAATTACAATCTGTTAGTAATCATTATTATTGAGGATTATATTCATACTGCAAAAGTAAGCCAAACTAAGCTTCTGACGATGATATCAATAAAAATATTAAGTAGAGTGGATTAAATCAATACGCCAACCAAAGTTGGCGTATTGATTATGATTAAGCTTCGTTCCAACTGTCTCTTAATCCCACTGTTCGATTAAATACTAAATTATCTTCAGTGGCATATTTACTATCAAGACAAAAATAACCTTCACGTTCAAATTGATAAGCGTGTTCTGCTTCAGCTTTTTGCAAACTAGGCTCAACAAACCCATGTTTAATAATTAATGAATTTGGATTGATAGTTGATAAAAAGTCCTCTGCACTACCTGGATTTGGAGTATTAAATAGCCGATCATAAAGACGAATTTCAGCTGGCTTAGCAAATTTAGCTGACACCCAGTGAATAACGCCTTTAACTTTACGTCCATCTTCAGGATTTTTATTTAATGTAGCAGGATCATAACTACAATAAATAGTTTGAATATTACCGTCCGCATCTTTTTCAACACGCTCTGCTCGTATCACATAAGCATTACGCAAGCGAACTTCTTTTCCTAACACTAAACGCTTATAATTTTTATTTGCTTCTTCCCTAAAATCAGCTCGATCAATATAAATTTCACGCGTGAATGTCACTTCTCGATGACCTAATTCTGGGCGATTAGGGTGATTTGGCATGCTAAGTACTTCATCAAGTGTTTCCGAAAAGTTTTCAATGACAACTTTAACAGGATCAAGTACCGCCATTGCTCGTGGCGCATTTTCATTGAGATCTTCACGGATACAGAACTCGAGTGTACTCATTTCAACCGTATTTTCTTGTTTAGTTACACCAATTCGACGACAAAATTCACGAATTGATGCCGGTGTATAACCACGGCGACGCAGACCCGATACGGTAGGCATCCGAGGATCATTCCAACCGTCAACAATTTGTTCAGAAACTAACTGAGTTAATTTTCGTTTAGAAGTAATAGCATATTCAAGATTTAGTCTTGAAAACTCATACTGATGTGGTCGAGCTTCAATAGTAATATTATCTAAAACCCAATCGTACAAACGACGATTATCTTGAAACTCAAGTGTACAAAGTGAATGAGTTATATTTTCAATAGCATCCGAGATACAATGTGTAAAATCATACATTGGGTAAATACACCATTTATTGCCTGTTTGGTGATGCTCAGCAAATTTTATACGATATAATACGGGATCACGCATAACAATAAATGGCGATGCCATATTAATTTTTGCTCTTAAGCAGGCTTTACCTTCTGCAAATTTACCTTCTTTCATTTGAATGAATAATGCTAGGTTTTCTTCAATACTTCGATCACGATAAGGGCTATTTTTACCTGCTTGTGTTAATGTTCCACGATATTCGCGGATTTCATCAGCAGACAATTCATCAACATAAGCAAGACCTTTATTAATCAGTTCAATTGCATATTCATATAAACGGTCAAAATAGTCAGATGAGTAACAAATTTCACCATCCCATTGGAATCCTAACCAACGAACATCTTCTTTTATAGATTCAACGTATTCGATATCTTCTTTGGCTGGATTGGTATCATCAAAGCGTAAATTACATTTACCCTGATAATCTTGCGCAATTCCGAAATTTAAACAGATAGATTTTGCATGACCAATATGTAGATAGCCATTAGGTTCAGGTGGAAAACGGGTATGGGTTGTTTTATATTTTCCAGCCGCAAGATCTGCATCAATAATTTGACGTATAAAGTTAGTTGGACGAGTTTCGTTCTCTGCCGGTAATACACCGCTCATAAAAAACCTCTAATTATATATGTTTACTCATGACCAATTTAGAAATGAGATTTTTCACTTTTATCATTTTGAGCAAAGAATATAACAAATTTTTTGTTTTTTCGAAACGTTAAAACGAGAGTTTTAAGTTATCTGAAAAAATATTCTTATTCAAATCCATATCTTTCTTAATAGTTTTTAATTAAATTTTATAAAATCTAGATTGATTATTCATCACCTGATTTTATCGAAACCACAAATCTAGCACCCCCTAATGGGCTAGTCACCACGAATGCTTTACCGTCATGAAATTCAGCCATTAATTTTACATAAGCAAGCCCTAACCCATATCCGCCGGTTGAACGTGTGCGGCTAGTATCAAGTCGAGCAAAAGGCATAAAAATTTTTTCACGAGCATCAAAAGGAATACCAGTCCCATCATCATCAATCTCTAAAATCACTCGATGATCCTGTTTCGTGATATTCAACACAGCTTTATGTGTAGCATATTTAAACGCATTGAGTAGTAAATTTTTGACCATGGTTTCAACCAAATTAATATCAATTTTGGCTTCTACATCTTGACTATTACAAACTAGCTCAAACCCTTCTGGTTTAAATAGTGCTAATGATTGACAAACTTTTTCTCCCCACTCTTTCAACGATACATTAGTAAGATTTAATTCGATATTACTCTGCTGCATTTTGAAATAATTCAAACTGGCATTTATCAGCGTTTCAAGTTCATTAATATCATCGCTCATTCCTTTTTGCAGTAATGCTTTTTCATGCTCATCGCTGGACTCTTCAAGCATACTTAACTCAAATCGCATCCGTGCAAGTGGCGTACGTAGTTCATGAGCCATCGCATGTGAAATCGTTTGGTTGGTACTAACTAAATGTTCTATCTGAGTCCCCATGTTATTAAGTACATTAGCTAACGGTTTAAATAACCAACCTTTTACATTTTCAGTACGCGCTTTTAAATTTCCTTGTCCCAATTGCTCTGCGGTTTGGCGAATATTAACCAAATCTTTCCAAACGGCACTAAAAGCAAAATAGATTAAAATAAAAAAGATAATGGCACTAAACAAGGCCCAAATAATAAGAAATACACTCAACGACATAGTATTCGATTCTAATATATCTCGCATTAAAATCGGACCTAGTTGCAATAGATGCCCATCCTTTAAATCAATATAGACAACCTCGTCATCACCATCATAAGCAAAACCGAGTTTTTCTAACTCTTTTTCAACGGAATGAGACAAGATAGTCTGTTCTGGTAAAACTTTTATTGGATAACCAAAAGAAGGCTGCAATTCATTCACTACTTCTTGCAATGGACGTTGCTTATTTTCATCAATGTGTTTACGAATTAAGTTGACAGTTCCACGTTGTGATTCACGAAAAACAATATGATCATCAGGCATATCAGTCAATGACGAAGGCAATGAGTCGAATACCAATAATGCACCATAAGCAATAATACATTGTAATGAAAGCAAAATAACGAGATAAAAGACGATGCGGCGATTGAAGAATAGCGGTTTAGCTAATAATTGTTTCAATGGTTTTCCCCTTCACGCATAAATAAATAGCCTTTTCCACGCACGGTTTTAATCCGTGATGAGTTGTCAGGATCATCTAGTAATTTGCGCCGTAATCGAGAAATGCGCGCATCAATAGAACGATCGCTACCATCAAAATCAATACCTCTTACTTGAGAAAATATATCGTCTCGCGATAAAATCTTACCGGCGTTATTTGCTAATAACCAAAGTAAATCAAATTCTGCCGTAGTCAAATCGATATCTTCCCCATCTAATAACACTCTTCGATTTTCACCATCAATAACCAAATTATCAAAGACCAGAGTATTATTGTTAAACGAAGTTATTAGTTCCTTATAGCTTTCTTTATCAGTTTCGATCTGTTTTCGTCGCAACAATGCACGAATACGAGCAAGTAATAACCGCGGTTCTATAGGTTTAGCTAGATAATCATCTGCACCTAACTCTAAACCAACAATTTCATCAATATTGTCTTCACTCGCGGTCATAATCAGAATATAGTTTGTAAACCACGAACGTATATCTCGACATATATCAAATCCAGATTTTTCTGGCAGCATGACATCTAAAATAACTAAATCAGGATTGATCTGTTGTATTTTTTCTTCGGCACCTGCACCACTATTATGCCAATCAACCATATACCCCTGACGGATTAAATAAACTTGGATTAAATTGGCTAATCTTTCATCATCTTCGATGATTAATATACGTTCACTCATTTTCGGCTCTCTTTACCGTATAATGTGTACTTCAAAATACCTTATTATACAGGTAAATGAAGCCTCGTTACAAAAGATATACAAAGAGCCTACAAAGTTTACGACCGCTATATGAGAGAATTGGCGCCAATATCTATAACTAAGCAATTTTTTCGTTAACTATGAATACTTTTTCATCAATTACTAATCATCTTTTTCAGCCATCTTATACTCACCACCAAAACCCTATTATTTTATGTGATTTTGATGGCACAATTAGTGTTAAAGATGTTACTGATACTTTACTTAGTCAATTTGGTCAAGATGGTTGTGATGAACTTGAAGAGTTATGGGTTAGTGGCAAAATCGGCTCTCAAGAATGTATGAGTAAACAGATTGCATTAATGGATGCTAGCCTAGAGGAACTCAATCAAGCATTAGCAAAAATTGAAATTGATGATAATTTTAAAGCATTTATTGATTACACTGAAAAAAATCATATTCCAGTTCATGTAGTTAGTGACGGCTTAGATTATGCTATTCAGTTTGTGTTAAAACACCATGGTATTGAGAATTTACCTATTTATGCCAATAAGTTAATGCATAATAATCAACGAAGTTGGCGCCTGGAGTTCCCATTTGCCAATAAAAATTGTATTAAACAAAGCGGTAACTGCAAATGCAATCATGTTAAACAACAGCAACATTTTCCTCAGATACTGTATGTTGGTGATGGTACGTCCGATTTTTGCGTTTCTCATCATGTCGATCTTGTTTTCGCCAAAGATAAGTTGATTAATTATTGCGAAAAAAACAATATTAAACACAGTGCTATTGAGAGTTTTGCTGATGTAACCGCAGCATTAAAACAGATGCAACAAACACTAATTCCAGTCATGGCGGTAAAATAAAGGAATAATAATGAGTACAATTGAAGATTTATCTTATTTTTTATCTGGTAATAAAAATGGTGTGCTATTAATTCACGGTTTAACTGGTACACCAAATGAAATGCGTATTTTAGCCAATGGTTTACATAAAGCTGGATTTACTGTGTATGCAATACAGTTAGCGGGTCACTGTGGTACAGAAGCAGATCTATGTAAAACAACTTGGCAAGATTGGTATAAAAGTGTTCAAGATGGTGCTGATTATTTAGCTCAACATGTTGATAATCTGTTTGTCGCAGGTTTATCTATGGGCGCATTATTAGCGTTAAAATTAGCTGCCGATCGTCCCAATCAAGTGAAAGGTGTTGGTGTTTTAGCACCTACTTTTTCTTATGATGGCTGGAGCATGCCATTTTGGGCTAAAAAATTCTTCTTTTTATTAGTCTATTTCAAAAAACTTGGTATTTTTCAAAAAGTATCTTTTATTGAAAAACCACCTTATGGCCTTAAGGATGAGCGGATTCGGGCTGTTGTGTCTGAAAGCATGTTAAGTGGTGACGCCGCCTCTGCAGGACTGGCAGGTAACCCTTTCCCAGCTTTAGCTGAAATGCAGTTATTGGCTAAACATATGCGTCAGGAGTTACCTAAAGTTACCTCACCGTGTTTAATTATGCATTCAGGCAATGATGACATTGCCAATATTGAAACAAATGCAAAATTAGTTGAAAAACACGTTTCCGGCCCAAAACAGTTAATCGTATTAAATGATAGTTATCATTTAATTACCATTGATAGCCAACGCCGAGAAGTGATTAAAGAATGTGCTTCATTCTTTAATCATATTGTAGAAGGAAATCAAGCATAATGTCATCCTTAGTTATTTTTCTTTGGGTTAGTAATATCTGTTTTGATACTTTAGGACAAGTTGCCTTTAAATATGCTGCAATATCACCGACCAATCGAGATGGTTGGTATTACTGGTTGGATTTGGCTAAAAATCATTGGATTTGGGTAGGAATAGCATCTTACATTGCTGAATTTTTATTGTGGCTAGCCTTTTTAACTTTAGTGCCACTATCTCAAGGAGTATTACTGGCCTCATTTAATATTATTACTATTATGTTAGTTGGTCGAATTCTTTTCAAAGAATTACTCACTCTTTATCGCATTATTGGTATGTTATTAATAACTGCTGGTGTTATTTTTGTGGGAATGTCTTAATATGGCTAAGTTTTATTTGATTGGTTTTACCGTATTATTAATGTTTGATACCATTGCCCAGTGCAGCTTCAAATTGGCTGCTGAGCATGCACAACCTCTTGCGATGAGTGTTGAATGGATTATTAGGGTTTTTTCTGGCCATTGGATCTATGTATCAATTGCAGGTTATATTTTTACTTTCTTCACTTGGATGACTTTATTAAAAAAAGCGCCTGTCGGACCAGCTTTTGCGGCATCTCATTTCGAAGTCGTCACAGTAATGATTGCATCAGTTTGGTTATTTAATGAACCAATAACGTTATTTAAGTTAATTGGAACAATATTGATTGTTTCAGGAATTATGTTTCTGGCATTGGCGGAAAGTAAACTAACCAACAAAAACAGTCATAACAGTTATTAATCAAAACTAAAGTCAAGCCTAGCTGTATTTTATTAAAAGAATAATAGATTAATAATACTAAGCTTTTAAAGCGTTTAATAATGTTAAATTGAGTTGATGTTGTTCTTGTTGCCAACCATTTAAGTTCTCTAAGGATATTTCTGGTTGTTTATCTAATGAACTAACCAATCGTTTAAACCAACTTTTCGGTTGCCATATTGATAATTCACCTGTGATATCACTACCAATAATTCGTGGTTTAATTGAGGAAATAGTATCCAATAAGTGATAAGTTTGCAGTTTTCCTTGATCCCAATTAGTATGAATAACCTCTTCACTTAATACGTCTTTATCTATCGATAAATATATTGGTTTAGTATTACGATATTGTTCAGATAGAAACTGGGTAATCAAATCATCAGGCGAATCAAAATGACGAAAAGCTTGATTCAAGCCAATTTTTTTCGCCCAAGAAACATTGACATCTAAGCTCCAATAAGTCAATTTTTTATGAAATAGCGGTGACCATCTATTTTCCCAAAAATGCCATAATCCAATATCATTAGAAGTTATGCCTAACACATGAACATGACTTACGAACGGTAAACTTGCTACATAGCTCACCCATGAGCCACAGTGAACACCAAATAGATAACGCATATTGTCTGGATGATTATCAAAAATAATCACTTCAATTGGATTATCTGCTGAATATTGCTTAGCAAGTTGCTCAATTAGTAATAGCGAAATATGATGATAATCACCGCTCCCCATCAACACTGTGCCATAGTTTTCTGGTAATGATTGTTGTAATTGCATTTTAAATTTTTGGAAATTTTTTTCATTACAACCAAAGCGAATTACATCTTGCCACTGCGTGAAATCAATCGTTTTAGCGTCATTAATTTCACCTACGCTTTGATCAAAATTAAGGATAACCGGCAATGTCATGCTACTTTCTCCTTATCGGTTTCAAAATGGCCTATTAATTTACGTAAAATTAGTCTTAACAGAGGATTTCGAATATAAACTAGATGTTTGGTTAAAGTAAAACTAGCACCTAACGAAGCTTTAACTTCGGGATCTGTCCAACCTGCGACATAACTACTTAGTTTCTGTTGTAATGCATATTCAAGATTAACAAACCAGCTAACAAAATAGAGATTCAACTCCCGTGCCAGTGGATAAACCATACCAATATACTTATCAATTAGAACATTATTCACCACAAAACAGATGTTATAACCAATTAATTGGCCATTATAGTGATAAGTGAAAATACGCCCATTTGCTGCTTTACTTTGCAGTAATTGGATAAAAAATGGTTTGGTTAATAAATCAAAATGTATTTCACTTTGTTCATATACATTAAGATAAAGCTGATAATATAAATCAAGATTGGCGTCATCAAAAAAATAGTCATCACCAGTTTGTAAGATATTAATCTCTAATTTTTCACGAGATTTCAGCTTTCTTCTTAAATTCTTACGACGGCTATAGGATAATTTTGCCAAAAAGTCATTTATCGATTCGAAATCGATTGGAACCCACGCTAAAGCTTGTCCTTCAACTTCAATAAAACCGTTATCTTTTAATGACCCAATAACCTGTTTAGAATATTGATTATCCTGCTTACTTAGTAAAGGCGAATCGGAAGGTAAATCTTTCACAATAGTAAAAGGATATTTCTTTGCATACGCTGTTTTAACATTATCAGCTAATTGCTGTGCATTCACTTTATCAGTTAACAAACTGTATTCTGAAACTGTCGTTCCGACAAAACATGTTTTTGGTTGTAACCAATGTCGCCATTTGCTATAAAAAGGTAATTTATGAACTTTATTTTTAAAATCATCATCGGCAGTTGTGAGCAAATCAAACTTAGCAGAAAAAGCAGGTACACCATCTTCACTCATCCAGCTCGTAAATTCCTGTGGTGGATGAGAAATAAAATTATTGATTAGTTCATTTGGTTCTAGTTGATTGATATATCGCATAACTTTCTATAAAGGATCGGGTATAACTAGAATCCCGCTAACACATATTAGCGGGATTATTTTGCTTTAAGACTTAAAGTTCTTTTTTAGCTCGAGTAATTAATTGGTCAAGTAATTCAATACCTTGATCGATTTCTTGACGAGTAATATGTAATGAAGGAGCAAAAGTGATAACATTTTTATAATAACCACCAATATCAAGCACCAAGCCCATTTTATTACCTTTCCAGTCAAGATCACCTGACATACCAATATCAACCATTTTATCAACTAATGCTTTATTAGCTGTAAAACCGTCATCGGTACAAATCTCAGCACGTAGTGCAAGACCTAAGCCATCAACCTCACCAATTTCTTTATGTTTCTTCTCAAGTGTTTTTAATCCTTCAAGGAAGTATGCACCACTTTCCATCACCATTTTTTCGTAATCGGTTTCTGAAGTCATTTTTAATACTTCTAAGCCAACCGCAGTACCTAATGGATTTGAAGCAAAAGTTGAATGTGTTGAACCAACAGGAAATACTTCAGGATTAATTAACTCTTCACGAGCCCATAACCCACCTAGTGGATTTAAACCATTAGTTAATGCTTTGGCAAATACCACTACATCAGGTTTAACATCAAAGTGTTCGATTGACCATAGTTTACCAGTACGATAAAAGCCCATTTGGATTTCATCAACGACTAATAAAATACCATATTGATCTAAAACTTTTTTCAAACCTTTAAAGTAGTTACGAGGAGGGACAATATAACCGCCTGTTGCTTGTAAAGGTTCGGCATAGAAAGCAGCATATTCAGCTTGACCTACTTTAGGATCCCAAACACCGTGATATTCTGTTTCAAATAAACGAGCAAATTCAGCAACTAAATGTTCACCATACTCTTCTGAAGTCATTCCTTTAGGGCGACGGAATGGATATGGGAAAGGAACAAACATAGCACGATCACCAAAATGACCATAACGACGGCGATAACGATAACTTGAAGTAATTGATGATGCACCAAGAGTACGACCATGGTAACCACCTTGGAAAGCAAACATTAGTGATTTACCGCCGGTAGCATTACGCACTACTTTTAGTGAGTCTTCAATACATTGAGAACCACCAACATTAAAATGAACACGCCCTTGGTAACCGAATCGCTGTTCCATACCTTGAGCAATAGTTTTTGCTAATTCAATTTTAGTTGGATGAAGATACTGACTAGCACATTGTGGTAAAGTATCGATTTGTTTTTTAAGTACGTTATTTAGACGCTCATTAGCATAACCAAAGTTACAAGCTGAGTACCACATTTGTAAATCAAGAAAGGCTTTACCTTCTTTATCATACATGTAGCTACCTTCACAGCCATCAAAAATCTTCGGAGGTTCAACGTAATGCACGGTATCACCAAATGAGCAATATTTTGCTTCATCAGCTAATAATACTGCGTCGTCAGGGCGACTGTTAATCATTTCTTTAGTTGGTTTACTCATAATTTATCTCACTAATCCATATTCAAATATGACAAAATGTGGCATTATTATCGGAGAAAAGTGATTGTAACAATGTACAATTACTGTATAGATTTTGTGACGACGGACTTGAGATAAAGAAATCACAATAGCTCTCGTAAACCATATCACTATGAATAGGTATCAAAATGAAAAGAATAAGCTGTATAATTTCGCTATTATCAATGTGTTCTCTAGGATATACGCAAATTGTATCAGCAGAATCTACCTCATTGGGAATCGGTTTAGGTTGGTCAACTTCACCATATAAAAGTTATAGTTCAAACTACTATCCTATACCACACATTGATTATGACAATGGCTCGTTTTTTATTGATGATCTTTCTGCTGGGGTTTATGCCCTCAATGATGATAACCAAAGTCTATCCTTTGGCGCTCGCTATTTAGCTAATGAATTTAAACCTCACGATTCTAATAATCATAAACTAAAACAGCTCGATAGTCGCCATTCAACCCTACTAGCGGATATTGAATATTCACTTAATACCAATTGGGGGATTTTTTCTAGTAGTATTGGCACTGATATCCTTGATACTAGTAGTAGTATTTTAGTTAATGCTGATTATACTGTACCTTATATTGAAAATAATTTGATTGTTGCACCAACTATCGGTATAAATTGGGCAAATCGTAAACATAATGACTATTATTATGGAATCTCGCACAAAGAATCTGCACGTTCAGGCTTAGGTTATTTCAATGCTGATAGCTCTTTTACGCCTTACTTTGAAATTGCGGCTCAATATTCGTTAACAGATAATATTGCAACCTTTGGTGGAGTCCATATTGATAAACTAACAGGTGATGCAGCCGATAGCCCAATGGTTGATGATAGTACGGTAACATCTATTTATATGGGTGTATCTTATAAATTTTAAAGAATTTCTTATCAAATCTTATTACTAAGGCGATAATATATCATCGTCTATGAAATTTTTATTATAAATCGTTATGATAAAATAAACTTCGTAAAGCAAATATTTGGAAATATAACACTATGCTTTGGTTTAAAAACGCAATTATTTACCAACTTAATAATGACAATTTACTTGATAAACAAACTATTGAACAAGCGCTTAAATCGGCTTCATTTTCGCCGTGCGGTAATTTAGATACCACTAAGATGGGATGGGTATCGCCTTATAATGATAATAACTTAGATGATTTCATTATTGATATGCAAGGACATTTACTGTTACGGATTAAAAAAGAAACTAAAATATTACCAGCGCCAGTAATTAAACAAGCACTAATTGATAAAATTGACAAACAAGAGAAAGCATTAAGTCGAAAGCTCAGCAAAAATGAAAAAGCCACATTAAAAGATGAAGTGATGTTCGATTTAATGCCTAGAGCATTTAGTAAATATAACCATTATTGGTTATGGATCGATACTGAAAATAGAAGAATTATTATTGATTGTAGTAGTTTTAAACTAGCTGAAGATATTTTAGCAATTTTACGTAAAGAGCTTGGATCTTTAGCATTAACCCCATTATCAATCGATAAACCACTTGAAAAGATAATGACCAATTGGGTTAAAGAAAAGTTAAATTTTCCTCCTTTTATATTAGGTGATGAAGCTGAATTAAAAGATCCACTGGAAGGTAATGGAATTATTAACTGCAAAAACCAAGATATTACTAGCGACGAAATGTTAGTTCACTTAGATTCTGGTAAATGGGTAACCAAACTTAAAATTATTGATGAACGTGGTATCAATTTTATTATCAACCCAGACTTTACATTGAAAAAAGTAAAATTTGATTCTATTATAATGGACGAAAATGAAGATATTGGTTCTGATGAGTTTGATAAACGACTTGAAGCGGATTTTTACATTATGGCCAATACTTTATCTAACTCCATAAATGATTTATATATTACAGTTAATCAAATTGGTTAATGCAAATTAAAGTTATTTAATTTTTACAATGTAAGTTTATTCTATCTAGCTTTGCGCAATTTATGTGCTATAATTAAAGCTAGATTATGTGTAACATAATTATTAGTAATATCTATTTATAAGAAGTAAATTTAAACAATAAAATCAAATTAAACAACGTCTATAACAACAAATAAGTTGAGGCAAAAAATGAAAAAAACGACTCTAGCTCTAGCAATTGCAGTTGCAAGTTTAACCGCTACTGCCGCTAATGCAGCATATGAAGACAACACTTTTTATACAGGTGCTAAATTAGGTTGGTCTGAGCTTTATAACTTAGATGCAAATAAAGTTCGTGCTTTTGATAAAGAAGAAGCTGGAATCAAAACTTCTAATAGAAGTAACATCGCTGGCGGTGCATTCTTAGGTTTCCAAGCTAATCCTTATTTAGCATTTGAACTAGGTTATGATTGGTTAGGTTCAGCAAAATATAAAAGAAATTATCGTTATGATAGTGATTCTAAAGCAGGAAACAGTAAAGTTTCTGCTCAAGGTGTTTCTTTAACTGGTAAATTAAGCTATCCATTATCATTTATCTCTGACGATTTAGATATCTATGGCCGCGCGGGTGGAATGGTAACTATTGCTAAATGGAAAAATGGTGGTGATGTTAAAGAAGAATACGGTAAAGGCGGAACAAAAACTGATTTATCGCCTGTTTATGCTTTAGGCCTTGATTATCGTTTTGACGAAAACTTCTCAACTCGTTTAGAATATCAATATGTTCAACATATTCATACTAAAACTGATGCATCTCCAGACGCAGGTACTGTGAGCTTGGGTATCACTTACCGTTTAGGTTCACCAGCGGTTGCAGCTCCAGTTGAAATCAAAACTGAAGTAAATCGCTATGTTTTAAATGAAGATGTATTATTTGCTTATGCAAAAGCTGACTTAAAAGCAGAAGGGCGCCAAGCGCTTGATAACTTATTAGCAACGCTTGTTAAAATTAATCCATCTGAAAGTGCTATCGTAGTAATTGGTCATACTGACCGTATTGGTTCTGATAACTATAACCAAAAACTATCAGAACGTCGTGCCCACACTGTATTAAACTATTTAGTACAAAAAGGTGTGCCAGCTGAAATTATCACTTCACGTGGTATGGGTAAATCACAACCAGTTACTGGTACTAAATGTAATGCACTTCGTGGCGCTGACTTAAAAGCATGTTTAGCACCAGATCGTCGTGTTGAAATTGAAGTTAAAGCACGTAACGTTCAAGAAGTTCAAGTAATTGATCAAACAAAATAATAATTGTTGATTAGTGATATCTGTTAAAACCCAGCTTAAAGCTGGGTTTTTTATTTATACCTTTTGTTAATTAATAAATTATATCTTGCTTTTAAGCTATAAATTATCCACAAAAAAGATTATAATCAATAAAATATTGTTAGTATCCTAGTTAAAGGAGTAGCCGTGTCTACTGCGATTTGGCAAGATTGTCTTTCTCAATTACAAGAAGCTCTTCCAACAACAGAATTCAACTTATGGATTCGCCCTTTGCAAGCAGAAATGATTGAGAATAAACTTTATATTTATGCACCCAATAGGTTTGTATTAGATTGGGTCAAAAATAAATATTTAACGACTATTTCACAGTTATTGAACACACTTTTAGGTAATGATTCATTAAAATTATACCTTGAAGTCGGCTCCACTCTATCGGTAGAAAAAAAATCCGAAGTTAACCAATCTAAATCTGATGTTGTTCCAGCTTGGAAAACAACCAAAGAAAGCAATAGTAACCATACTTACTATTCAGGGATTAATCATAAACATACATTTAATAGTTTTGTTGAAGGTAAATCTAACCAACTAGCTGTAGCAGCTGCAAAACAAGTCGCGGAAAATCCAGGAAAAGCTTATAACCCGTTATTTTTATATGGTTCAACCGGTTTAGGTAAAACCCATTTATTACATGCAGTTGGCAATGGGATTATGGCCGGTAAAGCAAATGCCAAAGTGGTTTATATGCACTCAGAACGCTTTGTGCAAGACATGGTAAAAGCACTACAAAATAATGCTATTGAAGAATTCAAAAATTATTATCGTTCTGTTGATGCTCTACTTATTGACGATATACAATTTTTTGCTAATAAAGAACGATCTCAAGAAGAATTTTTTCATACCTTCAACTCGTTATTAGAAGGTAATCAACAAATTATCTTAACTTCTGATCGTTATCCAAAAGAAATTAATGGCGTTGAAGATCGTTTAAAATCAAGATTTGGCTGGGGTTTAACCATTGCTATCGAGCCACCGGAGCTGGAAACTCGCGTTGCAATTCTAATGAAAAAAGCAGAAGAAAATAATATAAAACTACCTGAAGAAGTTGCATTTTTCATTGCTAAACGCTTACGTTCAAATGTACGTGAATTAGAAGGCGCATTGAATCGAGTGATTGCCAATGCCAATTTTACAGGCAAATCTATCACTATTGATTTTGTGAAAGATGCTTTGAAAGATTTACTTGCCTTGCAAGAAAAATTGATTACTATTGAAAATATTCAAAAAACGGTTGCTGAATATTATAAAATCAAAGTTTCTGATTTATTATCAAAACGCCGCTCCCGTTCAGTTGCAAGACCAAGACAGGTCGCGATGGCGTTAGCAAAAGAGTTGACGAATAAGAGCCTTCCAGAGATTGGAGATGGTTTCGGCGGTAGAGATCACACAACTGTATTACATGCATGCCGAAAAATTGCCGAATTAAAAGAAGAAAGCAATGATATTAAAGAGGATTATTCCAATTTAATTAGAACATTATCAACTTAAAAAAGAATTAACACTATGAAATTTATTATAGATCGTGAAAAACTTATTAAGCCCTTACAGCTTGTTAGCGCACCATTAAGCAGTCGCCCTACTTTACCTATTTTAGGTAATTTATTATTACAAGTCATCGATAATACTCTATCAATGACCGGAACCGATTTAGAGATTGAGATGATATCTCATCTTCCTTTAACCGAATCTTGTGAGCCAGGAGCAACAACAGTTCCGGCAAGAAAGTTCCTCGATATTTGCCGAAATCTGCCAAGTAATGCCCAAATTTCGATAAGCGTTGACGATAATCGATTAATCATTCAATCTGGGCGTAGTAAATTTTCCTTAGCCACATTACCGGCTACAGATTTTCCTAATTTAGAAAATTGGCAAAGTGATGTTGATCTATCTATACCACAAAAGACAATCAAACGACTTATTGATGCAGTCCAATTTTCAATGGCTAATCAAGATGTCAGATATTATTTAAATGGTATGCTATTTGAGATCGAAGATGGATTATTAAAAACCGTTGCGACAGATGGTCACCGTTTAGCTGTGTGTGCTCAACCCGTAGGTCAAAATATCTCAGAATCCTGTTCAGTTATTTTACCTAGAAAAGGGGTAATAGAACTCGCTAAACTGGTTAGTGACAACGATGAACTGGTAAATATGCAGATTGGTAATAATAATTTGCGTGTTAATCTTGGTGATTTTACCTTTACCTCAAAACTTATTGATGGAAGATTTCCTGATTATAAACGAGTAATGCCGCGTAATCCGGATAAACCACTTGAAGTTTCATGCGAAGAACTTAGAAATGCGTTATCACGAGTAGCAATTCTTTCAAACGAAAAATTCCGCGGTATAAGATTATATGTACATAATAACCAAATAAAAATCACAGCAAATAATCCTGAACAAGAAGAAGCGGAAGAAGTGATTGATGTGAAATATGAGTCACAAGAGCTTGAAATTGGCTTTAATGTGACTTATTTATTAGATATATTAAACACACTAAAATGTGATAGTGTACAACTATTATTAACGGATGCAACATCTAGTGTGCAAATTGAAGATATCAATAACCAATCGGCTACTTATGTTGTTATGCCAATGCGTTTATAATAACTCTCTATCAAACTTCCGGCTTCGGCCGGAAACTTTACCAACATGACTCTTTCACAAATCAAAATCCATAATTTTCGCAACATTGATTATGCTGAATTATCATTATCAAATCATTTCAACTATATAGTTGGTGATAATGGTAGTGGAAAAACTAGTCTACTTGAGGCTATTTATATGCTCGGCCATGGCCGTGCATTTAGACATATTCAATCGAATAGAATCATACAACATGAAAAGCCTCAGTTAGTTTTATTCAGCCAAATAGAATCATCGCAACAAATTCGTACAATAGGATTATCAAAAACAAGAAATAATGATAATACGATAAAAATTGACGGTGATGAGGGATTTCGATTAACTGACTTAGCTAAACTATTACCTATTCAACTAATTACTCCAGAAGGATTTGATTTACTTACTGGTGGTCCAAAATATCGTCGATCGTTTATAGACTGGGGATGTTTTCACCATTACCCAGAATTTGTATCACTATGGAATAATTTAAAACGGTTATTTAAACAAAGAAATGCATTATTAAAACAATCGTCTAACTATAATCAATTATTACCTTGGGATAAAGAACTAACACCAATTGCCGAAAAAATCAGTCAAATTAGAGCTGATTATAGTCAAAATATACTTCCGCAAATTATAGAAACTTGTCGGCATTTTTTACCCGAGTATCAACTTAATTGCCAATATTATCAAGGCTGGGAATATGGGATGAATTATTCTGATATTTTATATAAACAATTTGAGAGAGATAAATTCATTAACTATACCTCATTAGGCCCACATAAAGCCGATATAAAATTACGTATAGATAATATTCCAGTAGAAGATCTACTATCTCGTGGGCAACTAAAATTACTTATGTGTGCATTACGTTTATCACAAGGGGAATATTTTTCAGAAAAAACTGGATTATCATGTATTTATTTAATAGATGACTTTGCTTCTGAACTTGATCAAAATAAACGTAATCTATTAGCTAAACGATTAAAATCAGCCAAATCTCAAGTTTTTATTACCGCGGTTAATCAAGAGCAAATTACCCATATGATCGATGAAAATGATAAGATTTTTCACATAAAATCTGGTATAATTTCTTAAATATATAGAATGATATAAATAATTAAACAAGTCGAGAAATCCATGTCTAACTCTTATGATTCTTCAAGCATTAAAGTACTTAAAGGACTTGATGCGGTTCGAAAACGTCCAGGAATGTATATTGGTGATACTGATGATGGTACAGGCCTTCATCATATGGTTTTTGAAGTGGTAGATAATGCCATTGACGAAGCATTAGCGGGTTATTGTCACCATATTGAAGTTACTATCCATCCTGATAATTCTGTTTCAGTACGAGATGATGGTCGAGGAATACCTACCGGCATCCATGAAGAAGAAGGTATTTCTGCTGCAGAAGTTATTATGACCGTTTTACATGCTGGTGGTAAATTTGATGATAACTCATATAAAGTTTCTGGTGGCTTACATGGTGTTGGTGTCTCGGTTGTAAATGCATTATCGGATAAATTAGAATTAGTTATTTACCGTGAAGGTAAAATTCATAAACAGACTTATCATTTAGGCGTACCAGAAGAACCGCTAAAAGTGATTGGTGAAACAACCGAATCTGGTACTTATGTTCGCTTCTGGCCAAGCCCAGAAACTTTTTCTAATATCGAGTTTGTCTACGATCATTTAGCTAAAAGATTACGTGAATTATCATTTTTAAATTCTGGTGTTTCAATAAAACTTACAGATGAACGAACAGGTAAAAGTGAACACTACCATTATGAAGGTGGTATTCAAGCATTTGTTGAATATTTAAATAAAAATAAAAATCCAATCCATCCGAAGATTTTTTATTTTAGTACTGAGAAAGATAATATTGGTGTCGAAGTTGCTTTACAATGGAACGACGGCTATCAAGAAAATATCTATTGTTTTACCAATAATATTCCTCAACGTGATGGCGGTACCCACTTGGCCGGCTTCCGCGGAGCGATGACGCGTACATTAAATAACTACATGGAAGCTGAAGGATATAGCAAAAAAGCTAAAATCAGTGCCACTGGTGATGATGCACGTGAAGGACTAATTGCAGTAGTATCAGTAAAAGTACCAGATCCTAAATTTTCATCACAAACCAAAGATAAATTAGTTTCGTCTGAAGTAAAATCAGCAGTTGAATCAGTGATGGGTGAAAAATTAGCCGAGTATTTACTGGAAAATCCATCGGATGCCAAAATTGTGGTTGGCAAAATTATTGATGCAGCTAGAGCTCGCGAAGCAGCACGAAAAGCGCGAGAAATGACACGTCGTAAGGGTGCTTTAGATTTAGGTGGCTTACCAGGTAAACTAGCTGACTGTCAGGAAAAAGACCCTGCATTATCAGAACTTTACTTAGTGGAAGGGGACTCTGCGGGTGGTTCTGCAAAACAGGGCCGTAACCGTAGGAATCAAGCAATTTTACCGTTAAAAGGTAAAATCCTTAATGTTGAAAAAGCCCGTTTTGACAAAATGCTTTCGTCTCAAGAAGTTGCAACTTTAATTACTGCTTTAGGTTGTGGTATTGGTCGTGATGAATATAATCCAGATAAAATGCGTTATCACAGCATTATCATCATGACTGATGCGGATGTGGATGGTTCACATATTAGAACTTTATTGTTAACCTTCTTCTACCGTCAGATGCCTGAAATTATTGAACGAGGTTATGTTTATATTGCACAACCACCACTTTATAAAGTTAAAAAAGGCAAACAAGAACAATATATTAAAGATGATGATGCAATGACTCAATTCCAAATTGCTCTAGCTTTGGAAGATGCATCACTACATGTTAATGATCATGCCCCTGCTTTAGCCGGTGAAGCTTTAGAAAAATTAATTGCTGAATACCAAAAAGTTGAAAAACTAATTACTAAAATGGAACGTCGCTATCCTCGAGCATTGTTATCAGAATTAGTCTATCAAGAAGTATTAGATGAAGATATTTTAAAAGACCAACAAAAATCTGAATACTGGGCAAAATCAATTGTTGAAAAATTATCAAATAAAGAACAACACGGCAGTAGCTACCATTATAGTGCGGATTACAATGAAAAAGCAGAGTTATATATACCTGTAATCAAAGTAAGAACACATGGAGTTGATACCAGTTATGCTTTAGATCAAGTATTTATTCATAGTAATGAATATCGAAATATTTGCCATTTAGGCTCACAATTGAAAGATTTACTTGAAGAAAGTGCATTTATACAACGAGGCGAACGAAAACAACCAGTGAGCTCATTTGAAGAGGCTGTTGATTGGTTAATTCGAGAATCTCGCCGTGGATTAACAATCCAACGTTATAAAGGTTTAGGAGAAATGAACCCCGAACAATTATGGGAAACAACCATGGATCCAACCAGTCGTCGTATGTTGCAAGTTACCATTAAAGATGCAATTGAAGCAGATCAATTGTTTACCACATTGATGGGAGATGAAGTCGAACCTCGCCGACTATTTATTGAGGAAAATGCATTAAAAGCAGCTAACTTAGACTTCTAATAACAATTGTTTAATAAATAAAAAAACCAGACATTTTGTCTGTTTTTTTTATTTATTAATTATTTTTCTTAAAGATAGCTATTGAGTAAAATCTAGTACTAATCATTTGGTATTATCAATTTTATTTATCTGTTTACTGACAAACAGGACGATTAATTTTTAAATCAGATACCGCTTTATTCATCTGTCTAATCATATCCTTAGGACTTTGTGCGATATAAACTTTGCCTCGAGTAGCATTAGCTACACAATCTATTTTATGTTCACCCGCTATATCAACGATATTTATCTTGAGTCGAGGTTTTTGAGCTGCAATATAATTAGCTAGAGTACAAATATTACTTCTTGTGCAGTTATCATCGCCATCACTAATTATAAGGATATAATCATCTCGTTTTACACCATCAAGCATTTTACTTGCTTTCTCTAATCCACTATAAAGTGGTGTACCTCCGCCACCAGCTGCACTTGGTGTTAATCGATTAATTTTACTTTTTAAAGCGCCTCTGCCGGAATAATTATAAAATGGTGTTGTATCTGCCGCTGAACAACTATTTAATGCCACTAATGCTATATTAATATTTTGTTGAATTTTATCAATACTAGTCAATGCTACTTTTTTACTGGTTGATAAACGAGTCGGTAGTCGAGACATCCTTTTTTCATACGCAATTCTTTCAGATGCAGGCATATAGCTAGGGTAGCCATGGGTTAAATAATTAAAATATTGCTGAACTTGTGAAGGTGGCTCTGCTAATGTTACCGTCATGGATAAAGAATTATCAAAGATCAACGCCATTTTGGATGGATTAGAATTTTTTACCAATTCTTCCTTAGTAATACAATTTGGTGGATTTTTTACTTTTGGCGCTGGTTTAGGTTCTGATTTGCTAACCGACTCTGGTGTTGGGTCAGGTACAACTACAGGTTGTGGCTCTGAAACCTGTGGTTCTGGTTTTAATTCAGGTTTAGGTTTAATGACAAGCTCTGGTTGTTTTGCAAATTCAACGGTTAGTTCCGTTTTTTTCGGTTCAATTGGTTGTGTAATCGCTGGTTCAACGATTGGTTCCATCTTGCTAGTCTTTTTGAAAGGATTAAAAAAGAACCATATCAAACCTAAAATTAATAATAAAAGTAAAATTAAAATTAAGGTATACCACCATCGCCAAAAACTTTTTGGTGCGACAATTGGCGGTTCAGGTAATACAATTGGCTCAAAAGTATCAATAATAACTGGTTCATTATTAATTACATAAATTTGATTATTTGGATTTTTAATTCTTGATAACCATGAAGACACTAAAGCTTTTTGTTGATGATCTAAGGGAATTAATTTGACTGTAGTCTCAATATCATTGATTCGAGTATGTAAGGCGTCTTCAATTACTGTTCTTTGCGACGAGTCACCTATATCATTAAGTAATATAGGTTGGCCTTCAAGATCAGTATACCAGGCAATATATTGGTTGTTTTCTATTAATCTTGATGAAGCAAAAATTGAAAATGTTCTTGCGGTCAAATGAGGTTTAAGTATTGAAAGTAAAGAATTATACTGTTCCAGTAACTGCATCTTGTCTATGTTACTATGATCAAAAGCAATACGAGTTATTCTTTGCATCTCTCAACTTATTCCTTGTTACTTAAAAAGTCTTTATAAAAGTCTATTAGTTAGCTAAATATTTAATTTATAAATTGTCAATTAAATCAAAATTATTATATCTTATTTACAAATAGGTTTACTAATATTCATATCTGAAACGGCATTACTCATTTGTTTAATAAGCTCGGTTGGATTTTGAGCTATATAAACGTTACCACCAGTGCTTTTTGCTACACAATCTATTTTATGCTGTCCGGCAATATCAACAATATTAATTTTTAAACGAGGTTGCGCTGTGGCTATTTCATTAGCAAGAGTACATATATTACTTTTAGTACAATTATCCTCACCATCACTAATAATTAATATATAATCATCACGATTAATACCATCAAGCATTTTACTTGCCTGTTTAACACCACTATATAATGGCGTCGCACTATTATATTCTAATGGCTGCAACCGTTTAATTTTACTTTTTAATTTTTCTCTATCTTCATAAGGATAGAATGATGTAGTTTGCGCAGCCGGACAACTTGTTAACGTGACAAGAGAAATATCTATATTTTGCTGTATTTTATCAATACTGGTTAATGCTACTTCTTTACTACTTGATAAACGATTAGGTAATCTGGTCATTTTTCTTTCATAAGCTTCGGCTTCTTTTTCTGTCATCGAATAAAAATTACTTTTTAAATATTTATCGATACTTTCTTGTGATTCCATCAAGGTTAAAGTCATTGAGGCTGAATTATCAAATATCATCACCATTTTAGAAGCCGATATCTTATTAGTAGCTTCTTCTTTAGTTATACAATTCTTAACTTCTGTTACAGTTTCGTTTTTTGGTTCTAAAACATTAGTTTGTTCAACTACTGGGGTTGATTCAACTCTATTTTTCTCTGTATTTTGTGCCATTATTGATGGAGAATCTGATGCTTTTTCTTTGCCATAAGGACAAAAAAAGAACCAAATAAAACCAAGCAATATAATTAAAAACAGTGCGAATAATAAAAAATACCACCAACGCCAAAATGATTTTGATGTTGGTGGTATTGCTGTAGGTTCAGGTAAAATCGGAGCTTTAAATGAATTAACAATAACAGGTTCATCATTAATTACATAAATGGTATTTCCTGAGTTTTTTATTCTCGGTAACCATGCAGATATTAAAGCTTGTTCCTCTCTTGTCAATGACATTGATTTGATTACGAGTTCAAGGTCATTAATTCGTGTATTCAGCGTTTTTTCTATCTGTTTTTTATGTTCTTCATTTTCAATATCATTGAGTAAAATAGGTTGACCTTCTAAATTACTATACCAACCAATATATTGATTATTATCAATTAACTTTGGCTGACCTAAAATTGAAAATGTTCGCTCAGTTAAATTATTCTTTAGCAATACTAACAAAGAATTATATTCTTTTAACAAAGAAATCTTATCAGATTCACCCTGATCAAATATAACTCTTGTTATACGTTGCATGGCTAAATTATTTACCTAAATTTAAAGCTTTTTGTAGCTGTTGAAGTTTTTTATTTAACTTATCTAATTCAACTTGTTTTTCAAGTTCAGATGAATTTGAATTGTTAACTTTCTTCAACTGTTGCTCAATATCATTAACTTGTGCTTGTAAATCATCACGATTTTTAGCCTTTTGTTTTACTTCATTAGTTAATTGAGTCAATTCTTTTTTTAACTTTTGCAACTGTGCTTGCTTTTGTTTAACACTTGATGAAGTCGAATTTTTTTGTCTTTCAATCGTTGCATAAATTTCTCTGAATTGTGCATTAGCTCGTTTTTCATTCTCTAAAATTTGCTCTTTTTTATCAATACGAGCTTGATAGTTACCTGAATAATTGCAACTAATTTTATCCATAATACCTATGTTAGTATTAGTTGGGTCACATTGTTCTGGCGTTGTCGAACACCCAGTTATAAGTAACAATGGACTAAGTAAAAATAGAACAGATATCTTTTTCATAATTAGCTTACCCTTACAGCTGAACGTTGTTGAGTAACAAGATTAATTTGTTTTTCAAGTACCGCAATTTGTTTATGTAACTGATTAATTTCTTTATCAAGTTTTGACACATTTACACCCGATTGTCGTTCTTGTGATGAAATTGAAACCCAATCATTTTCAACTTTTTTCATGCGAGATAATTTATCTTTCAAATAAGCAATATTGGCGTCTATTTGAGTCAGATCTTTTTGGGCCTGTGTTTTAGTAACGGATTGAGAATTAATTTGTTTATTTAATGATTTTAATGTTGCCAAGTTTTTATCTAAAACAGCTTTTGCACTTTCAGTAACTGCTTGGACTTCATAAGTATTTTGCTGAACATCTTGAATATAAACATCAAGTCGCATTTCAGCATCAGCATATTCAGCTCGTTTATTATCAAGATAATAATTGGCCCCCATCATTACACCACAACCAACCGCCGCTGAGGCAAGACATGTGCCAGTTTTACCGCCCAATAATACACAACCAATACCACCGATACCAGCCCCTATAGCACAAGACTGCCATGCTGATTTACTAAAAAATTTGGCACTATTACTTTTGCTTAAAGCTGGATCAACATCTTTTGAACTTGCACCACCTGATGCTTGGCAACCTGATAGAATCAGTGAGATACACAAGGTCATTGTTACTATTAATTTATTCATTATTACTTTCCTTTTATTTCATTACACGTCTCAAGCCAATTTGCTCGGTCGATCTTCCCGGATTCAATATATTTATTAATATGTTTGAAATAGAGTTTTAAATAATCGCTCATGTTGGCTTTACCACTATTTTCAAGTATAAATTGCGTAGGCTTAGATTGATTGTTAATGGTATCCTTCTCATAATTTGTTGCAGTATTTACAATAGTATCTGAATAATATTTTAATATAAAATCACGGGAATTTTTAGATTCATTTAGGACATTTTTTAAATCATTTAGCTTCACTTTGGAACACATATTATCTTCATTCAATGTTTCTATTTCATTTGGATCACATACCTCATTAGTCATTATTTCATATAAATTATTGTTATATTCAAATTTAGCATTTAAATCGGAAACATTAGCACATAAAAAAGCACCTAATTGTAAAGCTGATTGAATAGAGCGATCTCTCTGTTCATCACGAGCTTGATTAGCGCTACGTAAAAGAGAATTAAGTTGATTTAATTCTTTTTTAGTTTTTTCATCATCGACTTGCTTGGTAATTTTTTCCAGCTCGCTAACCACATTATCATCTTTTGAAAGACCCGCTTGGTTACCCAGTTCATTCCATTCTTTGTCCAGTTCTTTTACTAGATCATTCGACTGCATAACTTCAGTTGTATAAACTAACCGAAATCCAACATCTTTGCTTCTATAAGCACTTTGAAGATCATAGTAAGGTTTTTCTATTTTGAATGCAGTAGTTATCGATGCTTCTGGCGTTAAATAACTTCCACCGCGAACAGTCATACCTCCTTGCTGACCATGATAACGATCTAGTTTATTCATGCGAAATGAATCGAACATCATTTCATTCGCATTACCCAAAATGTCGTAAAGACCAAGCGGATTAGCATCTAACCGACCAATAAGTTGCAGTTTACCATTGGCTGATTTTGCACCAGAAAACCAAGCATAATTTTCTAAACTATTCACCATAGGAAATTTTGATTCACGGAATTCTGATTCGCTAACTTTAGAACCACCTCTTGCCGCATATTCCCATTCAGTATTAGTTGGTAGACGAACATACCCTTTGGGTAAGTCTTTTGATCTATTTTTTGCTTGTTCAATTAGCCAATGATTATATTTATCAGTAAAAGCTACAGCATCAAACCAACTGATATCAGTAATAGGAAAAGCAAGATTAGTTTTGGCTGTTGGGCAATTATCATTCATAACTGATTGATATTGAAGGACGGTAATTTCATATTTACCAATAAGATAATATCTTTCTGCACCATCATCAGAAAAGCTACCTGAGATATAATTCGGTGTTGCATACTCAGCGAAACCAAGTTCTTTTTGGTTATTACCTAAAACAATTTTAACATCATCCAATGGTTTACGTGTTGGTGTAAAAACTTTTCTCATCACCAAACTACCTTCACATGGCATAGGCAGAATAACATCATCATTGGCTGGTTTAGGATTATAAAATTTACTATCCCATGACTGAGCATATCCCATACTAGGAATAAAACCGAAAATAATCCCCAAAAAAATAGGCTTAAGCTTACGCTTCACGTAGGCTTTCGGCGGGTTGAATATTGATAGCACCTCGTCCTCCTATCGCAACAACAACAAATGATATTAATAGTGTTAATATAAATGCGATAATGAAATGATAAAATTGTAATTGACTAACGATTGGTTGTGAAACTAAATTTTTACCTAAAACCAGATTAAATGCACAATTTCCTAATAAAAATAGCAAACATGATACGATAAAAGCTAAAAAGCTTAACGTCATTGCTTGTATCAGTAAATAGAGCATAACTTGCTTAGACTTAAATCCTATAAGCCTCATAAAAGCAATATCCTTACGTTTTCGCTCTATATTAGATAAAAATGAACCACTGAAAGATAATATACATCCAAAAATTGCCGTAATAGCAATCACACTAAAAATAAAACCTAAGACTCGATCAATAGCTTGCATATTTTCAATCGCATTAGCCTGAGTTCGCGTTTCTATATTTTTTTCACGCAATTTAAAGGCTAAAGGAGCAACATTATCAAGCGAATTAGCATAAATTCGAGCTCTTGCAAATGAGTTAGGGTAGGAAGAATCAGTTAAACCTGTTCCGGTTGGAAAAATTTCACTTTGATAACCATCATAAAAATGTTCCATTTCAATTAAAAGATCTAAACTTATAAAACCTGCTGCACGACTATAATACGCTTCAGGAATGATACCTATAACCTCTAATTCAGTTCTTCCTTTTTCCAATTTACCATCTAGTTGTCTAGTAATAACCATTTTTATTCGGTTACCAATTGCTGCTTGCATTTTCTCGGCCGCCAAAGAACTCAATAGAATTTGATTTTTTTGAGGAATATAAGGCATATCTTGAGTTATTGGGTCACCTTTAGCGGTCGGAATAACTTCAGCATTATTAACAAAATGACTTGAATCATTAAGCAAATCCGCTTGAGTATTCAAAGAACGAGTAAGAGGAATAACAAATGCCGTCTCAGGTTGCTTTGCAATCCAATCGAACATTTGCTGATCAAGTTGTAAATTACCAACAATTTTTATCTCTAAATTTTGTGGGTCATTAAGTAATTGATGGCGTAGCTGAGCGACTACGCCATATTTCAAACTAAATAATAGCAACAATGGTGTAATGACTGATATTATAGATGCGATAATACAAAATGATACTTTCTTATCATAACATAAATCGGCTAATGATAACCGAATAATAAATCGCCATTTTGATGTTACATTATCCATCTTCTATACCTTACTTGATAACGGTAAAAATTCTGATGATTGTGTAGAAGTTAATTTTGCCGATAAAGTAAACAATCCTTTATTTTCAATTTTCTGCCAATCATGAGTGACAATCATAGCCGCAATATTATCTTGCTGGGCTTGCTCTATAATTAGATCAAATAATAAATTAGCATTATAAGGATCAAGTGCGGAAGTTGGTTCATCAGCTAACAGTAACGCAGGTCTATGAATAATCGAACGAATGAAAGATGCTCGTTGTCTTTCACCTATTGATAACTGTTTAGGATATTTATTCAACAAATGACCTATATTCAATTTATCAATTAAGTAATCAAATCTGGTTGGTTCAATATTTTTTTGTAATAACTTCGCTGATAATAAAATATTATCTTTAATATTTAAAAAAGGTAATAATCCACCCGTTTGTAACATAAATCCCAAATATTTTGCGCGTATAGTCGCTAATTCATTTACATCATTGCGTTGAATCACATCTGCAATATCGTAATTTTGATTATCAACTATAAGATGATAATGGCTAATTTCATCAGGTTGAAGAATCATACCAATCATTTCTAGTAAAGTACTTTTACCACAACCACTATCACCTTTAATGACAACAACTTGACCGGCTTTAACCGAAAGCTCTGGTAGGCAAACTTTAAAAAAAGATTTGCCTATCGGTCTGGAAATTACCAGATTATTAATAGTTAACATTTTTTATGGCAACATTTCTAATGGTACAGGATAGACATTTTCGCGCGGATCACTACCTTCAGATAATGAAATCCAACGATCAACATCAGCATTACATTTTTGATAATAACGAACTTTACTATTTAGATTACGGATAAACTTTTCTTGTTCAATTCCACTCATACTCTTCCATGTTTCTTGATCAAGACCAGTTACATCACTTTTATAAGGAATATTATCTAAATACTCGCCAAGTAAACCTAAATCAGCAATCTTAGTGACAGAATCTGATTTTAATTTATTTGGATCTTGTCCCATTGCAGCAGCAACAGAACGTAGTTGTGAAAACATATCATCAGCTGAAATTAATCCATCATTAGCTGCATTAGCTATCTTAGTCACAATATCACTCAAATCACTTAATTGTGATTTAGTTAACAAAATTCGTGGTTCCGCAGTTGGAATAGTCGGTTTAACAAAATCTTTATCAGCAATCCATGCTTTAAAAACAGTTGGCGCTTTAGTTCCTTTAGTATCACCTAGATAAGCTAATTGCATCGCCTTACTCAATAGTAAAGCATCTTTTAACATATCTGCATCATCATCTTTAGCATTAAGCGCATTACCAACTGATGATTCCCCTTTATAAGCTAATTTAACTTGTTCTGATAAAGCTTGTGCTAATGAATCGACTTTCTTACCAAATTCATTAACATCACCAGCATTAACGGGATAATACAATGATTTATGAATAAAATCGTTATAAGTCAAATCAGAATATTGGGCAGCTGCTACTTGATGATCCTTTTCACCACTCGGTGTTTTTAAATGTAAAGCATAAATTGCAACTCCTTTATGCTGTGCTTCAAGTCGCAACTGGGCTGCATCCATACCGGTACTTGAAAGCTTATCATCACCTGGAATAGCACTTGCATCGGTAATCAAAATCATATATCGAGCACCAAAGCTATTCCAATTAATATCATTTAATGCTTGAGATACACCTGCATAGGAGTCCTCAGCAAAATAAGCGGTGGATACAGATGCTTGTTTGAGTGAAGCACTTAATTTTTTAAAATCATCTTTATTTTTTACTTTATTTGGATCTGCAAAAACTTTACTGACAAATTCCAATTTATCTGAGGCTTTTAAACTTGAGCGAAACGAAATCAAACCAAATTTAACTTGATCTTGTAAATGTTCTTTTTCAATATGCTGATAAACTCTTTCCACTGCCTCTTTGGTTCTAGAAATATAAGGATCCATTGAAATAGTGGAATCGATAACAAATACAATAGCAGCCTTAAATGGGGCAACTTGATTAGTATTATCATCAGCAGACTGATTAGTCGACTTATTATTTTTAACAACTGTTTCTTGTTTACTAACCGAAGCAACCTCTAAAATTCTTTCATAAAAGCCTTGACCATTCATTACCTCTTCCCCCTGTAAGATAGGTAATAAATAGAAATTACTTTTAAAATCAATAAATTCTTTAGGTTCTTGTGCTACCACTTGCGGTGCGATTTTATTCTCTTTTAGTGCATCACGAATAGGTTTTATTAATGTTTCTGGTTTATCAGCATCAACAATTGTTGCTAAAGAGGTTTTATCTTTGAAAAATAATAAAGGATCACGTTCAACAGGATTAGTAAAAACTAAAGTCAGTTGCATATTCCAAGCAACAGCACAGGAATTATTAATCCAACCAACAGTTTTACCATATGAATCAGGCCCAACATTCAACCATTCTTGATTATTTTCATTTTTCCGTTCATACACATAATAACGCGAAAAGGCAGGTACTGATTGACCAGTAGCATCATTAATATTTTTTTTTAACTCACAAGTTGGTGTACTCAAGACTCGCTGATAAAGCGTTGTTTTACCGGCTTGCTTTAACGGTTCTAAAGCCGAACTAACCAAAGGTAAGCAAGTCAGGCTAAATCCGAAAATCAATGTTGAAATTACTGTTTTTTTCATACCTGCACCTTAATTATTTTTGTAATTCAGCTAACCGTTCTTTAGCCAGCTCGTTATTTGGATCATTATTTAATGACGTTTCATACCAATAAATTGCCGTTTCTTTATCTGCTTTGAAGCACTGGTTATCTTGATAAAACTTCACATCGTATTCTTTCGCATAAAGTAAGGCCACTTTGGCATTCAATAAAGATTGATTGGCATATAACCGTTGTGCGATATTACATTTATTAGCTTGTTTAGCCTGATTTATGACATCAATTACTGCATCAGCATCTGGTTTACTCTGTAAACATTGTTGAATAAAAGATAAATCATCAGTTGTTGCATTAGCAATATTACATTGACTATTACTTTGAATTAGAGAAGTTAAAGGATTTTTATCTTGAGAAAATAAAAAATACCATACTGCAAAGCCAATCCCAGCTAAAGTCAGTAGAATGACAAAAATGATAATAATCAACCCTAATTTACTTTTTGCTTTAGTGGGTTGTGAAGCTGACACCTCTTGTTGTGTTATCGTTGGTGTTGGCGTTACCTCTATTTCAGATTCCATTTCAGGTTCTACTATTACCTCATTTTCCATCCCAATTGTTTGTTCTTCGGTTTCAGGTTCTACAGGTTGAGAATCATCAGATTCAACAAGATTAGAAGCTACTTTATCCGACTCAAAGGTATTTTGTTTAGTCTCATCAGATATTGATAATTGGGTATTTAAAGCAGATGAAGGGAATACTGTTTCAGCAATATTTACCACTCCTCTATCAATATAGCTTTGATTTTGTTTATCACGAATTTCAGCAAGAAATCTAACACTATTTTCTTGAGATAACAGAGAATCAACTAGCCATTCATCAACGAGACCACTTAATTGCTCATTCTCGACAGACATACTAGTTACTGTATGCCAATTCTTTTCTGGTCCCCATTGATTAAGACCGGACAAATAATAACCATCTTGGTTGCGTTGAATAAGTATATCAATATCTGCACTACCACTCCATTTTTGCGCTAAAAACTTAGCAACACCCGGTTTATCGCCTTCTAATTCAATTCTTAATGCCATGATATCCTCTATTTCATCACTATGATTGTATTAATATTATTTTATGGATATTTCATATATGTAAGGTAGTTTTAAAAACCACCTTATTGTTATTAATAATTATTAAATTGTTGTTATTAAATATATTCACAATAATACTATTATATTTGTGATTGCTTAAAACAAGTTAAAATTTCACCAAGACGAGAGTTTTGTTCTTGGCTTATTTCACGACCAGCATGATGACCAACATTTTCTTGAGCAAGCGTTGCAAAAGCAATAAACCAATCAAATATAGCAAATTGAGAATAATTTTTGGTCTTATCATCAAGTACTGGCAATGGATGTGATAATTGACTTGAAAATTGAGTCAATGGCGATGAAAATATCGGCTTACCTTGATTAACTCGGCTATCAGGAATATCGTTTGTTTGCCCTGGAATAAAACCAAGCCATGCAATAAAATCAGCCAATAACATATTAATAGAGCTAATCTGCCGAGACTCAAGCTCATCACGTTTACTGCCTACATTTTCATTAGCTAAAACTTTTTCAGTTAAGCTAGTTTCAAGTTTCAAACGGTTAGCACCAGTAATCAACTCTTCAACAATAAAAGAGAGTGCTTTCTGATCAATACTGAAAAATTGTAGAATATGTTTATCTAATACAATATTTCTTAAATGTTCTAGCCATGCAGTAAACACATTTTTAGCAAATTTTGATTCGCTTGCGATATTAGCAACTACCTGAGATTGTAAAGGTGAATTTACTTCCGGAAAAAGTTCAAAATCGGTATTTAAGCCAAAATCGTTTGAAGAATTATCGATTACGTCATCACCGCTAGTATTGCTGATATCATTATCCATATGGCTAGAATGATACAAAGCTCGAATAGTTTGATCCGGCAATTCTAACACTTTAAGTAATTCACCTAATAATAATGCTTTTCCTTGTAGTTCTTTTACAACATTATTAATTATCTGTTTTTTCTTACCTAATTCTTCATCGCTACCAGCTTGATACCAAGTATCAAAACGCATATTGATAATATAATCAATTTGTTCATTAAGTTGTTCAACAATCCGCTGTTGTTTAACTTCAGTAATGGCGACTTGTTCTAAATACTGGCTAATTCGACCAATGCCACCATCATTTAATTGTAACATCGCATCCCACGCTTGATCAGGATCGTTGACATACTCTTGAATATCCGGATTTTCAACAAATGTATTTTTCAACATTAACATTTCTTGTTGATAATTATCATTGTAGGATAATTCAACGTTTGCTTTAGCATCGACATTTAAAAATGGCACGTCAAATCCTGGTTTACGTACCAAGAATACATTGTTAAATTTACCACCATTTGACCAATTGGATAGCCAATCATAACTACCAAAACGTTCTAAAATGGTCTGCTGTAATAAGCCACCTTTCCCCCAAGTATTTCTTAGATTGTCTTGGGATAGCGATAATGATGCTCCAATTCGTTTATCAAACATCGTGATAGCCCATAGCAATCCAGCTTTTTTTGTTGCTCTTTTATCAGCTGTTTCGCCTTGGGTTTTATCAATCCATCTTTCTAATACTGGACCAACATCGTTAACATCAGATTGTTTATCCGATGGCGTACAAACCACCAAAACATTCATCTCTTGGCTATCAGTGTATTTCTCAAAAAGATAAGCGACTTTACCACGCAATAATAGTTGAGCGATAGGATTACCCTCTTTGACATCAGAAATTGAAATTAAATTCAATCGACCTCGATATCCTGGAAAATCAAGTAGATCGACATTCTCAAAAGTAGGTACACGCGTTTGATTCACTAATGGGAAGATTAATTCTGCTGTTAAAAAGGCTAATTGCGCTAATGATATTGAAGTTGGCACTCCATTAAGTGGCGTAACGGTTACCGATGAATCATTTTCAGTATTTAACCTTTCAAGCATATCAACATTCATAATACTATCAATCTGCGACTTGGTACCATCACCATTGTCCTTGACTAACACGGTAAGGGGCGCATAAACGGTATTTACATGATTTAAGCTTGATAAGGTTGTCGCCAATTGAATATAAATTGCCGTAAGTTCACTGATACCACCCCATAACACAGAAAATAAACTACCACGGTCGGTAATCGAAAGATAAGGTAGCAATGACATGGCTTTTTCCCAATAACCACCTTTCAATCCCTCAAGTGAATTGCCAAAATTTTCAGATAAATAATCATACAAATCAACGATATCATCTTCAGTTATACCGCCAGTATAATCAACTTGCTTTTTACTTTCGATACGTTGAATAAGTTGATTTAGCTCAGAAAACTCCACATTATTGATAACTTTTTGCTGATCAAAATCTTTAAAATAAGCGTTAATCAGGATTTTAACAATTTCTATTTCTTGAAATAGTTTTAACTCTAGTGGATAGTTGGCAATACCACCTTTAGCAGTACGACTAAATCTAGTAACAAGTCCGGTTGCCTCTTTACCCCCGCCGACAGGATTGACGTGATCAATAAAATCTAAGACTTCATTATCAACCACTGTTTCAAGTTTTCCATTTTCACCGGCTGCTAATGCTGAAATAAGGTAAGATTTACCTGCTTGTGACAAACCAAAAAAACCGACCGCAACCGACTTAGTCGACACATCACCTAAACGTTTAGCACTATTACGTAATCGGCGTAGATCAAGAATTAAATTATCAGCTTCATTATGCAAACGCTTTGATGAGTCTCGGGTTTGATTGACCCATTCAATTGCCTGTGCTGATGCTTGATAAATCTGCTCCCAAGATTTAGGAAGTTGTTCGTTTAAATTTTTCATCGTTTTATCATTCCACTATCAAGCCAATATTGTGTGCTAATTAAGCCAGAATTTACCATTGTATTCAGACTAAGCTTTATATCCTTGGTTTTACTGCAAGCACGTCCATCTGAAGCTTTAACATCTTTAATATAGAAATTCTCAACTGTTTTTTGTCGATTTTTTATTCCTAATGTTACTTCTAAAACAACCCCTTCAGCACTCAATCTTTTAGCTACATCACTATTTTCGATCGTTAAAATATAAATTGGTGAAGCAGGCCAACGGTCAATTTCTAACTGTTTAAAACCAAGTCTTGTCGTGCCTCGAATTTCAAAAGAGACTTCAGGAAAATCATAATCAGGATTATCTAAATCGATATCTTGATAATAGATATTTTCTTTTTTTATCATATTTAGATTATCTAATAGACCAATGTATTTAACTGTTGAGTACAACTCCATATTTGCTGATCTAAAATAAAAATTCGCTAATCTTAGATTTTTACTTAAGAAACATAACATAGCACCAACTGCAGCAGTTGTTTTAGGATCATCAATGCGCTCTTGTTTATGGAAAGGATACCAACCACCAGTATAATAACCATGTAGCGGCAAAACACGTCCTGCAGGGATAGATAAACGAGAACGGAAGTAACTTTGTACACCAGGTAAACGAGATGGTCGTCCGGTCAATAACAGCACATCACATTGGTAACAGCTAATAATTTCAGATAAAGCATCGAACGTTTTACAAATATTATAATAATCACCACGAATAAATAAGTGATGAATACGTTTAAGATTTATTTCAACATTTAAATCAAGAACGGAAAATTCAGGATTATTTAGAGCTCGGCGAACTGGTTCATTAATAAAATTCAGAACATTATCTGTCATCACATTATTTTGTAATAACTCACCAAAAGTCATATTATAAACATGTTTTTCAGCATGTAATGGTTCATAAAGCTCATAAAGTTTTAATACTTGTAATCCGACAGGTGTAAATAACTGTAAAGTTAATTGTTGTCGTAGTACTGCGTCTTGAATTGATACCTGTTGTGAACCAATAATTGTCGATAAAATCGGATTAGGATCAACAAGTCCAACCTGTTTTAATCCATTAGTTAATGAAGTCAAAACAGTATCTTGGATGATATCAAGCAAAATATCATCACCTGCAACTTTAAATCCATCACGAAAACGTTGAGTTGGAACAAGATAAGCATTACTACTATTAAGTTGTTTATTGGCACCATAATCAAGTTCGTAATCATTGATGACCAAATCTGTTGTTCCACCTCCAATATCAACAGTGGCAATTGTTAGTTTCTGTTTATTGGTTTTGTCTGGTCGCACCATTGAAGCAATAAATTCTTCTGAACGGCCATTATAATTGTTTTGCGTTTCGTTAAAGAGATAAACAACTTGTCCGCAGGTTGCTTCATCCCATTGAATATAAACTTCAGGAATATTTGGCCAGATACTTTTTAATTGTTCAGGATTACTAAAATCAATATTATCATCAGAATTATCCCAACCTAAGCTTTTCCAAACTAAGCCAATAGCTTGATAAACACAGCTTTTGAATATCGCTTGTTCTGGTTTAGGCATTGCCGGTGGAATGGTAAGAATAATAGAACGCAAATTACGTGGTGTTCTTGCGTGTTCAAGCTTATTACGCTGAGCGACACTATTGATTTGCATTAGAGCATGCATCAATACTTCACATAGCATAAATGTCATTAATGAACTACGTGAATATTTTGGGTGAAAAACGGGCATTTTTCGGTCAAACTCTTCCTCAATTTCATTACTGAGGATATGCAGAGCTTCACCATACTCGTTGATTAGACTAGAAAACGGCTCTGCCGTTGCAAATGGTTCATGATCACTTTTGACATAATGTGAATTAAAGCGCCAGCCTTGCTCATACTTTTCTTGATCCCATAAATAACGTTTCGGGCTTGAAAGTCCGGTTGCCCCTTCATTTCCTTCGCGGCGACTAGCTAGACGGCTCGCTTCTTTTCCGACTCGAACAATACTTGGCCAGCGGAATGTATCTCGTCTTCCACTTTGTAGCGAAAAATGTTCTTTACCAAAAAAAGTTTGCGCAAATTCTACTCGACTTTCAAATGGCTCATTATAGATATGTTCGGGTTGGGTTAAATCTCGAATTTCAAGCTCATAACGACGATTTAAACTATCTTTATCTTGAACGTGATCTTCAATTAAGATACCACAGGTTCTTGAATTACCAACATCTAAAATCATATCAACAGGAATCGATTTAATCACATCATCTCGATTATTTGAAACAATTTTAATTTTTGGTAACTGTAATGAATCAGCCAACAAATTGAGAATATTTAAATAATGTCCATAATAAGCTTTATTAGCTATTTCTAAATTAATATCATCTTTATGTACTTTTAACCGTTCAGCTTGAGGGGCTAATTCTTGGAATAAATCAATTAACCAACTGGTGATCCATTTTTGCTCTAAATACCATGAGACTTGATCTGAACGATGAGCTAAACTAAATACGGCTCCAGTTTTGACATCATTTTCCGTTGGTGCCAAATAAGCAACATCCTGCATATTGGTAAAAATTTTTGTATCAAAGGCAAAGGTAATACGATGAGTATTGCCATCTGGATCTTCACCTTCTGGAATATTAACAATTCTCACTCGACTCCAGTTATGAGGTCCTTTATCAAAACGCTCTGGTGGAATAGATCTTAAAATTGGAATAGGCAACCAAATACCATCATATAGTTTTAAGGATTGCTCAACACTAATCTCTTGAGTAGGTGTGACAGCAAAAGAGAGATTATCTGGTGCAAAAAATTTACCATTGTCGATATCTTCAATTAATCTAACTAACGCTCCACTTTCTGATGGATCAATAAAACAACCATTAACTTTACTGCGCCATTGATTATCTTTCCAATCTATTTTCAATGCAAAATCAAGAAATTGAATTCCACTATTCATGATCAGTGTAACTTCTTGACCATAGTTGCGTATTTCTGGAAGCATATACAATCCTATTGTTTTTTCATCGTAATTGGGAACGAAGTCCCGTTATCATAAATTCCCTGACAATCAGCTTGATTGTCTTTACCTGATTTACACTGAATTTTAGGTAATTGATATTTAGTATTATCACTGCAAATGGCTTCAGAATTGCCAGTAATATTTAAATTAGAATTCTGGATCCCAGTACCCACGTTACCAACACATTTAACACCATCACTGCGAGTAACCGTTACTTCACCATTGCCTTGATTAAAATTATAACTTAACTGCAATGGCTTACCTGTTGCTTTATCTTGAATACCAGCACCAACTGACCATTGACCATTTAAGAAATTCGTTGATCCCTGTTTTAACACGTCAGCAGGTAAGGCTAAATTATTTGCTTGGCTAGCATTTACATTAGGTTGATTACCTTGATCAGAATTACTATTCGTTACGTCAGATTTACTATCTAAATTAGGTGTTGGAGGTACTTGTCCATTTTGATTATCTTTTTTATCATCAGATGGATTTGTATTACTGCCTTTATCATCTTTATCAACCTGATTTCCCTGTTCACCTTGCTCTCCATTATTTCCTTTATCATCAGGTGAAGACGTAGGTTGTGGTTGATCTGTAACACCATCTGGATTTACATTATTAGCCATTCCTTGATCTGGTGCGGTAGCTGCCGAATTATCTACTACAGCTGGATCTGTAGCAATACCATTAACAGGTAGTGCGTTAGGATCTACTGCAACTTTTCCATTTGGTACTACGCCATTAACGATAGTAACAGGTTTATTATTAACCTCTTTGATTTCTGGCTCAGGCTCTTTTTTCTCTTGTTTGTCCTCTTTATCATTTACAACTGTTGGCTCAGGAATATCAACTTTACCATCTAATGATATTTTGGGATCGATAGATATACTTGGGTTCCAGCTACAACCTTTTAACCAAAAAATTGCTAATAATAGTAGTAATAACAAAGGTAATAATCCTAACAACCATATCCACCAGCGCTTCCACCAAGGTTTTTTAACAATAACAGGGGCTTGTACTGGAGCAGTGGCTGCAACCTTTGGAGCAGCTTTTCGAAATGCTTCTAAACAGTAGAAAGGTGAAGTTGCTTGTGGCGTCTGAGGGTTAACAAATCCCCAAAAAGTGATAACAGGTTTACCATTAACAATATAAACAAATTGATTGCTAGGGAAACGTATCGCCATCAAATTCGGTTCAAGACTATTTTCGTTTTGTTTTGGATCGTAAATCAATCGACTAAAAAGTAATTGATCGCCTTCTAGATTAGGATTACTAGCTAATTTTTGGCCTAACTCAATAACTTTACTTTCGAATTCTTTCAGTAAGCCTAATGCAGACTTTTGTTCATCTTCACTAGCTGAAGTCCACGGGATAATATCATATTGACCATCAGGTTGTTCTGAGTCGAAGGGAATGTACCAATCAACAATATTACCTTGATCATTACGTTGAGGTATCGCTAAACAATCAGAGTATTGGCGACCTAATTTAACTCGAAACATTTCACGAATTTGCGAAGCGACAAGATAAGCAGCTTTACCGTCATGTCCGAGCATTTTAAAATCTTTAATATCGCCACTGCGCAATAATGTATTTGCCATATATCCTGATATTCCTTTATTTTAATTATATTTTTTATAATTATTATTTGTATTAAATCAATTCTATCAAAAAAACTAGGTTATTGTCATTGTCAATCAAATAGATATAATATTTTTAGTTATTTTTAATAAGATAAAGATAACTTAATTAGCTATGTTTAATTAAATAACAAAACTCACCATCTGTCATTGATAAATTGAACGATCAATTTGACAAATTATGCTTAAAAAACCCCTTTCCTCAACTTTTTTTGTAAAGTTGTTTAATAAATTCTTCATCAGTTAATACTCGTAAAGGCTGCATATCACTTTCCCCTCTTATAACTAAAGAGGGATCCGAACGTAAACAAGCACCGCCATAATGGCCACCAACAGTAAATGTACAAATTTGTAAATAACGATCATCAACTTTAGGTAAACACCATAGCTCTTGATAAATGTTTTCTTGTTTAGCAAATCGGCCAACCGTTTTATCCAATATTTGCTCATGACAACCAACTAACTCTATATCGCTACCTCTACGCCCAGCAATCGGTTTAATTGCGTAACCTTTTTTAATTAAATTGTCATTGAGTTCAAATGAAGATTCAAGTAAATAGCGGTGGTTAGGAAATAATGACCATAGCACTGGCAAAATAGCTTTATTACTTGGAATCACCGTCCATAAAGGCTCAAAAACCGATACCTCAGGTCGAAGTAATACATCTATTAATCTAACCGAATTTTCCGGATGCCATGTTCTAATTGGTAACCCTGCCACTTGAGCTTCACTTTCTTGGCGAAGTTGTTCAAGTACAGTTTCCCATGCCCAAGTCTTCCATACACAGGTGACCTGGCGTTGCTCATCATCTACTAATCGTCCTCGTTTATCCCAACTGAGTCCCGATAGTCCGCGTAAAATTTTGCTTTCAAATCCGGCTTGAGTTAGTGCTTTTTGCATAAATAATGCATGATAGTTTTCTTCACTATCATTATCTTGCATGATATGTACAAACGCTTTTGCATCACTATGTTTCCAACAGTCGGCTAATGCATTAAGTAAACCCGCACTAGGATTAACACCAGCATTTAATTCGGCTTGTATTGCCCAACTTTGCAAAATTTGCCCTGCTTCGGTATGGCATGAGGCTGAATCAGCATTATATTCATAAACTTTAAAGCCCCTTTCATCCATACAAAAATCTAACCGTCCGGTGATCATCTGATAACGGCGTTGTTGCCATGATAATCTAAGCCGTGGCCAAAGAATTTCAGGAATATTGAAATTACACAATAAATTATCATTTTTTAAAACTTTATCGGTAGCATGCAAATACATCAAATGAAGTTCGTTTGTTGCACGAATAAGCTCCAGCTCAGCGCTTTCCGAAATAGTAAAATAACGATACTGATCATCATGGCTGATGGCGTGTCCAGTTGCTGACACATAGGCACTTTCTAATGTATCACTTTCGTTCAACCATTTCTTATCAAATTGACCATGATTTTCGATATGGACACTATGAATATCAAGTAAATGCTTAGCAACATTCGGTTGTGGTAAGCTATGAAGAGTATTCTCAGTTTGAATCATCCAGCCTAAAATTTTGGTATCATCGAAAGTATCGTGTAAATAGAAGCCATCATTGGATACCGTCATTTTTAATTCTCGAGTCCATTGTTGACCAATGGGGAGCCGAGTATGGACAACATTTTGTTCGGCAATTCTAATTTTATTATCAAAAACTTCAGTAATAATCGCTACATGGCCTGTCCTATCGAACATACCGCCATCATCCCATATTAACAATGCTCCCGCTTCTGGCATTTTTTTGCTACCATTAGCAAATGCTTGCAATGGTAAAATGGCTTCATTAATCACTTGACGAAGAAATCTTAATGAAAATATTTCATGTGCCATACCGACATCGGTAAAGACTATCCCATAATTTAGAAATAAAAATCTTCTAGCAAATTCGACACATTGCCACTTATAACCCATATACTCATGACCTGAATAACTTCGAAATGATGCATCATTAGGGTATTGTTCAGGATCCAATGTTTCATAATCAGAAGAGTAAATAGCAACACCACCCGGCGCATAGCCAAGTAATGTACCAAAAGGTTCTTTGTTAGCTGATTGGGATAACATGTTATTTTAGCCTTTTAAAATAATAGTAAGGTAGGTTTTACTAAGCTATGTTAGAATTTGACTATCATAGATCAAATTATAGGCTTTAAAAAGTAATGTTTATTATTCTGAACTTGAAGAATAATAAACTGACTATATATATGCAATATATTTAATAGCTATACTGATAAAACGAGAAAAAGACTATTATGCAACAAACAAAATTAAATGAATTATTAGATTTCCCTTGTTCTTTCACTTATAAAGTAATGGGTGAAGCAAAACCAGAATTAGTTGATAAAGTTGTATCCGTGATTCAACGTCATGCACCAGGGGATTATACGCCGTCGATCAAACCAAGTAGTAAAGGTAATTATCATTCAGTATCCATTACCATTAATGCAACCCATATTGATCAGGTAGAAAATCTATACAAAGAATTAGGTGAAATCGATATCGTAAGAATGGTTTTATAATTCTTTACTTTTTAGTAATTCTTTGCACAAAATAAGAGCCTTATAGTTGAAAAATAGTTATAAATATGAGGCTCTAACATGAAACCAGAAACGATTGCTTTACACGCAGGCTATACCCCTGAACCAACAACCCATGCCGTCGCTGTTCCGATCTATCAAACCACATCTTATGCATTCGATGATACCCAACATGGCGCCGATTTATTTGATTTAAAAGTTGCTGGAAACATCTATACACGGATAACCAATCCAACTAATGCTGTACTTGAAGCGCGTATTGCCGCACTAGAAGGCGGTATAGGAGCATTAGCGGTAGCTTCTGGAATGGCAGCAATTACTTATGCTATACAAGCCATTACATTTGCTGGTGAAAATATTGTATCGGTTTCCAAACTCTATGGTGGCACCTATAACTTATTGGCTCATACCCTGCCTAATTTCGGTATCACAACAAAGTTTGCACCACACAATGATTTAAATGCGATTGAAAAGCAAATTGATGACAAAACTAAAGCCATTTACTGTGAAAGTATCGGTAATCCAGCAGGTAATATTGTTGATTTATCAGTACTGGCTGATATTGCCCATCGCCATGGTATACCGCTAATTGTTGATAATACAGTTGCCAGCCCTGCGCTTTGCCGACCATTTGAATTTGGAGCTGATATAGTAGTACATTCATTAACTAAATATATTGGTGGGCATGGTAATAGCTTAGGCGGAATGATTGTTGACTCAGGTAAATTTCCTTGGAAAGATCATGCAGATAAGTATCCAATGCTCAATCAACCTGATCCTTCTTATCATGGTGTTTCATATACTGAAAGCTTTGGAGACGCAGCTTATATTGCTCGTTGCCGAGTAATACCACTGCGTAACATGGGAGCAGCTTTATCACCATTTAATACTTTTTTATTACTACAAGGTCTTGAAACACTCTCTTTACGCATTGAGCGACACTGCCAGAATACGATTAAAGTAGCCAATTATTTGGCTTCACATCCTCAAGTTGAATGGGTCAATTATGCAGGTCTGGCTAATCATCCTGAGCATCATTTAGCGGTAAAACAGATGGACAATGGTTTACCTGCTGGTATTTTATCCTTTGGTATCAAAGGAGGTAAACAAGCTGGAGCCAAATTTATCGATGCTTTAAAATTGATTATCCGTTTAGTTAATATCGGTGATACCCGTTCATTAGCTTGTCATCCAGCATCAACTACCCATCGACAACTTAATGATGAGGAATTGCAAAAGGCTGGAGTAAGTCAAGAAATGATACGCCTCTCAATTGGTATTGAACATATTGATGATATTATTGCTGATTTAGAACAAGCGCTTAACTTAGCGAAATAATTGATTGGTTAAGATGAGGGATGAAAAAGTCTATCATCCCTCTTAATAGCAATTAGCCTAAAATTTTAGTCAATTCATTGGTCACAGATGAAACAGCTTGTGTACCATCAATACGGAAATATTGAGTTCGGCCTTCTTTGGCTTCATGTTGATAATATTTGACTAATGGTTTAGTCAAATCATGATATTCAACAAGACGTTTACGGACGATTTCTTCACTATCATCTTTACGAATAGTTAATGGTTCTCCAGTTACATCATCAATATTTTCAACTTTTGGGGGATTATGACGAACATGGTATACACGCCCTGAACCAGCATGAATACGACGACCACTCATACGATCTATAATCACTTCATCAGGTACATCAAACTCAAGTACATAATCAACATTGATACCCGCTTCTTTCATTGCATCTGCTTGTGGCACAGTACGAGGAAAACCATCTAATAAAAAGCCATTTTTACAATCGCTTTGCGCAATACGCTCTTTGACTAATGCGATAACTAACTCATCAGTAACAAGCTTACCATTATCCATTAGCTCTTTTGCTTGTAAACCTAATGGACTCTCTGCTTTTACTGCTGCACGCAACATATCGCCAGTTGAAATTTGCGGAATTCCGTATTGTTGCATAATAAATTGTGCTTGAGTTCCTTTTCCTGCTCCCGGTGCGCCTAATAAAATAATTCGCATAAAATAACCTCTTATGGCTTTAAATATAGATACAATTTTCTATTCTGGTAAATAATGAAATATCACTTTACTGCTGGAAATTAAGCCATCAGTGTGACAAATATAGTTAATAGCGCCACAGCCTTTAACCATTTGCGCATTTTGTCGGCAAATTGGGCAAATATACTGTTCTTGATAATGCTGTTGGCAATGAGGACAATCATAATATTGTGGCGAAACAATACTCATTCTATTATGACACTTAGGACAAATACCTTCTTGCCCACCATCGATTATTTTTGTTTCTGTCATAAGTTATTTACGACCTCGTACATGTTTCATTAAACGACGACGTTTACGTTGTTGCGAAGCAGTCAAACTATTTTTTCGACCTTCGAATGGATTGGCGCCTTCTTTGAATTGAATTCGTATTGGCGACCCCATAATTTTTAATGAACGTCTAAAATAGTTCATTAAATAACGTTTATAAGAATCAGGTAAATCTTCAACTTGATTACCATGAATAACCACAATTGGAGGATTATAACCTCCGGCATGGGCATATTTTAATTTAACCCGACGTCCTCTGACCAATGGTGGTTGATGGTCATCTTGTGCCATTTGCATTATTTTAGTTAATAATGCGGTATTAACACGGCGTGTAGCGCAATCATATGCTTCTTGAATTGAATCAAATAGGTTTCCTACGCCACTACCATGAAGCGCAGAGATAAAGTGTAAACGAGCAAAATCGATAAAATCGAGTCGATCATCTAACGTAGTTTTCACTTGTTCTTTAATATCTTGTGATAATCCATCCCACTTATTAACAGCAATAACCAGTGAGCGCCCACTATTAATAATAAAACCAAGCAAAGACAAATCTTGATCAGAAATACCTTCTCGGGCATCAATAACCAAAATTACGACGTTAGCATCTTCTATTGCTTGTAACGTTTTAATAACCGAAAATTTCTCAACGGTTTCCGTTACCTTACCTCGCTTACGAACACCAGCTGTATCAATCATGATGTATTCACGATCATCTCGTGTCATTGGTATATAAATACTGTCACGAGTTGTACCTGGCATATCATAAACTACAACCCTTTCTTCACCTAAAATCCGATTGGTTAGTGTTGACTTACCAACATTTGGTCTACCAACAATAGCAACTTTTATTGGCTGATTAATCAGCGATTCTGCATCATCTGCGTCATCTTCAAAATCTTCATAAGATTCATCAAGCATCTCATTTTGAAGATCTGCTGTTGAAGTATCAATTTTGTCACTTTCAAAATGAAAAATAGGATCTAAAACTGTCTCGATTAGTACGTTGACACCACGACCATGACTCGCTGCAATCGGATGAATATCACCTAATCCTAAACTATAAAAGTCAGAAATTGCACTATCTGCATCAATACCATCAATTTTATTAGCAACTAAAAACGTTGCTTTTTGGCGAGATCGAAGATGTTTAGCAATTGCATGATCTGCAGGCATAGCACCGGCTCTCGCATCAACAAGAAAGAGCACAATATCCGCTTCTTCTATTGCTTGTAAGGATTGTTCCGCCATAAAGCTTTCAACCCCATCTTCAGTGCCATCAATACCACCAGTATCAATGACTATATATTCATGCCCTTTGATTTCAGCTCGGCCATACTTACGATCACGAGTTAATCCAGGAAAATCAGCCACTAAGGCGTCTCGAGTTCGAGTTAATCGATTAAATAGAGTCGATTTTCCTACATTCGGACGACCAACTAGTGCGACAACAGGTACCATATTTATTCTCTAATTACCTTAATTTTTTGCAAATGCGTAAATATCACCATTTTTAGCTTGGACAATAATTTTATTATCGACAACTAATGGTTTCGAAATCAATCCACTGCTACTTACTTGTGTTTTTGCAACTACCTCACCATTATCTTTATTTAACCAATAAAGATAACCCTCGAAATCACCAACCACAATGTAATTTTGATAAATAACCGGATCGGTTAATTGACGATGTAACAAACCTGTCTGAGTCCAATTCACTGCACCACCATTTTTAGTCACAGCTTGAACATTGTCATCTTGATCCACAATGAATAACTGCTGTGAATCAACCGCAAAGCTATGTGTAGATCCCATTTCTTTACGCCACACAATTTGACCATTACTTAAGTCAAGTGCAACAACATTACCATTATAGCCAATTGCATAAGCTAAATTACCTTCAATAACTGGGGTTGAATCAACATCATTCAATTTGTCAATTTCAGTCGATCCACTTGGTTGAGATATTCGTTGCTGCCAAATAAGTTGTCCATCATTAAGATAGTAAGCATTCACATGACCAGTATCATCGCCAAGTATAGCCGCACCATGAGCAATAGTTGGTGTTGAATTACCTCTCAATGAAAGTGTTGGCACTTCAAGCACTACATCCCATACATCTTCACCTGTGTTACGATTCAAAGCTTGTAAATTACCACTAGCGGTATGTATTATTACTTTATCATCAGAAGAAACTGGACGAGCAAGTACTTCACCATGTACCGATTTTTCCCAAACCACATTACCATCATTACGATCTAATGCATAAACAACCGCACGTTCGCTACCGACATAAACATATCTATCATCAGCGCTTACACCGCCAGAAAATAACGCTGTTTTACTGCTAAATAATGTACTTTGTGATAAATTTTTGTCCCATATAGTATGGCCAGTTGATAAATCAATTGCTTTAACTTGCCCACTACGGCTAGCAGCATAAATAGCATTATCGTAATTAATCGGCCCCAATAATGAATAAACATTTGTATTGCCTGCTGTGCTATTTCGCCATATTTCTTGAATTGGAAATTGGTTATCCACTTTTGGTGAAGGTGAAATCTGGACAATTTCTTCTTCTCCACCAAACAATGAACACCCTGCAAGTGATAACATAAAAACACTCATAGACAGACATTTTGATAACTTCATTGTATAGATCCTTATATCAGGATAAATTAATCTTCATTTTCGTGAGCTGCATTTTTTTTGGCTTCAGCTTCTTGCTTAGCTTTTTCCTTGGCGGCAGCTTCTTCTTGTTTAGCTTTTTCAGCTTGTTGTTTATCTTTAAGATATTGAGCTTGATTTAACTTCATTTTGATATTTTGCTCTAATGCTTGAGTCGGTGATGAACTTAATGCAACATTGTAAGCAGCCACTGCTTCATCATAATTATTCATTTTCACCGATATATCGCCACGAATATCATTAACTACTGGCGCCCAACTTTTTTCGGTTACTTTATTTAAAGTAGCCAAACTTTCTTGATAATGTTCAAGTTGATATTGTATTTTTGCAATACGAATATAACTTATTGATTTAATAACATCTGAATCAGTTTTACTTAACGTATCTGTAAGTAATTTTTCTGCTCCAGCATAATCTTTTAATTGTTCAACATAAAATTTTGCTGCTCTAAAATTAGCAAAAACACTATAAATAGTATTATTATCTTTAGCAAAAGAGACTAATTCATTAACTGAATCAGGATTGTTGTTATCTAATTTAGCAATTAATTGTTCATAACGATCTGAAGATTCTATCGCTTTTTCTAATTTGTAAGATTGCCAATAACGCCAGCCATAAAAAGCCAGTAATCCAATTACAATAACCGCAACAATAATTTTCCACTTTTTAGCAAGAAATTCTTTTATCTCTGAAAATTGTTCTTCGCCAGATAACTGATAACTCACGTTTTTCTCCTATTTCCTTTAATTTACAATATCGCCAAACAAGTTTGAACAATCTCTTTTTCTGCAACTTCAACTTGTTCGCCTGTTTGTAAATTTTTAATTGTAACTGATTGATTAATAATTTCGTTTTCACCAATAATTACAGCTATTTTAGCACCTAATTTGTCCGCTTTGGCAAATTGTTTTTTAAAATTACTACTACCATAATTAGTCACAATTCGCTTATCAGATAACCCATCACGGAGTACTTCTGCCATTTTTTGGGCTGCAGCTGTCGTTTTTTCATCACCCGAAGATATCATATAAATATCAATTGAACTATCTCGATTTAATGAAGGATTAACCGCCTGCACTAATAATACTAAACGTTCTACCCCCATAGCAAAACCAACTGCTGGTGTTGGTTGTCCACCAAGTTGGCTAACTAGACCGTCATAACGACCTCCGCCACAAACTGTACCTTGAGCGCCTAAACTACTTGTTACCCACTCAAAAACAGTACGGTTATAATAATCTAAACCACGCACCAATCTTTGGTTAATATTATATTTTATTCCTGCGCTATCTAATAATTGACACAAGCCATCAAAATGAAGTTTAGATTCTTTATCTAAATAATCAAATAATTTCGGTGCTTGATTAAGTAATTCTTGAATAACAGGATTTTTCGAATCTAACACCCGTAATGGGTTAGTATACATTCTACGTAAACAGTCTTCATCTAATTTATCTTTATGTTGCTCAAGAAAACTGACTAAAGCATTACGGTAATTTGCTCTTGCTTCAACTGAACCGATAGAATTAAGTTCAAGTGTCGTATGCTCTTCAATACCAAGTGCTTTCCAAAAACGTGCAGTTAATAAGATAAGCTCGGCATCAATATTGGGCCCTTCAAGGCCAAAAACCTCTACACCAAATTGATGAAATTGACGATAACGCCCTTTTTGCGGTTTTTCATAACGAAATGCCGGCCCTAAATACCATAGTCGTTGTTCTTGGTTGTAAAATAGACCGTGTTCAATACCTGCACGGACACAACCAGCTGTAATTTCAGGGCGAAGAGTAATACTTTCATCATTACGGTCATTAAAAGTATACATCTCTTTTTCAACAATATCGGTAACTTCACCAACTGCACGTTTAAATAGTGCGGTATCTTCAACGATTGGTGTTCTAATTTCATTATAACCATAACTATTTAGTACACCTTTAACAATTTTTTCAATTTGTTGCCATGTAGCACTATCATTAGGGAGTAAATCATTCATTCCCCGTATTGATTGGATTTTTTTCTCTGCCATTTGTTTATTCGCTATCTAATAAGGTTATAGTTCAGTTGTTGCAATTCTATTTTTTAAAATTGATGCCTTAGCACGAATTTTAGCTTCCAACTCATCTATCATTTGTTCATTATCAATACGCCCTATGCGCACACCATCTTCATAAAAACCGCTTTTGTTGTGACCACCAGCAACACCCATTGTAGAAGCTAAAGCCTCACCAGGTCCATTTACAACACAACCAATAATTGATACATCCATTGGTGTTATTATATCTTCTAATCGCTGTTCTAATGTATTAACGGTACTAATTACATCAAACTCTTGCCTTGAACAGGTTGGGCAAGCAATAAAATTAATACCTCTTGCTCGAATGCGTAACGATTTTAAAATATCAAATCCAACTTTAACTTCTTCCGTTGGATCAGCTGCTAGTGAAACTCTTAATGTATCACCAATCCCTTCCGATAATAATAAGCCAAGCCCAATCGCTGATTTTACCGCTCCACTACGCACTCCACCAGCTTCCGTTATACCTAAATGTAAAGGTTGCTTAATTTGTTTTGCTAATAATCGGTATGAATCAACCGCAGTAAAAACGTCTGACGCTTTTACACTTACCTTAAATTGGTCAAAACCTAGCCTATCAAGTATATCTACATGTCGCATAGCTGATTCGACTATAGCCTCTGGTGTCGGCTCGCCATATTTTTCTTGGATATCTTTTTCTAGCGAACCAGAGTTTACGCCGATTCGGATAGGAATATTTTTATCCTTGGCACAATCAACAACCGAGCGAATCCTTGATTCATTACCAATATTACCAGGATTAATCCGTAAACAATTCACTCCATATTCAGCAACCTTTAAAGCAATGCGATAATCAAAATGAATATCAGCAATAAGGGGGACTTTTGCTTGTTGCTTAATTATTTTAAACGCCTCAGCAGCATCCATAGTTGGAATAGAAACTCGGACAATATCAACCCCTACACGCTCAAGGGCTTGAATTTGAGCTACTGTTTTTTCCACATCTGTTGTTCGAGTATTTGTCATCGATTGCACAGCAATCGGCGCACCACCACCGATTGGCACATTACCAACATAAATTCGGGTTGATTCTCGCCTAATAATTGGTGACTCTTGATGACTCATAAGATGCCTAATCATATTACAAAATAACTAGGACGCAATCTTAACAAGATTTAAGACAAATGTCTGTATGTGAATGAGAAAATTTGCTAACTGTTAACGCGATCTGAAGGCTGTGGAGAAATATAATGACTAACTTCAATAAAGTTACTTTTATTTTGAGAATTGACATAGTATAAGCCACCACCTAATGCACAAATTAAAGCAAACAAACCAAAAAAGAACGGTTTCTTACTACGATTTGTTTTACTATATATTGGTTTAGGTTTTTTAGTTTCTTTTACTAAATATTGTTCAGCTAAAATTTCGAGATAAGGTTGATATTCATCAGCTGATAAACCAACAATATTGGCATACGAACGAATATAACCTTTAACAAAAACAAAAGGGGCATGAAGTAGCTGATCATTTTCAATTTCAGAAATGACAGCTGTTCTAACATGAATTTGTTCAGCAATATCTTTTTGCGATAAACCCATATTACTTCTTAAATCGGAAAGAATCTTACCCAATGAAATATTTTCTTCCATACCCCCCCTCATTGTCTTACTATCCGCAATTTTTTGTTATTTTTACATATTTTCGCAATTAATCAATTTTTTTCGCATTAAACCACTGTTTAGGGGTTTCTATTTCATTTTGTGCGGCAACTAATTGCAATTCATATTCATTTTGTCTTAATGTTTCAAGCATAACCGCATAAACCGCCGATGTAGTATGCTCAAATGCTTCAACAATGGATTTACCAAGCATGATATTTGCTAAAAACAGCCCACTAGTCATATCACCAACACCAACTGGTTGTTTGACGCCAAAATCAACTAACGGGCGATCAATATGCCAAGCTTCATTTTCTGTTACTAACAACATTTCAAAACGATCTTGTTGATAGCCAGCTCGACTTAAATGTTTAACTAAAATGGCTTTAGGCCCTTTTTCACAAATTGAACGGCATGCTGAGACTGCTTGATTGACATTATTAATCGGCTGTTTACCGTTAAGTTCTTCTAATTCTAAAATATTTGGTGCCATCATATCAGATATGGGCAAGGCTGTATTACATAAAAATTCTGCTACACCAGGAGCGACAAAGCATCCTTTTTCGGGATGCCCCATTACAGGATCACAAAGATAAATTGCTTCAGGATTCTCAGCTTTTACTTTTTTCACAATTTCAATAATTGCATTACCTTGTTCTGGTGACCCCATATAGCCACTTAATACTGCATTACATCGTTGTAATTCGCCAATAGCATTAATCCCATCAGCGATATCGGTTAAATGAGATGCAGGCATTACCGTTCCAGTCCATTGCCGATATTGAGTATGGTTTGAAAATTGTACCGTATTTAATGGCCAAACATTCACACCTAAACGACGCATTGGAAATACAGCAGCACTATTACCTGCATGACCAAATACAACATGAGACTGAATCGATAAAATATTTTTCATGAAATCATCTCCAAATAAGTAAGCAGTAGTATTTTTTACCTCGACGCAGTAATGTGTAACGATTAAATAACTTATCACTATCAGAAAAACGATAATCTGTTGTTGAATTACGTTCACCATTAACAGAAATAGCATTGGAATCAATCATTGTTCTTGCTTGCCCTCTTGATGGTGCAAACTCAGCATTAACAATAGCTTGTTGTAGATCTACATCACCTTCAATACTGACTGTAGGCATACCATCTTGAGCTAATTGTTCAAAATCAGCTTCAGATAAATCAGTTAATTTACCAGAAAATAGACTTTCAGTAATACGTTTAGCAGCTGTTAGTCCTTCTTCACCATGAACTAATCGAGTCACTTGTTCGGCAAGGACATACTGAGCTCTCGGTGCAACGCCACTGTTTTTATCTTCTTCTTCCAAAGCATCAATTTCTTCCAATGACATGAAGGTAAAGAATTTAAGGAATCGATAAACATCAGCATCAGCAGTGTTAATCCAAAATTGATAAAATTTATATGGACTAGTTTTTTTCGGATCTAACCATACTGCACCACTTTCAGTTTTACCAAATTTAGTTCCATCAGATTTAGTAATTAATGGTACGGTTAAACCATATACTTGCTTCTGGTGTAAACGACGCGTTAAATCGATACCAGCAGTAATATTACCCCATTGATCAGAACCACCAATTTGTAACACAACATTATGAGCTTTATTAAGACTTGCAAAGTCATAAGACTGTAACAAACTATAAGAAAATTCAGTAAAAGATATACCTGATTCATCACGGTCAATACGTTGTTTAACGGATTCTTTGTTAATCATTGCATTAACAGAAAAATATTTTCCAATATCTCGTAAAAAAGATAAAACATTCATGCCACCAAACCAATCATAGTTGTTAGCAACAATAGCGGCGTTATCACCACATTCAAAATCTAAAAATGGCGATACTTGTTGTTTAATCTTTTCACTCCATTCAATTACCGTATCTTCAGTATTGAGTTTACGTTCAACAGCTTTAAAACTTGGATCGCCAATTAATCCTGTCGCACCTCCAACTAAAGCTATTGGTTTATGACCAGCCAATTGAAAACGTTTCAAACAAAGCAATGGAACTAAATGACCAAGATGCAAACTATCAGCGGTTGGATCAAAACCACAATATAGTGCAATAGGATTTTGCTCAATCAGTTCCATTAACGCTTTTTCATCAGTAAGTTGAGCAATCAGTCCACGCTCTTGCAGTTGTTTGATCACATTTTTTGTCATGATATTTTACCTATTAAATTTGTTACGTTTATATTCTACTTAATTAAATTCTATACTGTTTTATTGTGGTATTTTTTATACGCTTGTTTGAAATGGTCTTCAACTATTTCGTTCGGTTTTTTATCTAATAAGCTAAAAATAATGATTGCTATTGACGCAAATAAAAAGCCAGGAATTAGTGAATATAAATTAAGCCAATTAAAATTAATCCAAAGCAAGACGGTGATTGCACCAGTTATCATTCCTGCTAATGCACCATTGCGAGTCATTCGAGCCCAAAACACCGAGAATACAACAATCGGACCGAACGCAGCACCAAAACCAGCCCAAGCATGGCTAACTAAATCAAGCACACTGTTATTAGGATTGATCGCTAATAAAATAGCAATAACAGAAACTAATAGCACCATTATACGGCCAACCCAAACTAATTCTCGTTGCTTAGCCTTAGGTCGGATAAAAGCACGATAAAAATCTTCTGTTAATGCACTTGAACAAACCAATAATTGACAACTTAAGGTGCTCATTACTGCGGCTAGAATAGCCGCAAGCAAAATACCAGCAACCCATGGGTTAAATAGTAATTTAGATAATTCGATAAAAATACGTTCATGTTTCCCATTATCAATTAGATAAGCTAAGTTAGGATTATTGGCAAAGAAAGCAATACCAAAGAAACCAACTGTAATTGCGCCAGCTAAACATAAAATCATCCATGTCATACTAATTCGACGAGCATTTTTCATGACTTCATGAGAATCAGCAGCCATAAATCTAGCTAAAATATGTGGTTGACCAAAATAACCAAGTCCCCAACCTAACAATGAAATAATGGCAATCAAATCCATATGAGCAAAGATATTAGTATAATCAGGATTTAATGATTGAATATTAGCCATTGCATCAGTAAAACCACCCGCATTAATCATTACCATAATTGGTGTTAATATTAGAGCAAACATCATTAAACTAGCTTGAATTGTATCGGTCCAACTTACTGCTAAGAAACCACCAATAAAAGTATAAGCAATTGTCGCGCCAGCGCCTGCTAGCATTGCCCAGCCATAACTAAGCCCAAATGTACTTTCAAATAATTTAGCACCAGCAACTACGCCTGAAGCACAATAAATGGTAAAAAAGATTAAAATTATTACTGCTGAAATAATTCTTAATAGTGAACTATTGTCATCAAATCGACGAGCAAAATAGTCAGGTAAAGTTAATGAATTATGATTTATCTCTGTGAAAACTCTTAATCTACCGGCAATCAGCAACCAATTTAGATAAGCGCCAATTATTAATCCTATAGCAATCCAGCTTTGCGAGATACCAAATAAGAATACTGCACCCGGTAATCCCATTAATAACCAACCACTCATATCAGAAGCACCAGCAGAAAGTGCAGTAACTACACTGCCTATGCGACGTCCACCTAATATATAATCACCAAAGTTTCGTGTTGCACGAAATGCAAAGAAACCAATCGCAATCATTCCTAATATGTAAACAGCAAAGGTGACAATCATTGGTAATGACATTTTTATAATAAACCTTGATCGATGAAATTAAAAATAGTTGGCTAGCTTATCATAAAAAGCCCCTGCTAAAAAGCAGGCGATTTTGCTATATCTATCTCAGCTATAAAAGCTAGTATTACAATTCAATCCATAAAATAAAAATATCTTCAATTTTTTAAATAGATACATTGTTAATAGTTTCAACCTATATAAAAACTCAATATATCCTAAGGTTAAATATAATATAATGTATGTAATATTAATTAACTTTTTTATTTATAAGATATTGTGAAACAATCAACTCGAATTGAAATTTTAGAAAGATTAAAAGAGCATATTAAAGATCCTACAACTGAATTGGTATATAAAACACCATTCGAGTTACTTATAGCTGTTGTACTATCCGCTCAAGCCACCGATGTTAGTGTGAATAAAGCAACTAAACCATTATTTGCTATCGCAAATACCGCAGAGCAAATTCTGGCACTAGGAGTCAATAAATTAAAAGACTATATTCGGACAATTGGTTTATATAATAGCAAAGCAGAAAATATTATTAAAACCTGTCAGATTCTCGTAGATAAATACCAAGGTGAAGTACCAGAAAATTTTGACTCATTAATTACGCTACCTGGCGTAGGAAGAAAAACAGCTAACGTAGTTTTAAATACCGCATTTGGCTGGCCAACTATTGCTGTAGATACCCATATATTTAGAGTAAGTAATCGAACAGGATTTGCACCAGGCAAAACGGTTGAAGCTGTTGAAGAAAAACTACTTAAAGTGGTTCCAGATGATTATAAAATAAATTGTCATCATTGGTTAATATTACATGGTCGATATACCTGTATAGCTAGGAAGCCACGCTGCGGATCTTGCGTTATTGAAGATTTGTGTGAATATAAAGAAAAAATTTATCCAGAGTAAAAAATCAATGCCAAATAAATTTAAATTAGAAGATGAAGATATCAACTTGTTTAAAAGTAGTATTGGTAATACCAAACAACTTAAACAAGATACCGTTATTCATAAACCAGTAAAACGATCCCAAAAGCTAATTGATAATCAAAAGTTTCAACATGAAAAAGTAAATAATGAATTTTATTTTTCCGATGATTACCAACCACTACTACAAGAAGATCCTATTCGTTACATTCGTGAAAATGCAGATAACAATGAGTTAAAAAAATTACGACGAGGATTTTATTCACCCGAGTTTTTTTTAGATTTACATGGATTAACCCAGAAAGAGGCAAAAAAAGAAATTGCAGCACTTATTGCTGCTTGTTTACGTGAAAATGTCAATTGTGCTTGTATTATGTATGGCCATGGTAAAAACATATTAAAAAAACAAACACCAATGTGGTTAGCTCAACACCCACATGTAATGTGTTTCCATCAAGCACCAAAAGAGTTTGGCGGTAATGCTGCATTATTAGTTTTATTTGATATCAATAATCCATCTGTTAATCTAAGATAATTATTAATAAATATACACTAAATAATAAAAAAGCCAGCTTAGTTTTACTAAGCTGGCAAACATTGGAAGCAATGTGAGCAATGTCATACTTTTTTAGAAGTCTTTCGACGCTCTAACAAAGTACACCTGAATGATAATCATTCTCATTATTAAAAGCAAGTTATTTTTTTGACTATTTTCAAAAAACTGACAAAATTTTGTCAGTTTAACATGTGTTTTTATATTAACATTTTGTTTTTATAAGGAATTTAATTGAGAAGAGCAGGGTGATTTGCCCCTGCTTTTGGGAATATTTAACTATAAACAAACCATTATAATTAACTTTTGGGAATAGTTTTATTTTTGATAGATAAACTCAACACCCTCTTCATCACTCTCATCCCAATCATCAAAATCATCGTCGTCGTCATCAAATGCATCATCGATTGCTTGTTGATGATAATCATCCCACATAAATTCGACTTTTTCAGGCGATGTTTCCTCTTGTTCTGCCTCTCGAGGATGAGCCGTAATATAATCCATTAAATCCCAACATAATGCTTTTACGCCTTCGTGATTCACCGCTGAAATAAGATAATATTTCTCATCCCAATTTAAGGCTTCCGCAATTTCAGCTGCACGTTTTTCACTTTCATCAGGACCTAATACATCCATCTTATTAAAAACTAACCAACGCGGTTTATTTGCTAATTTATCACTATACTGATGCAATTCTTGAATAATAACTTTCGCATTTTCAATTGGATCTGAACCATCTATTGGCGCTATATCAATTAAATGCACTAATACGCGACAACGTTCAAGATGTTTTAGAAAGCGAATACCAAGCCCTGCACCATCAGATGCCCCTTCAATCAATCCAGGGATATCTGCAACAACAAAACTTTGTTCATTATCCATTCGCACAACACCCAAGCTAGGTACTAATGTTGTAAATGGATAATCAGCGACTTTAGGTTTAGCAGCTGAAACACTGCGAATAAATGTTGATTTACCAGCATTAGGTAAACCCAACATACCCACATCAGCTAGCAATAATAATTCCAATAACACATCGCGTTTTTCACCAGGCGTACCATCGGTTTTTTGTCGTGGAGCACGATTCACTGATGATTTAAAACGGGCATTACCAAGTCCATGAAAACCACCTTTAGCAACCAGAACTTTTTGTTGATGATGTGTTAAATCACCAATAATTTCACCAGTATATTTATCAGTTATACGAGTTCCTACTGGCACTTTAACGGTAATATCTTTACCTCGTTTCCCCGTACAATCAGAACCTTGTCCATTTTGACCACGTTCTGCTCGGTAGTTTTTTTCAAATTGAAAATCAACCAATGTATTTAAGTTTTCATCAGCAATAAAAAATACATCACCACCGTCTCCACCATCGCCACCATCAGGGCCACCTTTAGGTATATATTTTTCTCGGCGGAAACCAACACAACCATTTCCGCCATCTCCGGCTTCGACACGAATTGAAGCTTCATCTACAAATTTCATTATTTGTCCTCTTTCTTTCGGTTAATTAGCCAGCCCTTTCGTGGTTGCCACAAGTAGTGTCCAACCGTTGCAAACATTGCACCAGCGACCACTGATACTGCGCCAATATAACCTAAAATATTTAAATATTGCATTGCAAACTTTTCTGGCCATAGTAAAGCAAATAAATCTGAAAAAATCAGTGCAAAAAGTGGTGTTAATGTGGTTATTGCACTTACTTGTGCAGCTTGCCAACGTTCCATTGCCATAACCAAAGCACCATAAGCAATAATAGTATTAAGTCCGCAAAAAATAATGGCAAACAGTTGGCTAAAATCAGCACTGGCTATTTTCGTTGGTGATGCTAGAGGCCATAAAAAAATACTACAAATAAGATAAATCAACCAAAGTAGCTGTTCTGCTCGTAATTTTTTTAATAATACTTTTTGCGCTAACGCATAACATGCCCATGAGATAGAAGCCAGCAAAGCCAGCCAAACACCTATGCCATATGAAGACATATTAGCAAAAAGATCGGCTAGATTTTCATTAAAAAACAATCCTAACCCAATTAATAATATGGTAATACCAATAATTTGCGTTGGTCTTAATCTTTCTTTGAAAATAATTGCACTAGAAATCATAAATATTATAATTCCTGTTTGGCCAACAACTTGAGCAGTAGTTGCAGATAAATACTGAACAGCTGTAGCAAAAAGTGCAAAATTACCGAGTAAACCAAACCCAGCAATCATCAATAAGATAAAACGGCGACGTTTTTTGAACATAGCTAAATTAGGAAACTGTTTTTTATAAGCCAGCCATAGTGTAATACCGATAGCTGAGATACTTAATCGTGACCAAGCTAATGTTAATGGATCAATAACAACTAATGCATATTTCATAGCAATTGGCACTAGTCCCCACATAACGGCTGTTAACATGGCTAATGCAAAACCTAATTTAACATTTTGCTGTTTTATCATAATGAATTATATAAATTTTCAAGAAATGAAAAAAGCCCCACAATGACTGTGAGGCTTCTATAACTTATTAAACCGCTGGTTTATTAGCTGTTAGCAACTACACTAACATAACGGCGGTTTTTAGGTCCTTTAACTTCGAACTTAACTTGTCCATCAACTAAAGCAAATAGGGTATGATCACGACCACAACCTACGTTAGTACCTGGGTGGAATTGAGTTCCACGTTGACGAACTAAAATGTTACCCGCAAGAACTTCTTGAGAACCATAACGTTTAACACCTAAACGTTTACTCTGGGAATCACGACCATTACGTGATGAACCACCAGCCTTCTTATGTGCCATTGTTCGATACTCCTATTAAGCGATTGCAGTGATCTTCACATCAGTGAACCACTGACGGTGACCTTGTTGTTTACGATAGTGTTTACGACGACGGAATTTAACAATTTTCACTTTCTCGCCACGACCGTGCTCAACAATTTCTGCTTTAATTGTTGCACCTTCAACAAACGGAGCACCAACTTTGATGTCTTCACCATTTGCTACCATTAAAACTTTATCGAAAACAACTTCTGAACCTGTTTCGACTTCAATTTTTTCCAAGCGAACGACTTGTCCTTCGCTAACTCGGTGTTGTTTACCACCACTTTGGAAAACTGCGTACATACTTAACTCCGCAATAAAAAGCAGACGATTCCTGATTAAAAATATATGTCTGCATTGATTAATCTTATAGGGCGTGAATTTTACGCAAAATTTATGCTTGTTGCAAGCGCTGTTTAATAAAAGATCGCAAAAAGTCACAAAAAAGATCTTAGACCAGCTATTTTCACGCTACAATATAGTTAAATTATTATTTATTTGCATAATATTTAACGCAAAAATATTGAGTACCTATATGCTAAAAAGAAAATTTCGCTACAGTGCTTCTATTATTAATCGTTTAACACTTTTAATGCTCTTTTTAGGCGCTATGGCATTATTGGCGCTATTTTTGTCAATACAAGTCGCTAATGATACTAAAGGTAGCGCTTATATGATTAATCAATTAGGGTTAATCAGAATGAAGAGCTATCAACTTTTAGCAATGACACCTATAGAAAAAAAGGATATTTATCGACTTAACATTTTTAATGATATCCCATCATCACAACAATTAAAATTATTTGAACGTTATCAGTTAATTGATGATTTTAATCAATTACAGTCGCAGTGGTTCAAGCATATTGTTCCGAAACTTCAACAAGCAAACAATATAAATGAGATAAAAAATGAAATTGATAATTTTGTTGCTCACACCGATAAACTGGTTCATCAAATTGATCAAAAGACAGAAAATCAAATCCATTATCTTTCACAATTACAACTCGTTTTTATCATTCTAATTGCACTATTTCTTCTGGCACAAATTTACTATTTACGTCGTTATCTTCTTGCGCCATGGCGTAAATTAATTCATATGGCAGAATCGATTTCGCAACAGAATTTTAGTCAACGCTTTAATAGTAAAACAACCAAAAGTGAGTTTGATTTACTGGGGCAAGCCTTTGATAAAATGGCGGAACAAATTGAACAACAGTATCTATTGTTAGAAGAGCGCGTCACAGAAAAAACAGCTGAATTACAACAAATCAATAAAATTGTGTCATTTCAATATCAAGCCATCAAGCAACTCCATACCTCAGACCCCTTATGTGAGCGTTTTTTAATTATACTTCGTGGACTAGAAGAATTAGTACCATTAACACAGTTTCAAATCCGATTTTATGAATCAGATAACATAGAACATTTTCAACAATTCAGCTATGACAACCAACAAAAACTCCCTTATTGCCAAAATTCAGAATGTAATGCTTGTCTTATTCCATCAAAATCTTATCAAGAAAATGGTTTTCAGCGCTATTGGTATCTGCAAGAAAAAGGAGAAAAATTTGGCATTTTATTTGCAATACAGCCATCAAAAGTACAACTAGGAACAGAACAAGAAAATTTAATTACTGCTTTAGTTGAACAAATGACTACAGCACTAATGCTTGATAGGCAAATAGAACAACAAAAACAATATCTATTAATGAAAGAACGTTCAGCAATGGCTAGGGAACTACATGACTCGATAGCGCAATCACTTTCTTGTTTAAAAATACATCTTAGTTGCTTACAGATGCAATCGGATTTAACTTCCCAAACCAGTATCGATTTGCTGACGACTATGCGTAAAGAGGTTAATATAACCTACTCTCAATTAAGAGAGTTAATTACCTCGTTTCGCTTACGTCTTAACCAAACCGGTTTTTATGCCAGTTTCATGGAGTTAATTGATGAGTTTAATCAAAAATTGAAATTTACAATTCAGATTGAATATCAATTACCTCTCAATATCATCAATAGCAAATATGCCTTTCATTTACTGCAATGTGTCCGGGAATCTTTAAATAATATCTATAAACACGCCAATGCCACCCAAGTCAAAATAAGCTTAACGATTGATGAGAATCAAATTATTACCGTTAGCATAAAAGATAATGGTATTGGTTTACAAAATAATACACATCAAGATAATCACTATGGTTTAATTATTATGCGTGATAGAGTTGGCGTATTAAACGGCAATCTAATCATTAATAGTAAGCCTAATATGGGAACAGAAATTGTGGTAACATTTAAAGCAACAAACACAATTCCTTGCAAGATGATAAAAGAGTAACCAATGGATCAAGTTAAAAGTTCAATATTACTTATTGATGATCATCCCATGTTAAGAAATGGGGTAAAGCAACTTATTAACACCATCAATAATTTTGAAATTATCGGTGAAACTGGTTCAGGGATAGAAGGAGTTAAGCTGGCTGAAACACTTGATCCTGATATTATTTTGTTAGATATCAATATGAATGATGTCAGTGGACTAGAAATTCTACGCTATTTACGCGAGAAAAACATTTCAAGCAGAATCATTATGTTTACTGTCTCAGACGCAAAAGAAGATATTATTACCTCGCTCAAAACTGGTGCTGATGGTTATTTGTTAAAAGATATGGAACCGGAAGATTTTCTTAAAGCCTTAAAGGATATTTCGGAAGGGAAAGTCATTATGGATGAAGCTATTTCACATATCATTCTTAATTATATGCGTGATGATAAAAACCAGACAACCAACCAATCCCATGATATCAATTTACTTACCCCAAGAGAACATGAAACATTTAACTTATTAGTGCAAGGATTATCGAATAAACTTATCGCAAAAGAGTTAGATATAGTTGAAAGTACAGTAAAAGTTCATATTAAAAGTATTTTTAAAAAACTCAACTTTAAGTCACGTATGGAAATGACTGTATGGTATTTGCAGAGTAAAGAATAACCTTGGCAATGTATTAATGCCGATTTATATCATATATCCGCTTACACTTTTAATTGGATAGAATATCTAATCCTAATCATTAAAAATTTTCTATAACAACCGTTTTCTTCTACTTGATTCAATTGAAAAACAATATTTATAATTAGTTCAATCAATTAAATTGATTTATTGAACAAAATTAGAAAACAAAAAATTAAAAAATAGGATGAAGTTGTAAATGTCTCTATTAGTCAATGCTTACTCTACACTCACAAATCCAACAGCAATTAATTTTAGTTGTAAAAAATTAAATCAACGTGGATTGAACTCACTCAATTTTACAGATCATCTTAATGGTTTTATTGGCTATGTTATGCAAGCAGGTGACGGTGAAATGAATTCCCGCCGTTATGAACTTTATCGACATATTCAAAAAACTAAACATCAGTTTACGTTTGAAATAGAAGAAAATCAATTTAATGAACTAGCGCATTGGGCTGAGCTGGCTAATGTTATTTTATTTATCCCCGATGGCACGATTCGCAATCCTAAGATGGATGTTTTACAAGATCCAGATGGTAAATTTGATATAAATGTTAAAATGCCTTATCCGTCAGAAGCATTACAACGCAAAGCAAAAACTGAGCAGTATTTAGCAAAGTTAGGATTACAACCGCTTGTAAGCTTACCTCCTGTCGTTGCCGAATCTGAAGTAATACTTAGAACACCCGATGAAGTAAAAAAACGATCCTTAGCCCTGATGTTAACAGGAATTCAAGCCGAAAGCTTTCGAGAAAATGCCCCATTAGATCCTGAGGAATTCAAAGCGCGTTGTCCGTTAGGGTTTGCTGCTTTATCAAATACTGAATATGATTTTATTCACGCACCTCAACCGCAAGAACAAGATGTTATGAATATGAGTTGGCGCTATGAAGCCTTATTACCACTACAATGGGCACTAAATTGGCAATCAAAATTACCTTTTGCGGATACTTTTTGTAATGTATCTTCATTAGTCGAAACTGGTTTAGAAAATAGTAATCCCGAACTATCTACTTTAACCTTAAGACCAACAAGTGAACTGCTAGATGCATTAGATTTAAATTACCGATTACATTGGCTAGCAAGAGATTGTCGGCTTAATAATAAAATACTACCTGTAGAAATAATGGAAGGCGTTATTCAAGAAAGACAACATGCTTTAAATTGGCTAACAAACTTTGAAAATGCCGATTGGGATGATGTCGATACGCCTTCTTAAATTTTGATAAAAAAAGCAAAGTCGATATTGTTATAAAACACTTTGTAACAATATTTTTTAGTCAAATTGTTTGGAAACAAAAGGCAAGAAAATAAAGAATATTATAAGATATCCTATCATTTCCTTGCCAATTTATACTAATTCTGTGAAAACCAGTTAAGTTTTTCTCGTAATGCCACCACCGGACCAACGATAATTAAACTAGGGCTACGAGCTTGTAAAGCTAGCTGACCAAGTTCGGATAATAAACCATTGATGACTTTTTGCTTAGTAGTGGTACCCTCTTCAACAATAGCAATAGGAGTCTGACCATCCATACCGTGTTTAATTAAATTCGTTTTAATATTTTCTGCTTGCGATAGCCCCATATAAAAAACCAAAGTCTGCTTTTCAGCCGCTAAACTTCGCCAATCAAGATGAGATCCATCTTTTAGATGACCAGTTATTAAACGTACACTATGTGCGTAATCACGATGAGTTAGTGGTATCCCACTATACGCCGAGCATCCAGAAGCCGCAGTAATGCCAGGTACTACCGAAAAAGGAATATTAGCATTGAATAATGTTTCAAGCTCTTCTCCTCCTCGACCAAAAATGAAAGGATCACCACCTTTAAGTCGTACCACTCTCAGGCCCTTTTGTGCTTGTTCCAATAATATTTGATTAATTTGTTCTTGCGGAACACAATGAAAACCGGGGTGTTTACCAACAAAAATTCGTTGCGCGTCTCGTCGAGTTAAATTCATTATTTCTTTTGAGACTAATCTATCATAAACAATAATATCCGCTTGTTGAATTTGTTGAAGACCTTTTAAAGTTAACAATCCTGGATCACCAGGGCCAGCACCAACTAAGACCACTTCGCCACGACAATCCAACGAATCATCAAATAATTCATTAGTTAATGTATCGACATTTTCTGAATCATTATTCGCTATTGCTTGCGCTAATCTATCATGAGAAAACAATTTTTCCCAAAATCGTCGACGTTCAGTCATACTTCGGTAAGTCGCTTTTACTTTATTGCGTAAATAACCGGCATATATGGCTAATTTACCAATATGTTGTGGCAATATTGCTTCAAATTTTTCACGTAACAAGCGAGCTAATACAGGAGCATGCCCTTCTGAAGAGATGGCGACCATAATAGGGGAACGATCAATAATTGAAGGCATAATAAAACTTGCATCTTTGGGAGAGTCGACCACATTACAAAAGATACGACGGTTTTCTGCGGCGCTACTAACTTGTTGATTGGTTTTTTGACAGTTAGTTGCAGCAATAACTAACCATTTATTATCTAGCAGTTGCTCGTTAAACTCACTTTTTATTAAAACTAACTGCTTTTGTTGCTGCCAACAGATAAATTGTGGGTTAAATTCAAGTGCATTGACAGTTAATTTTGCACCAGCTTCAAGTAATAATCGAGCTTTACGCTCAGCTATTTCGCCACCACCAACTAATAAACAATCACGATTTTCTAATTTGCAAAATAAAGGTAAATAATCCATACAATTTCAAAACAACCATTAATATATTTTTGATTTAAGAGCAATTTACTGATTGCTAATTACCATACCAATCAGTAAATTGAACAATAAAAACTTCTGTTATTTATAATTAAGGTCGCTCTGATTTAGGTGTTGAAAACCAATATCCTAACCCCATAAATAGTGCGCCAGATACTAAATTTCCTAATGAAACCCATAACAAATTATGACCAATGCCTGCTAATGTGTAAGAATCAGAATGATTACCAAACCAAGAAAGTGAAAATAACGTCATATTGGCAACACTATGTTCATAACCACAAGCAATAAAGGCTAATAAACACCACCATATTGCAATAAATTTTGCTGACCCCTCTACTCGGTTTGCCATCCAAATAGCTAAGCAAACTAACCAGTTACATAAAATTCCCCGAAAGAATAATGCTGTTGCTGGCGCAGATGTTTTTGCCAATGCAGCGGTATGCACAAGCGAAGTATCTGTTGCCAATAATGGACTTGCAGCCCAATAAAACAAAGCGGCCACAAAAATTGATCCAAGCAAATTGCCTAACCATGTTTGTGGCAATACACACCACATTTGACAATGAGTAATTTTTTTAGCCTGCACGCCAAAAGTTAAAAACATGGTATGGCCAGTAAATAATTCTGAGCCGGCAATTACCACTAAAGTTAATGCTATACCAAAGGTTGCCCCCATAACTAAAGGCCTAACGGATGGATCAAGCAAATTACCTAGTGTGAAAATTAATATAATTCCTAAACCAACGTAAGCACCTGCCATAGCAGAACTTAACCAAAATCCAATTGGATTGGTTTTAGCTAGTCGAACGATCCGCGCAGCATTAGCTGCACATTTGTTAATTGTTTCTGTATACATTTTGTATTCCTAATGCGATTAATTAATTAGATTTTATTTGCACAAATTCATCATTATCTACTTTGACTTCATAATGAGTAACAGAATAATCTTCATTTTCAAGGCAATAACCATCCTTTAAACGAAAACGCTGTTTTTTAAGAGGACTTGCGACCCATAGCTCATTTTCATGTTCAGCAATAATGCCACGAGAAAGGACGCTGGCATTCGCAAAAGGGTCAATATTACTAATCGCATAAAGCTCATTAGTATTGTAGGGACGAAAAACTGCAACATGTTCTTTGCCGACTAGAGCACATATTCCTGTTTCAGGTAAAATATCTTGTAATTTACAAATAGTAATCCATTGGCTCATGCTCTATTCTCCTAACATAGTTTGACGTTCTTCAAGAGTTGCTGGGCGATGTTGATCGCGTTCAGGCACAAATTGAACATTATCATCACGCTTAGAACTATTAACAAAATGGGCAAAACGGATTTGTGCTGCTGGGTTATCCACTGTTTCTTTCCATTCGCAGACTACTAATTGTCGAACTCGATCCATCTCTTTTTCTAGTTCGGCATTAATACCTAACTTGTCATCAATAATCACACTACGTAAATAATCGATTCCTCCTTCAAGATTCTCAAACCAAACGGAAGTTCGTTGTAATTTATCAGCTGTGCGAATATAGAACATGATAAAACGATCCAAATAACGTATAAGCGTCTCTTTATCTAAATCCGCAGCAAGTAAATCAGCATGACGAGGCTTCATACCTCCATTACCACAAACATATAGATTCCAACCTTTTTCAGTAGCAATAACACCAATATCTTTACCTTGCGCCTCCGCACACTCCCGAGTACAACCTGAAACACCAAGTTTAAATTTATGAGGTGCTCTAATACCTTTATAACGATTTTCTAATTCAACGCCAAAACCGACACTATCGCCAACACCAAAACGACACCAAGTACTACCCACACATGTTTTAGCCATACGTAACGCCTTCGCATAGGCATGACCACTTTCAAAACCAGCGGCTATGAGCTCTTTCCAGATAGCTGGAAGATCGTCTTTTTGTGCACCGAATAAACCAATTCGCTGAGATCCGGTGATTTTCGAATACAGATTATATTTCCTTGCAATCTGGCCTATCGCAATTAAGCCTTCTGGTGTAATTTCACCACCAGCACTACGAGGGATAATGGAATAAGTACCATTTTTTTGGATGTTACCTAAAAAAATGTCATTACTATCTTGCAAAGGAACAAGATCTGGTTTAAGAATATAATTATTCCAACATGATGCTAATATTGACCCTATTGTTGGTTTACAGACTTCACAACCATAACCAGTACCATGTTTTGTAATCACTTCACTGAAAGAAGTTAATCCTTCAACTCTAATAAGATGGAAAAGCTCTTGACGAGAATATTTAAAATGTTCACAAAGGGCATGACTGACTTCAATACCTTGCTTAGCTAATTCTAAATTAAGGATTTGTGTTACTAATGGAATACAGCCACCACAGCCAGTACCTGCTTTCGTTTCGGCTTTAATTGCTGCCACCGTATGACAACCAGCATGAATAGCTTGCACAATTTTTGCTTTTGTTACATCAAAACAGGAACATATTTGTGCATTATCCGGCAAAGCATCAGCGCCTAATACAGGTTTAGCTCCGGCATGAGAAGGTAAAATTAAGCTATCAGGATGCTCTGGCAGATCCATATTATTAAGCATTAATTGTAATAAATTACTATAGTCTGCTGTATCACCAACTAATACAGCACCAAGCAATTTGCGATTATCATTTGAAACCACTAATTTTTTATAAACTGGGATATTTTCGTCTAAGTAAACATAACTCCGACAACCGAGCGTCTTAGCTTTGGCATCGCCAATACTACCGACATCGACTCCCATCAACTTGAGTTTAGCACTCATATCAGCGCCTTCAAATTTAGCATTTTCGCCGATTAAATGGGCTAACGCGACCTGCGCCATTTTATATCCAGGGGCAACAAGACCATAAACTTTACCTTGCCAACAAGCACATTCCCCTATAGCATAAATATCAGGATCTGATGTTTGACAATAATCGTTAACAACAATCCCACCACGAGGGCCAATATCAAGCTCACATGCTTTAGCTAATTGATCGCTAGGTCGAATACCTGTTGAAAAAACAATAAAATCAATTTTAAGTGATGAACCATCAGCAAATTGCATAATTTTACCTGATGGTGTATGAATAATTTCTTGGGTATTTTTACTGGTATGAACACCAACCCCCATCTCCTCAATTTTTCGACGTAACTGTTCACCTCCCATAGAATCAAGTTGCTCTGCCATTAACACTGGCGCAAATTCAACGACATGAGTTTCAATGCCTAAATTCTTTAGCGCCCCAGCAGCTTCAAGCCCAAGCAAACCGCCACCCACTACTGCGCCAGTTTTACAATTGCTGGCACAATTACGAATAGCATCAAGATCTTCAATAGTACGATAAACAAAACAATTCGCACCATCAGCACCTTTAATTGGTGGTACCCATGGATAAGATCCCGTTGCAATAATCAATTTATCATAAGAGATTATTCGTCCTGTTTGTGAATGCACTTCTTTACGTTGTCGGTTGATTAATATAACCCGCTCATTAAGTAGAATATTTATATCATTTTCTTGATATAAACCCTCTCTAACTAAAGATAATGCTTCTGCGGTATGTCCTGAAAAATAGGATGAAAGATGAACACGATCGTAAGCAACTCTAGGTTCTTGGCAAAAAATAGTGATGTTGAACTTATCAGCCTGCATTTTATCAATAATTTCTTCAACAAAACGATGGCCAACCATCCCATTGCCAATAATAACGAGATTGGTTTTACTCATAAAAAGCTCCAAATTTATTTTTAATTCAATTATTTAATTTTTATCTAATTGATATTTTAAGGAACTTTAAACAGAATATAATTATCCTCAAGGATTACCTCTTTAGTAGTAGATAAAATAATAATTTTGAAAACAATGAGTTATCATTTTTCACGATTTAAGTATCAAGTAACATTAGAATATTATTATGATAAACATCACAAATTACGAATAAAAAAAGGATTGCCAATTAGGGTTAAATAAGTATAATTAGCCGACTAAATAAATTAGGTAATGACAATTGAATTACAATTCAAGAATACTTCCTTCTCGCGAGACTTTAGCAAAAGCACAAAGATTTAATGATGAAATTATTGAGGTTTCAGGCGTTGATCTTGTCTTAAGTTTAATCACTACCGCCGATTTAATTCGATCAAATATTTATGCACAACTAGCCAAAGATTATGATGTATCTGAAGGAAAATTTGCCTTGCTAATGTCATTGTATAGTGAAGGAGAAACTTGCGCTAGCGAGTTAGCATTAAGAGTTGGCGTAACACCAGCAACCGTTTCGGTAATGGTGAAACGAATGTTAGCAGCACGCGATCCTTTAATATCAATGACCAAAAGTGGAGAAGATGGCCGTTCTCGACTAATCACCCTTACTGCAACTGGGGTAAATCTTATCCAAAAAGCATTACCTAATCACTTAAAATCGATTCGTGCTTTTGCTCAAGTCTTAAATCCACAAGAGCAGGAATCTTTAATTGCAATGTTACGCAAATTATTGCGTAAATAATTGCCAATAATTATTCATAATCATGATATTTTAACAATATACTTAGCTGACTAAATAAATGAAAAATAAATTAAACTTAGATTTACCCAAAAACATTAAAATTCCTGCTATATTTTTATTGCTACTTTTATTTGGATCTACATTAATATGTCTTGGTTCAAGAAATGATGCAGTAACTGTTGCTAAAAGTATCAAATCAGGGGTATTAACCGCTGATGAAATCAATGTTGCCTTTCAAAATGTAGGTGGAAAAGTGATTAAACGCTTTGTCCAAGAATCACAATTCGTTAAAAAAGGCGACCCATTAATGCAACTTGAAGATATTGATACCAAGCTATCAGTTGATCGCTTGCAAGCACTAGTTGATAGTCAAACTGCTGCTGTTAATCAAGAACAAGCAGCAATCGAAATCACTGAAAATGAAATCAATCTTAATGAGTTATCAACATGGCGAAAAATTGAGGAAGTTAAAGCTAATCTTGAAGCGGCAAGGTCTGCTCGTGATCTAGCTAATACTGAATTTCAACGCCATACTCAATTAAGAAAAACGGGCGGTACCTCTCAATCACAACTTGACGCTGCACGAAATGTCTACATTAGTACCAAAATGCAAGTGGTACAGATTGAAAGCCAATTATCAACCTTAATGATTGGAGCAACTCAAGACCAAATTAACCAGTTTGAACAAACTAGAAATGCTACGGGTATGACACTGCAATCGATCACTATTGATCGACAAAAACTGCAAAATCGTCAAAATCAGCTTGCTCAGATTAAAGCGCAATTAGCACAAGCTCAAGCTGATTTAAAACAATTACAAGTCAATTATGATCGACTAACATTAGTCGCGCCAGAAGATGGCAAAGTGCTAAAACTGATGTTTGAAGATGGTGAGATGGCACCTGCTGGAGCACCAGCTGTATTATTAGAAACTGATCGCAAATATGTCGATATCTATGTTAATGAAAAAATGGTCAATGATTATCAACCAGGCACAAAGGTGAAGGCGAATGTTATCGCATTAGATAAAACCGTAAAAGGCACCGTTCGATTTGCAACTGCTGCGCCATCATTTGCTGACTTACGCATGACGCGAGAACGTGGACAGGCCGATTTAACATCTTACCAAGTCAGAATTTATATGGAATCTATTCCACAACTATTAACCGGTATGACAATTGAGGTTGATCAATGATGCGACAAAACATCATTAAATCTATGCTTGAAGAGCTTGACGCTATGTTGTCAGGCCACTTCATTCCTTATTATAAAGTGTGCCTAGGTTTAGCAGCCATCGTATCACTTATTTTTTCAATTGTTCTGAGTCATGGTTCAGTTTTTGAAGGAAAAATTGCCGTTATAGATCTTGATGGTTCTAATTATTCAACTGAATTAATCAGTAAGGTAAATACATCACCATTTATTGAAATAACAGAAGTGATTCGATCGCCAGTTAATCCAATTACCTTGGTTTCACATGATCGTAATTTAGGCGTGTTATATATCCCTAAAGGGCTAGAAAAATCATTAAAGAAAGGGGACCGTACGGTTAAATTAGGTTATTTTGCTGATGACTCAAATGATGCCCAAAATGCCAAAGTAATGCAAAGCCTTAATGAAATTATCCCTGAATCAGGTGCAGAATTAAGTGTTGGTAAAGTCGCAGCATTAGGACTAGGTCGAGAAGCAACAGAAGCGACCTTATCACCAATGCAATTAAAAACGAGAACCATGTTTAATCCGGCTAGTTCATCAACAATATCCACTATTATCTATTTTGTTTACTTCTTTTCATCATTAACTTATGGATTAACCTCATTAATGATTATTGGTCGATTAAAAACCATGGGGATGTGGAATACAGTAATTGAACGTGGTTTTTTACCATTATTAGCCCGAACAGTGCCTTATGCCCTATTCTATACCACTGCTTTAACCTTGATTACGGCAATATTGGTAATATTCGGTCAACTACGTTTTGATGGTAACTATTTTACTTTCGTACCAAGCATTTTTATGACTGGTTTAGCTTTTGGTTGGTTAGGTTTACTACTATCTTGGAAAACTAACCATCCCGGTGAAGGAGCAAGTAAAATGATTTTCCTTGTTCCTCCCGGCTTTATTATGGGCGGTTCAACCATGGCAGTAGGCATTATGCCAATATGGGCCTTTTATGTTAGTCATGCCTTTCCATTAGTTTGGTTATTTCGCTTCTTCCGTGACATAGGTATACGCGGACGTTCATTTGTCGATATGTTATCAACATATGGTATCTTCATTATCTATTTAACCGTTATTGCTTTTGCCGTGATGATGTTTGTTAAGCGCAGTAAAAATAGCCAACCAGAATGAAAAAATAACCACAATTAAGTTATTGAAACACCAATCGGTGTTTCAATATCTATATCAACCTCTATATTCTCTTAGTTATAATTTTCGATTAACAATCTTATAATCAATGAAATTTACAAATTTGTGACATAGATCACTCTAAACAATGAAAGCGGATATTTTTTTATTGTTTAGCTGTCTTTCTTTTATATGATTTCTCTTTTAAGTTAAAAATTTGAAAAATAACATTAATATTCTTTTTACTGCTTATCTTTCACATTGAAAGCTTTCGTTTTATTTTAAATGGAAATAATATTTCAATTTTTTCTTACCTAACCAATTTTGTGACCTATCTATCATTTTTCGATCCCTTATCTATGTTTAAATTTAATAAAGAAACGAAAGTCAAATGAGTGGTAGAAAATGAATAAAGAAATAATCAATACTTTACAACGTAGAGAAAAAATTATTCATTTACTTGATACAGAGAATACCGTATCAGTTAACAAATTAAGTAAATTATTTAAAGTATCAAGCGTTACCATCCGAAACGATTTAAGACACCTTGAAGAAAAAGGTTGTATATTGCGCTGTTATGGTGGAGCAATGTTAAATAAATCCTTTGCTTTAGATAAACCATTATTAGACAAAAGCCGTATCAATTCGAACATTAAAAATAAAATTGCTCAGCAAGCAGCTGAAATGGTTAATGATGGAGACCGAATCATTCTCGATTCAGGATCGACAACAGCAGCTATGGTTCCCTATTTACGTAACAAAAAAAACTTAATTGTTTTTACTAATGCAGTAAATATTGCCTATGAATTATCAAATAATAATGACATAGAAGTAATTATTGCTGGAGGGAACATCAGAACAAAAGCTTACTCTATTTCCGGCCCTACAGTAGAACAACAATTAAGAATGTACCATTTTGACAAGCTTTTTTTAGGTGTTGATGGTTTTGATCTAAATGCTGGCATTACTACACCAAATTTCGGTGAAGCTAATGTCAACAAGGTAATGTGTCAAGTTTCAGAGCAAATTATCGCAATGACTGACTCAACAAAATTCGGTCGTAAAAGTTTCTGTACGATTGAAAAAATTAATCTAATTAACACTATCATTACTGACACAAAAATTCCACAGGATTATCTAGAACAATTACATCAACTAGGAATAAATGTAGTCATTGTAGATTATTAAACTTTATAAATTCATTGGAATGATTAAAAAGGATATAGATTATGCAAAAATATTTGAATTATTCGTTAGATTGGTTAGAACAACACGGCGCTCAACATACTGCGAAAGAGATTTGTCAGCAACCACAAATTTGGCGAAATTTATTACAAATCATTTCACAACAGCAAAGTCAATTACAATCATTTTTACAACCTTTACTTTCCGATCCAAACTTAGAAATAATATTGACAGGTGCTGGCTCGTCCGCTTTTGGCGGTGTAGCTCTGGCACCATGGCTAAGAGGACAGACGCATCGTAACGTTCACGCTTATGCGACAACGGAAATTGTCACTAATCCTCAGCAATATTTATCGCCAAGTAAAAAAACGTTAATTGTCTCATTTGCACGATCAGGAAATAGCCCTGAAAGTGTTGCAGCAGTCAAATTAGCAGATCAAATAGTTTCTGACTGCTACCATCTGTTTTTAACCTGTAACCCAACCAGTGCATTAACAGAATATGCGGCAAAAGAAAACAATCCTAAGCGTATTTTTCATCTAGTCATGCCTGAGGGAACACATGACTTAAGTTTTGCAATGACGTCAAGTATAAGTAGCATGATGCTTGCCACACTTCTACTTCTAGACAAGCTTGATCTTGAAAAAGCACACAATGCTGTAATGGAAATTGCTAGTATTTGTGAAGACAAACTATCAAGCTGGCAATCAATAACTAAACAATTAGCTAGTAAAGAACATGATCGAGTTATCTATGTTGGTAGTAGCTGCTTCACAGGTATTGCACAAGAATCTGCCTTAAAAATTTTAGAACTAACCGCCGGTAAAGTAGCAACCCGCTTTGATTCAATATTAGGACTACGTCATGGCCCAAAATTTATGGTTGATACAAAAAGTTTAGTTGTCTGTTTTTTCTCAAGCGAGCCATATGTTCACCAATACGATATTGACCTATTTAATGAGCTTGTTCATGACAAAATTGCATCCGACGTCATAGCACTGACAAGTCAAGAGAGTATAGATCAACAAATATTATCGGTAGATTGTAAACTCCCTGATTGTTGGTTGATTTTTCCTTATCTAGTTTTCGCACAAATGTTAGCGTTTGAAAAATCACTTCATCTTGGACTGACTCCAGATAACCCTTGTCCAACCGGAGAAGTTAATCGAGTAGTAAAAGGCGTTAATATTTATCCATTTAATAAAAACTAATTACCTGAATCTGTTAAACAAATAAACAAAAGGACTTAATAGCAATGAGCACACCTAATATTCTTATGACACGTATAGACAATCGTTTAGTTCATGGTCAAGTTGGCGTAACTTGGGTTAATGCACTTGGTGCGAATCTATTATTAGTCGCCAATGACAGTGCTTCGCAAGATCCAGTCCAACAAAATCTAATGGACATGGTTATTGCTGAAGGCATTCAAACTCGTTATTTTACCTTACAAAAAACTATCGACATTATTGGCAAAGCCGCTGAAAGACAAAAAATTTTTATTGTCTGTAAAACACCACAAGATGTATTAACCCTCGTTAAAGGTGGCGTACCAATCAAATTTGTCAATGTGGGTAATATGCATTTTTCTGAAGGTAAAAAACAAATTCATAAAACAGTTTCTGTCGATGAATCAGATATCGCAGCATTTAAAGAACTTGAAAAATTAGGTGTAACTTGCGAAATCCGCCGAGTACCTGATGAAGCTGGCGAAAAAATAGCGGATTTAATCAATCTATCTTAACTTGAGGGAGCATACTATGTTAATGGATGCATTATTAATTGGACTTCTAGCCGGTATAGCTGGCGTAGATTTATTTGATGGCCTGACTCATTTACACAGACCTATCGTAATAGGGCCGTTAGTTGGATTAATTTTAGGCGATGTTACAACCGGTTTATATGTTGGAGGATCATTAGAACTGGTATGGATGGGAATGGTACCGTTAGCAGGAGCACAGCCACCTAATGTGGTTATCGGTGGTGTAATTGGTACCAGTTTTGCAATCTTAACTCATGCAGATCCTAAAGTTGCAATAGGTATTGCCGTACCATTTGCTATTGCAGTACAAGGATGTATCACTATTTTATTCACCATATACTCACCAATGATGCATAAATGTGATCGCTTCGTTGATCAACTCAATTTTAAAGGAATTGAATGGGTAAACTATCTTGGCATGATTATTCTTTTTTGTTTCTATTTTATTGTTGCTTTCTTACCTATCTACTTTGGTGCTGACGCAGCAACAGCACTAGTTAAAAAATCACCACAATGGTTGCTTGATGGACTTAGTGTTGCTGGTGGTATGATGCCGGCCATCGGTTTTGCAATGTTAATGAAAATTATGATGAAGAAAACCTATATTGCTTATTTCATTTTAGGTTTTCTTGGTGTGACTTTCCTTAATTTACCAATTTTAGCGATTGCATTAGGCGCTCTAGCTATAGCAATGATTGATTTCTTTAATTATGGCCGTGAAAACAACGATAGTAACAAGCCAGTAAGCTCAGATTCAATGGAGGTGGAAGATGGAATTTAATAACGATCACGATAAAAAAATGGCCGAGAAAGAAGCAAAACGTATGGAACAAGCATTAGCGACAAGTAAAGCCACAGCCGATACTTTTTATGATCAAAGCCAAGATGTAACACTAACCAAAGGTGATATTAATCGAATGGCGTTTCGTTCCCTTGCTTTACAAGCGTCATTCAACTATGAACGTATGCAAGCTGGAGGTTGGCTTTATACTATCTTGCCAGCATTACGTAAAATACATAAAAACCAAGATGACCTTAAAAATTCGATGCATATGCATATGGAATTTATTAATGTCCATCCTTTTGATGCCACTTTCCTCTCAGGATTAGTTCTAGCCATGGAAAAAGGCAAAGAAAATATTTCAACTATACGCGCGGTGAAAGTCGCGTTAATGGGACCTTTAGGTGGAATAGGAGACGCATTATTTTGGTTAACTTTACTGCCAATATGCGCTGGAATTGGTGCATCATTAGCCTTAGAAGGTAGTTTTTTTGGGCCAATAATTTTCCTACTAATGTTTAATATTGTACATTTTGGCTTACGTTTTGGTTTAGCTCATTATGGCTATCATGCCGGTACCAGTGCCTTACCTTTATTAAAAACGCATACTAAACGTATCTCACATGCTGCATCTATAATCGGTATGACAGTAATAGGAGCATTAGTTGCCTCATATGTACATTTATCTACACCATTAGAAATAAATGCAGGACAGGCTCATGTTGCGCTTCAAGCTGATGTATTAGATAAATTGATGCCAAATATATTACCACTTGGCTTTACCTTAATTGTTTATAGTTTGATGAAACGTAATTTCTCACCAGTAAAACTAATTGGTTTAACGGTTATTATTGGTGTTGTAGGTAAATTAGTCGGATTTTTATAGAGGGAATTATGTTAGGGATAATATTAACCGGCCACGGTAGCTTTGCTACCGGGCTTTACGAAGCCGCCACACAAATTATTGGTAAACAACCACAATTTACGGCTATAAATTTTCCTGATGGTATGAGTAGTGAACAATTAGAGGAACAATTGCACCAAGCATTTCAGGAAACTAATTGTGGTGACGGTGTTTTATTTTTAACTGATATTGTCGGTGGTTCACCATTTCGATTAGCGGCAGTTTTAAGTTATCAACACCAAAATATTGAAGTAATTAGCGGTGTTAATATGCCGCTGTTACTTGAAATTTTGTTACTACGTGAAAATTTAGATATCACAACCATTCGTCAAGAAACTATTGAAAATGGTAAGCAAACAATAACTAGCTTATGGCATGAACATCAAAAACAGTCAACTATTGATAAGGAATGTTCTGATGGAATTTAAACAAATTTGCGCTCAAAAGGTTTTAACACCTGTTGGTTGGATTGATAATGCAATTATCACTATTAATAATGGAAAAACTATTGATATTCAGCCTAATGATAAGCCTTGTACGAACCAAATAAAACTGTTACCAGCGCTCATAGATACCCATATTCATGGTGTCATGGGCGCTGACACTATGGATGCCACTCATGAATCATTAAATACCATAAGCTGTTTTTTGGCAAAACATGGCGTTGGTGCTTTTTTAGCAACAACAGTAACTGAAAGTTATGAAAAGATTGAAGCAGCATTAATACAAGTCAAAAACAGTATAAAAAAAGGCGTTTCAGGCGCAACAATATTAGGTTCGTATTTAGAAGGACCTTTTTTTAGTGATATACATAAGGGCGCTCATCCTGAAGAGTTTCTATGCGCACCGGATCGAGCAATAATTGAAAAATGGTTATCATTGGCTGAAGGGACATTAAAATGCATTGCTCTAGCACCAGAATACCCAAATGCCCTCGCTATTATCAAATGGCTAAATGAACAAAATATCCGTGTTATGTTAGGTCATACTAATGCCGACTATCAAACAATTAAAGATGCAATATTAGCTGGTGCCAGCGGCGTGGTACATTGCTATAACGGTATGTCCGGATTACATCATAGACAACCAGGAGTTGTTGGTGCAGCATTAAGTATCGATAACTGTCAAACCGAAATTATCGCCGATGGCCACCATGTTCATCCAGCTGCGATTAACATCGCCCATAAATGTTGTGGAAAAAATCTGTTACTAATTACTGATGCGATGCAAGCAACGGGAATGCCAAATGGCGATTATTATCTAGGTAAATTACAAGTACATATGCAAGATGGTGTTGTTCGGACTAACAATGGTGGTTTAGCTGGTAGCACATTGACCCTTGAGAATGCGGTAACTAATTTTGCTGATTATACTAATATGCCTTTCGAACAAGCTTGGTTGCATGGTAGTTATTATCCAGCTAAAGCATTAGGAATTGACGATATTTTAGGTAGTATTGCACCGAACAAATTAGCCAATTTAGTATTATTAAATGATGATAATCAAATTGTTGCAACCATTATAAACGGTAATGTTGTTTATCAAACATCAGCTGATCTTAGCAATATTTTGATTTAAAAATCTATACACTTTTTTAACAAAATTAAGAGGCATAAAGGTTAATCGTGTAGACGTTTATATGTCTATTAAATCTATTTTCTTTCCTCTTATTATATTAGGATCGATAAGTAATATAGAGTAAAAATATACTATTTAATTGAAGTAATTATTGGTGTTTACCTCCTACTTATCACAAGCAATATCATGGTGATCTTATCTCCTCGAACGTTACTTAAGAGGTTATTTATGCGAAAATTAAAATTAATATTAGGCCTATCTTTTGCTTTATCTTTCTCAACACAAGCATTAGAAACAATAGATAATTATACATTAGAACAAGTGGTGGTTTTCAGCCGTCATGGATTGCGAGCTCCATTAGCTAGCCCAAATAGTACTTTAGGTAAAGTAACTCCTAATCAATGGCCACAATGGGATACACCTGCTAGTTATTTAACTACCCGAGGTGGAGTATTAGAAAGTTATTTTGGACATTATTTTAGTGAATGGTTAGTTGATAATAAATTATTAAGCGAAAATACATGTCCAACAGAAAAAGAAGTATATATTTATACTAATAGCTTACAACGAACTATCGCAACTGGTCAGTACTTTGCGGTTGGCGCTTTTCCTGGTTGCATTGTTCCAATTGTTCATAAAGAAAAATTAGGGACTATGGATCCTACATTCTTTCCTGTAATTAAAGATGATAGCCCAACATTTAAAGAGTCTGCCATTGCATCAATCAATCAAATTGCTGATGCAAATGGTATTGAAGGATTAAATAAAAAATTGGATAACGCCTATAATGACATGTCCAAAATAATCAATTATGCAAATTCGGCAAATTGTCTAAATGATAAACAATGTGATTTTACTGCGTTACCAACCAAACTCATTATTGAAAAAGGCAAAGAACCCGGTATAACAGGCCCGCTTCGTACTGGAACATCAATTGCGGATGCCTTTATATTACAATATTACGAAGGGGCACCATTAACAGATATAGCCTGGGGTAAAATAAAGAATAACGAGCAGTTTGAGAAATTAGTCGCTATCAAAGAAAATTATAATACCGTATTATTTGGTTCGCCTGTTGTAGCCAAACAAATCGCAGCCAATTTAGTTAATTATATCAATCAAACATTTTCAGAAAAAAACAACAAAAGCAAATTTACGTTTTTAGTCGGCCATGACTCAAATGTTGCATCACTATTTTCCGCCATAAAAATTAAGTCGTATACACTGGCAAATCAATTTGAAACTACGCCAATTGGTGGAAAAGTTGTATTTCAAAAATGGCGCGATAACAAGACTGGTGAAGCATTAATGAAAATTGAATATTTTTATCAGTCAACCGATCAAATTCGTAATTTGACCCAATTAAATAGGAAAACTCCTCCACAAAAAATTGTATTAGAAATGGAAAATTGTCCAATTAATAAAGATGGTTTTTGTTCATTTTCTGCATTTAAACAAATCATGAATGATGTTACTAAATAATGCTTGATATATTGATTGTATGCTTAGGTTTTTGGGCATACAATCAAAAAGTTATTATTTAATCGTTATATTAGTAATTTATACTTAAATCATGACTTATCAAAGTCGACACACTATCTAAAAAGTTACCACAACTTTAATAACTAATTTAATCAATATAGATGTAACATTTTGATTATAAAAATTATTTTCAAATCGTTAACTAGCAACTAGTTTCATATCTACAAGCCCCAGTACATTCACTTTAACTTGGTTGCCAAAAATGGCTATAAATAATAGCGAAAACAACAAAACAAAGAAAAATAGCTACATGAATATTTTTTGATCGCAAATAAAAATATGATCTAGGTCACAAAAGAAACTTTTTTATATTGCAATAAAAGATTATAGTGACAAAATGTTACCCGTAACAGAATGGTTTAGAGAATCAGCTAATGACCGAAAAAAAGAAAAATATTTTCATTTTTATGGGAGTATCTGGGAGTGGTAAATCAGTTGTTGCTAAACAAATTGCCGATAACCTAAATGCGGCTTTTTTAGATGGCGACTTTCTACATCCCAAAGCCAATATATTAAAAATGCGTAGTGGTATTCCGCTAAATGATGAAGATAGGCTGCCGTGGCTAAATCTAATTAGTAACGCCGCATTTGCGATGAGTAACGTCAATGATGTTTCGATCATAATTTGTTCCGCATTAAAACAACAATATCGAGATATTATTCGTGGCGAAAATGAAAATATTCACTTTATTTACCTAAAAGGAAGTTTTGCGGTTATTGAACAGCGTCTAGCTGAACGTAAAGGACATTACCAAAAATCTGGCATGTTACAGTCACAATTTGACACCTTAGAAGAACCTACTGCCGATGAAAAAGATGTCTATGCCATCAATATTGAACAATCGCTAATTGATGTTATTAATGAAACTACGCAGGTTATTAATTCAATATGTAATTGTGAATAAATTTATAATAATAAAAAATAAAAAGATCGGAGAGGTTAATGTGAATTCCACTATTTTAGCTGTAACGCAGCGTATTATTAATCGTTCTAAAGCATCACGTGAGGCTTATTTACAAAAAATAGAACACGCTATGTTAAAAAAAGTCACTCGTGCAAGTTTACCTTGTAGCAACTTAGCACATGGCTTTGCTGCTTGTTGTTTAGATGATAAAAATGATCTTAAAAATATACTAAAAAGTAATATCGGCATTATCAGTTCTTATAATGACATGTTATCTGCACATAAACCTTATGAATATTACCCCGAACAAATTCGCAAAGTATTACATGAAATAGGTGCTGTTGGTCAAATGGCCGGTGGCGTACCCGCCATGTGTGATGGAGTAACACAAGGTGAACCAGGGATGGAAATTTCCCTTATGAGCCGAGATGTCATTGCAATGTCAGTTGCTGTTGGCTTGTCGCATAATATGTTTGATGGTGCTCTTTATCTTGGTGTTTGCGATAAAATTTTACCAGGGTTATTTATTGGCGCTCTATCTTTTGGGCATTTACCGGCTATCTTTGTCCCTTCAGGACCAATGCCTTCAGGCCTATCGAATAAAGAAAAAGTCCGTATTCGCCAACTTTATTCAGAAGGAAAAGCATCACGTGAAGATCTATTAGAATCTGAATCTGCATCATACCATTCTAGCGGAACCTGTACTTTCTATGGTACCGCGAATAGTAACCAAATGGTCATTGAATTAATGGGTTTACATTTACCTGGCGCAGCCTTTGTACATCCAGAAACAGCATTACGTTACGAATTAACAAATGCAGCAGCAAAACAGATTACGCGCTTAACAAACCAATCAGGTAATTATATGCCTGTCGGTAAAATGGTTGATGAAAAAGTCATTGTTAATGGCTTAGTTGCTCTATTAGCAACAGGTGGGTCAACCAACCTAACCATGCATATTGTTGCTATGGCTAAAGCTGCTGGTATTATTATTAATTGGGATGATATTTCTGATTTATCAACTGTTGTACCGCTACTTAGTCGAATATACCCAAATGGACCAGCTGATATCAATTATTTCCAAGCGGCTGGTGGAACGTCATTACTAGTAAGAGAATTATTAGCTGGAGGCTTATTACATGAAGATGTTGAAACAGTTGTGGGGCGTGGATTAAGCCGTTATACCAAAGAACCAATTTTAGAAAATGGCAAACTCATCTTCCGTGAAGGCCCTAGCAAATCTTTAGATGAAAATGTGATTGCTTCAATTAAAAAACCTTTCAATTCCCATGGTGGACTAAAGGTCATGTCGGGCAATTTAGGTCGAGCCATAATGAAAACGTCTGCTGTTACTGCTGAGCATCAAATTATTGAAGCACCTGCAGTAGTTTTTAACAGTCAATATGATTTAGATGCAGAGTATAAAGCTGGCAATCTCAATAAAGATTGTGTTGTAGTTGTACGTTATCAAGGTCCAAAAGCAATCGGTATGCCGGAACTGCATAAATTAATAACACCATTGGGTGTGTTACAAGATCGCGGTTATAAAGTTGCCTTATTAACTGATGGTCGCTTATCTGGCGCCTCAGGTAAAGTACCAGCTGCAATTCATGTCACCCCTGAAGCTTATGGTGGAGGATTATTGAGCAAAGTACAACAAGGTGACATGATTCGAGTCAACGGTCAAACTGGCGAAATCACATTATTGGTCGACGAAGCTGAACTAGCAATGCGACAAGCAGAACCAATCGATCTAACTGATTCACATCAAGGCTTTGGTCGAGAACTTTATTCGGTTATTCGAGAGAATCTTACTTCAGCGGAAGAAGGGGCCGTTAGCTTTTAATTCAACTTATCTGCCGCCATATGCGGCAGATATCGTTAAAGTTAGGCTAAAAAACCCCTTTCCTCAAAATTTTTTAAGATAATACTTAACTGTTAACTTAATGATTTATTTTTTAACAAAATTATCAATTAACAAATTAACTACATCTTTCATTTTGCCATGCAATGATGCTTTTACACTATAAAGCGCCATTCCCATCACTTGTGAACTATGTATTTCTGGCGGCATAACTAGTTCATACTCACTTGTTTTTACATCTAATAAAGCTGGACCTGGATGAGCTAAGAATGATTGCACGGCCGCTTCAAGCAAATCGGAATTATCAACTCTAATTGAATACAGACCCATTGCATCGGCAACTTTAGCAAAGTCAGGATTTTTTAAATCAGTATAGTGATCGACAAGCCCTTCCGATTTTTGCTCTAATTCAACAAAATTAAGTGAACTATTATTTAGCACGATAACTTTGATGGGTAGATTCTCCTGAATTGTGGTCAATAAATCTCCCAAAAGCATACTAATACCACCATCCCCGGATAAAGTGATAACTTGACGATGAGGAAAGGCCTTTTTCACACCCAATGCTTGTGGCATCGCATTGGCCATAGTGCCGTGTTTTAGACTAATAACAGTTCGTCTTTTACCATTGGTTGAAAAATGGCGGCATGCCCAAACCATCGCCGAACCAACATCAGCACACAGTACTGCATCATCATTAGCATACTTATCAATCAATTCGGTTAAATATTGTGGATGAATGACGGTTTTTGATGGTATCGCTTTTTTATTTAATTTATCGATTGCTTTAGTGTGTAATTCACGACATTTATCTAAAAATGTCGTATCTGTTTTGTCATCAACTAGTGGTAATAAGGCCGCTAAAGTTGGTTTGCTTGCCCCGACTACACCAACTTCTACACTATGACGGTGGCCAAGATGAGTAGCATCGATATCGACCTGAATAATTATTGCATTATCTGGATAAAACTGAGACCATGCAAAATCAACACCCAACATTAAAAGCACATCACACTCTTTAATAGCCGTGGTACCTGATTCCATACCAAACATCCCCGTCATACCAACATTATAAGGGTTATCATATTCAACAAAATCTTTAGCTCTTGATGTATGGACTATCGGTGATTTTAATTTATTGGCTAGAGCAACTAACTCATCATGAGCATCTGACACTCCATGCCCAGCAAAAATTGTCACTCTACTATTTTTATTTAAAATTTCAGAAATTTTAGCCAATTCATCATCAGATGGACGAATTATTGGTTTGGGATGATAGATCTTGTGTCCACTGTTATCCTCAACTTTGGTTAAACTAATATTGTAAGGAATAACTAAAACAGCAACCCCACGCTGATTAATCGCAGCTTGAACCGCAGCAGTGGTAATTCGTCTTGCTTGTGTTGGGTCAGTAATTTGCTGACAAAAAACAGCACAGTTTTTATAAACAGCCTCAAAGTCAACTTCTTGCGGAAAATCAGTTCCTTGTTGAGAAGTAACCAACTGACTAGCCAATAAAATAAGTGGAACTTTATTTCGTTGTGCCTCATAAATACCATTAATAAAATGTAAACTTCCCGGACCGCAAGAACCTGCACATGCAGTTATTTGATCGGTCAAATAAGCTTCAGCGCCAGCAGCAAAAGCACCAACTTCTTCATGACGAACATGTACCCACTCAATATCATCACTTTTTTTAATAGCAGAAGTAATCTGATTTAACGTATCGCCAACAATACCATAACAATGTTTCACACCGGCTTGAGTTAAAACATCAACAACAATCTGAGCAACTGATTTTTTTGATGACATATGGTCTCCTCAACATGGTTTAGAATTAAACAATTCAAGTTGACTAACTTACACCTAGTTTTATGAATACGAATAGTCGAAAAATAAAACAGCAGAAAATGTTAAAAATGTCATAATGGCAAAGGTTTGCCGCAATAAACTTTATTTGAAGATATTCCCTATTACAATGAATCAAGGTATTATGTCGAAAATCTACTCAACACTATAGAGCTACTTTTTGTGGAACAGTTGTCATCTGGACATAGTTTTGTATCATCAATGTCGGCTTTTTTGCCTAATTATATAATCGAATATTATCCTCTTATTACTGTTTGTTTATTACTTTTTATTGCTATTTTGCTGTTTTCATTCAGTAAATTAAGAATGGATATTATTGCACTTCTCATTATAACCGCGATTACCGTTACCGGTGTCTTAACACCAGCTGAAGCACTTTCAGGATTTAGCGATCCAAACATTATTTTAATCGCATTACTATTTGTTATTGGAGAAAGCTTAGTAAGAACCGGTATCTCTTACAAAATGAGTGAATACATATTAAAAGCCGCCGGTCAAAATGATATACGTATTATAACATTTATTATGTTAGGTGTAGCATTATTAGGATCGGTGATGAGCTCAACAGGCGTGGTGGCGATATTTATTCCTGTAGCGATTAGCATTGCCAATCATACCGGTATACATGTTAAAAAATTAATGATGCCGCTATGTATTGCTGCGCTAATTAGTGGCATGATGACCCTTGTTGCTACCGCACCAAACCTAGTAGTGAATAGTGAACTGAGTCGAGCAACTTTAACTGAATTTGGTTTCTTTTCTATTACGCCAATAGGTATAGGGGTATTAATTGTCGGTGTTATTTATTGTGTACTAACTCGCAATTGGTTACTGACAGCCGACCAAATCACACCAACCAATAGTCAACCACAAAGACGCAAAATTACCGACCTAATTAGAGATTATAGATTAATTGGTCGAGCGCATCGAGCACAAATTCTTGCTGGCTCTCCTTTTGTTGGTCGAACTATTGACGGTTTACATTTACGTAGTGAGCACGGGGTAAATGTTATTGGTATCGAGCGTTGGCGAAAGTTTCAAAAAGTCCTCATTCCGGTTAACGGATCTACCGAATTTAGAGAAAACGATATTCTTTTGTTGGATATGTCCCATTCCGAAGCTGATTATCGTACATTTTTAACGACCAATAATCTTGAACCGAAAATTCTACGTGGTGAATATTTTTCTGAACAAGTAAAAGAAGTTGGTATGGCCGAGGTAGCATTACTACCAGAATCATCATTATGTGGTAAAACGCTTAATGAGATAGATTTTAGAAGTAAATATTTTTTAACCGTGATTGGTATTTGGCGAAATCATGCTCCTGTTGAGACAAATAACTTATTCCAAGAACGCTTAGAAATGAGTGATACGTTATTAGTTTGCGGTGATTGGGGTTCAATCCAAAAACTTCAAACTCGTACTAGTGATTTTGTAGTGTTAGATTATCCTTCAGATATTGATGATGTTGCCCCCGCTAGCTCGCAAGCTTATGTAGCACTATTTAATCTAGCCTTGATGATAATTTTAATGGTTACAGGAATTGTTCCAAATGTGGTTGCAGCACTTATTGCCTGCCTATTAATGGGAGCAACTCGTTGTATCGATATGGCTAATGCCTATAAGTCAATTCATTGGCCAACATTAATTCTTATTATTGGTATGATGCCTTTCGCAGTAGCTTTAAATAAAACGGGAGGAATTTCATTAATCTCGGAATGGCTTGAAATTCATTTACGATCGTTTGGTCCTTATATGGTGTTAACCTTTATCTTTTTATTGTGTTCCACAGTTGGACTATTTATTTCAAATACCGCAACAGCAATTTTGATTGCACCAATTGCAATTGATTTAGCTATAAAATTTGGCTATTCACCTTATCCATTTGCTATGACAGTGGCGATTGCAACATCGGCTTCATTTATTACACCTGTTTCATCACCAGTTAAAACAATGGTAGTGGCTCCAGGAGGATATAGCTTTAGTGATTTTGTTAAAATTGGCCTACCATTAACTTTTCTAGTGATGGCCGTTGATATAGCATTAGTGCCAATTTTCTTCCCATTCTAAGTAAAAAAATATTTATTAAACTATATTTTATGGTTACTATAAAGTGTCTGGATGACCAGCTAATTTAAGGAATAAGGTTTTAGAAAATGAGTAATGCTCAACAATTTTTAATGTTTATAGGTATAATGTCATGTATTATTTTAATTTTTTGCACATTTATTTATCTATTAATGAAATTATACATGTTCGTAGTAAAATCAACAATAAAGAATAGTAAGCTGACAGATGAAAGATTAACCAAAATGTACAATAATATGAAGGTTAGCAAGGATAATAAATCAAAACTTATTATCCTTGCAATTGTCACCGGCATATTTTGTGGTGGCGTTTTTGGTGGAATTTTTTATTATTTTTTATACAAAAAAATCTTCTCCAACACCTACGAACTTTACAAACAAGGCATGATTGAACGTAACTTACCGCTATAACTCAGTCAATACTTTTATACAATCCAAAAGTGATAGATATTAAAAACTCATTTTTGTGGTTGCAGATTCTTAATTTAATTTAAAGTATAATATCCATAATATTTTGATTATGGATATATTGCATATGCTAAAAGCTACTAAACCCTTAAATATTATTTTTGCAGGCACACCTGATTTTGCTGCCACACATTTAAAAGCTTTAATTGGCTCAAACCATAATGTCATCGCCGTCTTCAGTCAACCAGATAGACCCGCAGGTCGAGGAAATAAGTTAACGGCAAGCCCTGTAAAACAATTAGCAATCGAAAACAATCTTCCCATTTATCAACCAACCACACTCAAAACCGTAGAAAATCAGCACGTCATTGCTAATCTTAATGCCGATATTATGATTGTGGTTGCTTATGGATTAATTTTACCTCAAGCAGTACTTGATATGCCAAAACTTGGATGTTTAAATGTCCATGGTTCTTTATTGCCTAAATGGCGAGGTGCAGCGCCAATTCAGCGTGCATGTTGGGCTGGAGATAGTGAAACAGGTATCACCATTATGCAAATGGATGCCGGACTTGATACTGGTGATATGCTTTATAAGTTAGCATGCCCTATTGAACCGTCTGACACCAGTGCAACACTATATGAAAAGTTAGCTAAATTAGGGCCACAAGCATTACTTGAGACACTAACACTGATTAACCAAGGAAAAATTAAACCAGAAAAGCAACAACAATCACAAGCCACTTATGCAGAAAAATTATCTAAACAAGAGGCTAAATTAGATTGGAATTTATCAGCAATACAACTGGAACGATGTGTGCGAGCATTTAACCCTTGGCCAGTTAGTTACTTTGAAGTAAATGGTGAACCAATAAAAGTTTGGCAAGCTCAAGTTATGGCAACTCAACATAATCAACCCGTTGGCACCATTTTACAGGCGGATAAGAAAGGAATTTGTATTGCCACCAGTGATGGATCATTAAACATGACAATATTACAACCAGCAGGTAAAAAACCAATGTCCGCCCAAGACCTACTAAACTCTCGTAAATCTTGGTTTGAAGTGGGAAAAATACTAGGTAGTAATCAATAGTCAAAAACAAAATATTACAGGATGATATCCTGTAATATTATCGTTTTTTTGCTAGTAAAGTCGCAAAACGAAGTTTTATCCGGTTACCATTAATATCCGTCTTGTGCAATTCGCCAACATCTTCATTATATTTTAGAATATCCCAATCTTGATAATAATTACGTAATTCATTCTCTTTAAACGTAAATAAAAACCCGACTGAACAAGGAAAATCGTCTGTTGACATGGCACATACAATTAAATTATAACCGCCCGTTTTGGTTATAGTTTGCATATTATCAATAATATCAGGAATTCGATCTGGTTGTAGAAACATCATTACAACTGTTGAAATAATTAAATCGTAATTACCTTTAAGATTAGCTTGGTTTATATCATAAATAGATGCCTTGATATGAGATAGATCATCATTGGCAATAATTTGTTGTAAATTACTGATACTCATCTCCGATTTGTCAACAGCATCAACATCAAAGCCAAGTAGTTGCAAAAAAAGTGAATTACGACCAGAACCACACCCTAAATCTAAAGCTTTTCCTGCTTGAATAATTTGACAAACATCTAACACATCAGAATGCGTTTTCGTCATTTGATATTTTTTCTGGGTATAATCTTCAGATTGACAATAAAAAGCCAGTTGACACTGTAGATCATCAGATACTTGCGCAATTCGATGCCATTGTTGAGGCAAAATAAATGGAGGTTGATGATCAACATCGAAAATATGTTGAGAGATAATATCTCCCTGTTCGGTTAACATATCAAAATTCACATAACCTTTAATAATGTTTAATTTTGCCCATGTACCTATTTGTGTATTATGCTTTTCGCGAAACAAAGTTGGTAAAGTATTAACATCCCAAATAGGTAACGTTTTATAACAAACTAAATTTTTCATCACAATACCATTAATAAAATCACATAATAGTTGACTATTATAGTCAACTATTAGTCAATTCAACAACTTTTTTTAAAAACTTTTATTTAATAAAGACATAATACATAGTTATGCATAAAAAATGTGATATATGTCACATTTCTGTCAAATTAAATTGATTTAAATGATAATGATAATAAGATCCATTCTTATTTAAATTAGTTATCATTAAATTTATCATGCGTAAACCTTATCAAATCTACTCAATCTTCTGTTGTTTATTATTTCCAATTTATATTCAAGCCAAAGATGTTCAAGATGAAAAAAAACATCAAGATAACAAAGAAGTACTAACTGAAGAAAATAAAGAGGATAATAAAAAAGAGGTTATGGTTGTAAAAGCAAAATTTAACTCCAATCCTATAGCATCACAACCAGAACTTATTACATCAGAAGAAATTCGTACCGGTACAATGGGTAACGGCAATATTACCGATATTTTAAAAACATTACCGTCAATTCAAGTATCAAATAGCAGCAATAATGGCAATCAACAAGGGGAAATCAAACCCTCTAAAGTTACAATTCATGGCGCATCAAGCTATCAAAATAACTTTATGCTAGATGGCATTAGTTTTAACAACGATATTGATCCGTCAAATCCTAATGATGATATTACGGCTACACGTATTAATTCTGATGAGCAAGGTCTATATATTGACAGTCGTTTAATCGATAATGTTAAAGTTTATGATAAGAACATTCCAGTAGAATATGGTGGATTTACTGGCGGTGTTATTGATGTTACCGGACGTCGTTGGAAATATACTACAGGAGGTAGTGTTTACTACAATACTACTCGTTCAGCTTGGAATAAAATACATACCGATAAACGTGTTGATTTTAGTCCTACACAAAATACTTCAAACCGACCAAATCGTTTTCAACCACATTATAAAAAAGAAAACTTTGGCGGATGGTTTGAATCTGGTATCACTGATAATTTAGGTTTTGTTTTCTCCGCTTCTCGAAAAGAATCAGATATTTCATCTTACGCTTATCGCGGTGAAGCAATTATTCTAGACTCATCAAACGAAATTGCAGATATTGAAGCTGCTGGTGGCTATAAAGATCAAACACGAACATCCAATAACTACTTATCTAAATTTAGTTGGTATATGACAGATAATACCTATTTAGATTGGTCAGTAAATTATTCTAATTACCAGGACTATTCATTTTCTGCCAATGTTGCTAATTCTGGATTTAAAACTAACCATACTGGCATTGGCTCATCATTACAGTTAACTTCGCAACAAGATTTAGGTGAATTAGAATTGACTACCGGTTACCAAGTGCTAGAAGATAAACGTAAAGATGACCAAAAATATTATGTTTCTTATCGTTATGAAAATTGGATAGAACAAGATGAAAACTTTGAAAAACAATCTGGTGGTATTGGTGATTTAAAAACTAAACAAAAAAATACCGAATTAAAAGGTAAATTCACATTTACACCAATTAATTGGGGTAACACGATACATCAACCAAAATCTGGATTTGAATTCAAAAAAACAAACGCATCTTATATCCGTAATAAAGACTTTTTTAGATATAACTTTGTTAATTATAATGATGTCTGGAAGAATTGGATGATCAATGCCTTTAAGAAAGGGACTTATAGTGCAGATTATAAAAACTACGCACTTTATGCTGACGATACTATCACCTATCACCGTTTAACCTTACAACCAGGAATACGGGTTGACTACGACAATTTTGTGAAAAATTATAATGTCGCTCCACGAATAGCGACAACCTATGACCTATTTGGTACTAAACAGACTAATTTAATTGCTGGTTATAACCGCTATTACGGTAGAACAATGATGGGCTATGCATTATATGGTGCACAAAATGGTGGATTATATAACTGTTACGGATGTAAGCCAGGTGATGTCATTGATGATAAGTGGATAAACGAAACTGATTTTGAAGGTTTAAATCATCTTTCTACACCTTACAGTGATGAAATTAACTTTGGTATTGAACAAAAAATTCTTGATACACTGTGGAAATTTGAATATGTACACCGTAATAGCCGTGACGAAGTAGTCAGTAAACCTAAATATGCTAGATCTTCGGTACGCAAATTTGACAATACAGGTAAAAGTGAACATAACAGTTTTGCTATTAGTGTAACTAATCCTGAAAAATGGAAGATCGCTACAACTGAAAATACCTTAAAAGCATCGATTATCTGGGAAAAAAATCAGAGTAATACACCAAAAGTAGGTTATGCTCATTATGATGCTGCCGGAGGAAGAATTAATAAAGATTATGTTTATTATAATGGGAAAGTTATTAAAGCGTCCAAATTACCAGCAACTGATTTTAATCTTCCATTAAGATTTAATTTAGAGCTTACGACTGCGTTTCCTGATTATGACCTGTCAATTTATAATCAGTTCCAATGGCATGCTCAACGCTCTCAAGCTGTGAGATATGAAAGCTCATACAAATGGGATCCAGACAAAGGCCAATTAGCACGTTATGATCGTGAAGATTTTGGTAGTACATTTCGTTGGGATGTAAAAATGCTATGGAAACCGAGTTTTGCTTATGGTGCGAATATGTCATTGGAAGTCAATAATTTATTAAATAAACGCAATGTAACTGATCGATATAATTATGGTGTTGACGCTAATGGCAACCCTATTATCTTAAATTCTTATGATATAGGTCGCCAATTTTGGATGCAAATCGGCTATGATTTCTAGTCTACCATCATTTATCATTGTGTTTTTTAAGTAACTTAATAGAAATAATAAGATCGTGAGCAAGTTAAAACAATTTTATTTTTTAGTTAAACCTTTTTGGCGATCATCACAATCAATGGTCGCTTGGTTATTACTAATTGTTACTATTGGATTGAGTTTAACATCAATCTGGTTTAATGTCTTAATCAATGAATGGAATGGTAAGTTCTTTGATGCTTTACAACGTCTTGATAGTACTACTATTTACAGTTTATTATTACAATTCATTCTATTGATTGCCATTCTCATTTTATTCGTTGTTTATGCTGATTATTTAAGAAAAAAATTATTAATAAAATGGCGTAATTGGATGACAGTGCATATTACCCAAAAATGGCTGTCAAAAAATGGGCAGCATTACCATTTACAAAATCGACAACTTGAACCTGATAATCCAGATCAACGTATTGCTGAAGATATACATCTATTAATTTCGCAATCATTAGGTCTACTCATTTCTTTTTTAACATCAACATTCACTTTTGTTTCGTTTTCAATGATCCTATGGAATTTATCAGGATCAATTTCATTCACCTTGTTTGACGTCACAATAACCATACCTGGTTATATGTTTTTCGTCTGCCTTTTATACGTCACTTTTGGTATATTAATTACCCATTTAATTGGTAGAAAACTACATGGTATTAATGTTGAAAAACAAAAAAATGAAGCAAACTATCGTAGTGCCCTAATTCGATGTCGCGATAATAGTGATAACATTGCTGGGCAGCATGCACAGGAGCAAGAACAAACAAAACTACAACACCATTTTTCAGCTATCATCCGCAATTGGTACCAGTTGATCAATAAAGAACGAAACTTGCTGTTTTTCGTCAATGGCTTTAGCCACATCTCATCATTAGCTCCAATATTTTTTGCTTTACCTAAATTTATTAGCGGTACAATCCAATTAGGTGGATTGATGCAAATTAGGATGGCATTCACTCAACTCAATAGCGCATTAAGCTGGTTTATTTTCAGTTATAAAGATATCGCAGTATGGCAAGCAACAGTAACAAGACTTTATAATTTTGCCATATTACTAGAAGAACCAATTGAACCTAATATAAAAAATGATGATTTAGAATCTAACTATCTATTAAAGGTAGCTAATTTACAAGTCATGAATACTAATAATTTCCCATTAGTTTCCATCTCTTGCCAATTAAAAGCGGGACAATCATTACTAATAAAAGGTGTATCAGGAAGTGGTAAATCAACATTATTAAAAAGTTTAGCTGGATTTTGGCCTCATTTTTCTGGATCGATAAATCGGACAGATAACTATATTTGGTTACCACAAAAAAGTTATATTGGTTTTGGCAAATTAGCTGATCTAATAAGTTATCCACAAAATGCCAATGTTTATAATCAAAATGAATTAGAAAAAGCATTAGAGTTTGCAGGATTAACAGAGCTAAATCATGAGCTAGAAAAAGAAGATAACTGGGAAATAAGATTATCTGGCGGTGAAAAGCAACGATTATTATTTGCTAGGTTATACCTGAATAAACCTGACTTATTATTACTTGATGAAATCACATCATGGCTAGATGTTGACAGTGCAATAATCATGATAGATCGCTTAAAAAAAACGTTAACACATAGTGCGATAGTATTAGTTTCACATCAAAATGAATTAGAGCCATTAGTTAACCAAGTAATTAATATTAATAAAACATTGTAGATATTTATATAGATAACAATATCTAAAGTATTTTTATAGGACGAAAAATGAAAAATTTGATTGTTTGTTGTGTTTTATTTGTACTAACAGCCTGTGTACAAAGCACATCACTCCCACAAGATCCCATGATAAAACGTTATCAATTGGATAATGGTTTAACAGTAATTTTAATGCCAAAACAGAGTGATAACGCTGAATTAAGATTAGTTGTCCATAGTGGAGCAGTGCAAGAAACAGAACAGCAAAAAGGGCTAGCACATTTTGTTGAACATATGGCATTTAAAGGTACAAAAAACTTCCCTAACCAATCAAGCCGGAAACAGTTAGAAAAATATGGTATAACATTTGGAGCGCATATTAATGCCGTTACTAGTTTTAACTCTACAATATATAAATTATCATTACCAACCAATCCACAAGCCATTCAAACTGGTCTACAGGTAATGGCAGACTGGGCTTATAATATCTCATTTGATCCTGCAGATTTTAATCAAGAACGCAATGTAATTGTCGAAGAGTGGCGCTTACGACAAGGTGTTGCTTATCGAATTAATGAACAACTCGATCAATTACGTTACCAAGGAAGTTTATACGCTAATAGCTCACCTATTGGATCGTTATCTTTAATCAAAAATAGTCCGGTTGAAGAAGCTAAAACTTTTTATCAAAAATGGTATCAACCACAAAGAATGAGCTTAATTGTAGTTGGCCAATTTAATGAACAATCTATACGCCAAGAGATAAACAAATATTTTGGTGTTGCAGATAAAGGGAACTCACCAGTAGATATACCATCTTTACGACAATTTTCTTCTCAGCCGACTCCGCTAGTTAAAATGATATTTGATGCAGAGCAAGGACAACGATTGATCCAAATTATGCTGCAACGCGATGCTATTGCACCATTAAATACTTCACAAGGAATGACTGATGATATTGTAGATCAAATTTGGCTATCTATTCTAAATAAACGCCTGCAATTGATTACTGAAAATCAAAAATTGCAATTAGCTCAAGTGAAAGAGCAAAGTGTTTTATTAGATGAAAAAAGAATACAATACCTACTATTTGCTATTCCAAATCAAAATCATTATCAAGAAACCCTACAATTAATGTTTGATGAGCTGCAACGATTAGCGATAATACCTGTATCTAAAAAAGAGTACGAACAGGCCACTAAACAGATATTAACCAAATTATCACAACAAGCAGCAAGTGAAAATAATTATCGTAATAACCAATTAGCTGAACGCTTAACCACGGCAGTCGAATACCAAATGCCAATGATAAATAAAAAACAGCAATTAGCTATAACACAATCAATTATTAATCAAATAACGCCGGAAAAGCTTAAACAAGTTATTTCTCGTCGTTTAGAGCAAAGTCATTTACGCCTTGCAATTATCGGACCTGATAATGATAAAAAAATAATATCACAAAGTGCTATTGTTGCACTATGGAAAGCAACTCGACATAAAGATGATACTCAACTGAGTGAATTTTCTTATCAAACTCAAAATAAACCCTTAATTATTGCACCTCCAGTACAAGGTACTATCGTTAAAACAAATGCATTAAAAGAGCTTGATAGCGAAGAGTGGATTCTTAGTAATGGTATGAGGGTTATTGTATACCCAAATCAAAAACTAACTGATAATATCCAAATCAATTTAAGAATTCCAGGCGGTCAATCATTAGATGCTAATTCACAATTAGGAGCAGTAACTTGGTCTCAGCAATTAGCTGAACTCAGCGGTTATGGCAATTATAGCAGTAAAGAATTACGGCAATATGGAGAATTAAAACCTTATGCTGAGCTTCTACATCATGGTTTTCAAGGTAGTACAACCGATGATCAATTAGAAACGTTATTTTCTATACTCTATTTAAAATTAACAGCGCCACAATTTAATTCACAAAAATTGTCATTAGCACAGCAAAATGCGATGTTGATGCAAAATAAATTACCAATAGAAAGAAAATTTTTAGATTTTATCCATAAAAATACATTTAATAATAGTCAACGTTTAATGGTTCATCCAAATGGTACATGGCGTCACTTTACTAGCACACAATTACAATCGACTTATCAAATGCTTTACTCATCACCAAATTCGATGGTTTTAACGATTTCTGGTAATGTAGATACAAAGCAACTAAAAGCATTAACTGTAAAATGGCTTGCAGGGATTAATGGTAATTCCACTAAGTTACATTGGCATAACAATCATATCACGCCAATTAACAAGCCAATGCAATTTAATTATCCATATGGTACCAGTGATAAAGCAATGGTAAGTCTATTGTATACAAGCGAAGCAGATTGGAGTCAAAACAATCAACTTGCTTTAAATTTGCTTGATAAAGTTGTAAATGCTCGCTTACATACTGCTATTCGAGAACAAAACTCTGGTGTTTATACTATTATTTTTTCAGAGCAGATAATCAAGAAACCAGAATCTTATTACCTTGCTAGACTTAATTTCACCACCGATCCTAAACGGGTCAATGAAATTAAATCCTTAGTTAATCAAGTTATGGACAATATTCGTTCACATGGTATTAATCTTCAAGAGCTCAGCATAGCGAAAAAAGCATGGAAAGAAGATTACAGAGAACAACAAAAAAGTGCACAATATTGGAGTACTGCCATCGCTCAAACAGCAACAGATGATGGTAATTTTGTACAATTAAATCAACAGCTAACACAAGTTGAAAATATTTCATTAGAAACCGTCAACGAACTTGCGCAAAAATTGATAGGTCAAAATCCTAAAATATTTACATTATTACCGAAAAAATAACCAAACTTATTACAGGGCAATGCCCTGTAATATTTTAAAATAGTTTATGGCTTACCTTATCCTAAACAATAATTGTCAATTACGATTCAAATTAACTATAACTATTTGCGACTAAAATAAAAAGAGCAAATAACCAATTAAAAAATAAATTTATAGTAGCGAAGTTAACTATATCAACATATAATCATCAGCATTCTAGACTATATAGTAAAAATATTAGAGGAATAATTTATGGGATTTTTAACAGGTAAACGCATTCTGGTTACCGGCGTTGCAAGCAACCGTTCTATCGCTTATGGTATTGCAAAAGCAATGCATCGAGAAGGCGCAGAATTGGCCTTTACTTATCAAAGCGAGAAATTAAAAAGCCGTGTTGAAGAGTTTGCTGCTGATTTTAATTCTAATATCGTTTTACCTTGTGATGTTGCACATGATGACAGCATCACATCATTATTTACTGAGCTAGCAAAAACATGGGACAAATTTGATGGTTTTGTACATGCTATTGCGTTTGCGCCAGGAGATCAATTAGATGGTGATTATGTTAATGCGGTAACTCGAGAAGGTTTTGCTATTGCCCACGATATCAGCTCTTATAGCTTTGTAGCTATGGCTAAAGCTTGTCGTTCAATGCTTAATCCTGATTCAGCATTAGTTACTCTTTCTTATCTAGGTGCTGAACGTGCAATTCCTAACTATAATGTTATGGGTCTTGCTAAAGCATCTTTAGAAGCAAATGTACGTTATATGGCAAATGCAATGGGACCTGAAGGTATACGTGTAAATGCGATTTCAGCTGGTCCTATTCGTACTTTAGCTGCATCAGGTATTAAAGATTTTAAAAAGATGTTATCACATTGTGAATCAGTTACCCCTATTCGTCGTACAGTAACTATCGAAGATGTGGGTAATTCAGCAGCATTCTTATGTTCGAACCTATCATCAGGTATTACTGGTGAAGTTATTCATGTAGATGGTGGGTTTAGTATCGCCGCTATGAATGAATTAGAACTTAAATAATATAACCTTAAATGTAAATAAGGTGCCAGAATGAATAACTGACACCTTATTTTTTTAATTTATCACCGTGATATTTTTTATCTTAACCTCTAGATAATCAAGCTGTTGTATAGAGTAAATTAATCTTGCGGTCTAATTCAAAACATAAAATTGTTACTAATCCATTTTATTTGTAAATTCTTGCTATATCAGCTAATCTAAATTAAAAGCTCAGTATCTTAATTCTAAAAATTATCTATCACTTTTTAACAATTAAAATACAATAATAATGATGATTTAATAATCATTAAGTCTATTTTATAGAACCTTAAAAATCTAATAAATTATCATTACCCAAATAACATATGATCAAATTTTACAATAGAATATAAATCGTAATGTAGAATCCAATGGTTAATTTAATAATATTATTTTTAACACATTGATGCATCTTTATTTTGCGAGATAACGACACAAATAAGCTGTTGGTTCTGATACCTGAACATCGAATTTGCTTTCTTTAGCAATATGAAAAACTTGGCCAGCTTCAAATATTTGCCAATCATTTGCTGTAGGCAATAACACTTTAAGTGAACCAGTTATGACAGTCATTTCCTCTGGATTATCAGTATTAAAAATATATTCACCTGGTAACATCACGCCAACAGAGACTTTACCGGTAGAACCATTTTCAAAGCCGATAGATTTCACTTTCCCTTCAAAATAATCATTAACTTTCAACATAAAATCCCCCTTTCCTCACTATGTTTAGTCATTAGCAATAATTTAATATTAGCTACAATAAAGTATTGTGTAAAATTCACACTATCAGCTTAATTGATTTCAACTAGCTATCCAACTATTATTTACTAATTAAAATAGGTCTCTTGAAACAAAAGTACTTCACAAAATAAAACATTAGCAAAACTTGTTAAAATACGAAAAAATAGCATACAGATGGATTTTTTTCCGTTAAAATCTAACACTATTTGCTCAGTAACAGTTTGTTGGAGAAAACATGAAAATAGCAAAAAACACAGTGGTAAGTTTAGCATATCAAGTTCGTACTAAAGATGGTGTTTTAGTTGATGAAGCAACAACAGTTGCACCACTCGAATATCTACATGGTGCAGGAAACTTATTACAAGATCTTGAAAATTCCTTAGAAGGCCATCAAGTTGGTGATAAATTTGACGTTGAACTAATTAATCCTTATGGAGATTTTAATGATGCACTAGTACAAAATGTGCCACGTGACGTTTTTGTTGGTGTTGACGAACTTGAAGTCGGTATGCGTTTTTTTGCTGACACTGATCAAGGCTCTTTACCTGTTGAAATTACTGCAATTGATGGCGATAGTGTAACTATCGATGGAAATCATATGCTAGCAGGCCAAGATCTGAATTTCAATGTCGAAGTATTGGCAATTCGTGAAGCAACACCAGATGAAATATCGCATGGACATATTCATGGTGCACACGGTCACGACCACGGGCATGGTGGCTGCGGTTGTGGCGGACATGATCATGATGAAGATGAAGAAGAAAGTGGTTGTTGTGGCGGTGGTCACGGCGGATGTGGCTGTCATTAATTTTCGAATAAATAACCAGTTAAAAAGCGCTAATAAGCGCTTTTTTTATTTGCTGTAAAAATGATTTCATTACTGCGAGCTAGTTCACAACGTTATATATCTCTACTTATTATTTTTCACAAGATAGCTAATAATCACATTTTGTGTAAATAACAAGAATCCAATTATGTCAGAAAAAAAAACCACCTTAATGCCTCGAGAAAAATTATTACTATTTGGTGTCGAAACACTATCTGATGCGGAATTACTCGCCCTTTTCTTACGCACAGGTATACGTAGTTTACCTGTTCTAGATTTATCGCAAAAGTTATTAAATGAATTTGGCTCATTTTATCATTTAATAAATGCTAGCCACGACGAATTTTGTAAAAAGCAAGGTCTTGGAACTGCAAAATATACTCAGTTAAAAGCGGTTGTTGAACTTTCTAATCGTTATTTGAAAGTTAAAATAAGCCATGAAAATTACTTAACATCGCCAAGCTTGACCCATCATTACCTAGCTAGTCGCTTAATGGATAAAGATCGTGAAATTTTTATGGTGATATTTTTAGACAATCAGCATCATGTCATTACTTCTGAAGAGATGTTTGTTGGAACCTATAATTGTGTAGAGGTTCATCCGAGAGAAGTAGCTAGACGGGCATTACAATATAATGCAGCAGCATTAATTTTAGCTCATAATCATCCATCAGGATTGGCTGAACCAAGTCAAGCTGACCGGATATTAACAAAGAAAATTGAACAAGTTTGTGAATTAATAGATGTTCGCATTGTTGATCACCTTGTGATTGGTAAGGGAGAGTACGTTTCTTTTGCAGAACGAGGATGGATTTTATAATTACTTTTACTTACAATATAAAATTACTAAACCAATTAATGAATAAACTATGAACCAACAACTGGAATTATTAGAAACTAAAGTCGCATTCCAAGAAATGACCATTGAGGAACTCAATCAAATGGTTATTAATCTTCAAGCAGATATCAGCAAACTTAAAGAACAATTAATGTTATTGTCACAAAAGTTACAAGCTACACAAACCTCAAATATTGCTAATTTATCAGAAGAAACTCCGCCTCCTCACTATTAACTACGAGTTTAATAATTCGAGGGACTCTAAAATCTACTTTTTACCAATAAAATTATACCCTCGATAAGAAAGCAGAGAAATTAAAATCAAGAAGCAACCAACCCATTTTGTCCATGGCATAGGTTCCAAATAAACAATTACGCCAGCCAAAGTTGTAAATACAGGCTCTAAAATCATGATTATTGCTGCATTGCTTACAGGTACGTATTTCTGTCCAACAAATTGCAAAGCAAATCGTAAAATTGTAGCAATAACAATACTAACGATAAGCCACATTAAAGTGATTAAACTGATGCTTGACGGCCAACTCTCAGTAAATACAGATATAATTAGGCTTGCCGTGCCAGTACAAAGCATTTGTACACAAATTAATGGCAAAATTGCTATTTTTTGGACTAATCGACTATTAAAAACAAAAAATATTGCTTGAGCTAATGCAGAAATTAAAAACCAGAGTTGATTAACATTTAAATGCCAACCATTTGATAAAGACAAAAAAGCAAGACCAACAATAGCAATCGGTAATGAGAGCCAAAATATAACTAATGGCCTTTCTCTAAAAAAGAACCAACCAACAATTGGAGCCATTAACACCGATAAACTCATAATAAAAGAGCCTTCACCTAATTGTCCGCCAATACTTATTGCTAATATCTATAAAATAACATTAGTTGATTGCAAACAGCCAGTTATTATTGCTTTAGGTAAATGTGTAAGATTGATTCGTTGTTTAGTACTTAAACAGACTACAAATAAAATAATAGAGGAAGAGAGAAATCACAATCCCATAAAAGCTAAAGGAGGCATTTCTAAAATTGCTTCTTTTGAAGAAACTCAACCAACTGCAGCTAACATAGTAACTAGTACTAAAATCCATTCGCCATTTCGTTTAACATTAATCATCTTACTACTACTTTACTTAAAACTAGTTTGATAATATTAAAACTATAATTTAACTGAGAAAATATCAATAATAACTTATATTAAGTTTTAAAAATGATATAAAAAAAGACTTATATGTGATAATTAAATAAAAATACTCAAATTGGTAATATCTAGATAATAAAAAACCGGCCATTTAGCCGGTTTTAGTTTAAGCTTTAATTATTTATTCAGCTGCTGCTTCTGCTTCTACTGCAGGGCGATCAACTAATTCAATATAAGCCATTGGAGCATTATCTCCATCACGGAAACCACATTTTAAAATGCGAACATAACCACCTGGACGGGTAGCAAAACGTGGACCTAAATCTGAAAATAATTTTTTTACTGTATCTTTATCACGGATACGAGCGAAAGCCAGACGGCGATTAGCTACGCTATCGCTTTTAGCTAACGTAATTAACGGCTCAACGACACGACGCAACTCTTTTGCTTTAGGCAATGTTGTTTTGATAATTTCATGTTCAACTAATGAACTTGTCATATTACGAAACATCGCTTGACGATGGCTGCTATTTCGGTTCAGTTGACGACCACTTTTACGATGGCGCATAACTTTATCCTTCTTATATAAATTTTATCTTAGTCTTCAACAATACTTGCTGGTGGCCAATTCTCAAGACGCATGCCTAAAGATAAACCACGAGATGCGAGCACATCCTTAATTTCAGTAAGAGATTTTTTACCAAGATTAGGGGTTTTAAGTAACTCAACTTCGGTACGTTGCACTAAATCACCAATATAATGAACTGCTTCTGCTTTTAAGCAATTAGCAGACCGAACAGTTAATTCCAAGTCATCTACTGGACGTAAAAGAATTGGATCAAATTCCGGTTTATCTTCTTTGACTTCTGGTTGACGTACATCACGTAAATCAACAAAAGCTTCAAGTTGTTCAGCCAAAATAGTAGATGCACGACGAATAGATTCTTCTGGATCGATAGTACCATTAGTTTCCATATCGATAACAAGTTTATCTAAGTCGGTACGTTGTTCCACACGAGCAGCATCGACAGAATAGGCAATACGCTCAACTGGACTATAACATGCATCAACTAATAGACGACCGATAGGTCGCTCTTCATCTTCTGACTTAACTCGAGCAGAAGCAGGGACATAACCACGTCCTCGTTGTACACGAATACGCATACTAATTGAAGCATTGGCATCAGTAAGATGACAAATTACTAAATCAGGATTAACAATTTCAACATCACCATCATGAGTGATATCTGATGCAGTTACAGCACCAACGCCTGATTTATTTAAAGTCAGCATAACATCATCTTTGGTATGTACACGAACCGCTAATTTTTTCAAATTAAGCAGAATATCAAGCACATCTTCTTGAACGCCTTCTTTAGTACTATACTCATGCAGAACACCGTCAATTTCAACTTCGGTCACTGCATATCCCGGCATAGATGATAATAAAATGCGGCGTAGTGCATTACCTAAAGTATGTCCAAAACCACGCTCAAGTGGCTCTAAAGTCACTTTCGCATGAGTTGGGCTGTATTGAACAACGTCAACTAGGTGAGGTTTTAAAAACTCTGTTACAGAACCCTGCATTATGTCCTCTCTTAAGTGCTAAACTTTACTTAGAGTAAAGTTCGACGATCAAATGTTCGTTGATGTCAGCAGATAAATCTGAACGTTCTGGTAAGCGTTTGAACACACCTTCCATTTTGCTAGCATCAACTTCTAACCATGTTGGTTTTTCACGTTGTTCAGCTAACTCTAAAGCGGCTTTAATACGTGCTTGTTTTTTTGATTTTTCGCGAACACTGATAACATCTTCAGGTGAAACTTGATAAGATGCGATGTTCACAACGTGACCATTAACAAGAACAGCTTTATGACTAACTAATTGACGAGCTTCAGCGCGAGTTGCACCAAATCCCATACGATAAACAACGTTATCTAAGCGACGTTCTAAAAGAGCAAGTAGGTTTTCACCTGTATTACCTTTAATACGTGCTGCATTTTTGTAGTAATTACGGAATTGACGCTCTAGAATTCCATAAATACGTCTAACTTTTTGTTTTTCGCGTAACTGAACACCATAATCTGATAAACGCGGTTTACGCGCACCATGTTGTCCAGGAGCTTGTTCTAACTTACATTTACTGTCAACCGCTCGGACGCCAGACTTAAGAAATAAATCGGTACCTTCACGACGACTTAATTTGAGCTTTGGTCCCAAATATCTTGCCATTTTTTTTCTCCAATAATCCTATAAACATTCAATGTTTAATAAAAAATTAAACACGACGTTTCTTTGGTGGACGACAACCGTTATGAGGAATCGGAGTAACATCAGTAATATTAGTGATGCGATAACCCGCTGCATTTAATGCACGAATTGTTGACTCACGACCAGGACCAGGTCCTTTAACCATAACTTCCAGATTCTTAATTCCGTAGTCTTTTACAGCTTCGGCACAACGTTCTGCTGCTACTTGAGCTGCAAAAGGTGTTGACTTACGAGAGCCGCGGAAACCAGAACCACCAGCGGTTGCCCAACCCAACGCATTACCTTGACGATCGGTAATTGTTACGATTGTATTGTTAAATGATGCATGAATATGAGCTATACCATCAGAAACTTGCTTTTTAACACGTTTACGTGTACGAACAGGTGTCTTTGCCATTTATTATCACCTCAATTATTTCTTGATTGGCTTACGCGGTCCCTTACGGGTACGAGCGTTAGTCTTAGTGCGTTGACCACGGACAGGAAGTCCACGACGATGACGCACACCACGATAACAACCAAGGTCTAATAAACGCTTGATACTCATAGTTACTTCACGACGTAAATCACCTTCAACAGTGAATTTAGCGACTTGTTCGCGTAACTGTTCAATCTGATCTTCAGATAGTTCTCTGATCTTAACATTTTCAGGAATACCCGCTTCAGCACAAATTGTCTTTGCACGAGTACTACCGATACCATAAATTGCTTGTAACGCAATCACAGTATGTTGTTGATCAGGAATGTTAATGCCTGCTATACGGGCCACTATGCACTCCTTTATTGTTAATGTTCAGCAGATCCACCATACTGAAAAGCCCGTTTTCAGGATACTCAAACGATGGATCTACAAAAAAATTTTTTAGGCTGGCTATTCTAGCCAGCTTTACTATACTTTGGCAAGTAAAATATGCAAAAGTTCAACTTTACAGTTAAATAATATTAACCTTGACGTTGTTTATGTTTACCTTCAATGCAAATAACACGAACGATGCCATTGCGTTTGATGATTTTACAATTTCTGCATAATTTCTTGACTGAAGCACGAACTTTCATTTTTTTCTCCGTAACTTCTGGCTAACTTATCGGCCGTAGCCTTTAAGATTCGCTTTCTTTAACACTGACTCATAACGATTTGGCATCATTAAAGTCTGTACTTGTGCCATAAAATCCATGATTACAACAACTACAATTAATAATGATGTTCCACCAAATTGAACTGGAACTTTCATTGCACTTGTCATAAACATTGGTACCAAACATACAAGAGTAATGTAAATAGCGCCAATTAGCGTTAAACGAGTCATTACTTTGTCAATATACTTCGATGTTTGTTCACCTGGACGGATACCTGGAATAAATGCACCAGATTTCTTTAACTGATCTGCTGTTTCTCTAGGATTGAAAACCAATGCTGTGTAGAAGAAACAGAAGAAAATAATCGCTGCTGCAAAAAAGATTATGTATAACGGTTGATCATGAGAAAAATATTGTCCAACAAGAACAAAGATATATCTCCATCCTTCACCATTTCCTTGGAACCAAGAAGCCATCATTGATGGTAACATAATAATTGTTGAAGCAAATATTGCAGGAATAACACCTGCCATATTAATCTTCAATGGTAAATGTGTACTTTGTGCGGCATACACACGACGGCCTTGCTGTCTTTGTGCATAATTAACAACGATACGTCGTTGACCACGTTCAACAAAAACAACAAAGTAAGTCACACCAACCACTAATGCTGCAACGACTAATAATAAAATCGGATGCAATGAACCAGAACGAGCTTGTTCAATTGTTTCATATATTGCATGAGGAAGACTTGCCACAATACCAGCAAAGATAATGATAGAAATACCATTACCTACACCGCGTTCCGTGATTTGCTCACCCAACCACATAAGAAACATAGTGCCAGTAACTAAGCTAATCGATGCAATAAAATAGAAAGAAAATCCTGGGTTAATCACAACATGACTGTAACCAGGAATATTCGGTAAACCAGTCGCAATACCAACCGCTTGTACAATCGCTAAAGCTAATGTGCCATAACGGGTGTACTGACTGATTTTTTTACGACCTGATTCACCTTCTTTCTTCAATTCTGCTAGTTTAGGGTTAATTGCCGTTAATAACTGCACAATAATAGATGAAGAAATATAAGGCATTATCCCTAAAGCAAAAATTGAAGCACGGCTTAAAGCACCACCAGAGAACATATTGAACATACCAACAATACCATTAGATGATGATTGTAGTAAGTCCGATAACGCTTTAGTATCAATACCAGGAACCGGAACGTAAGAACCAAGACGGAAAACAATAAGCGCTAAAAGCACAAATAATAAACGTCTTTTAAGCTCACCACTACCGCCTCGTGTGCTTTGAAAATCTAATCCTGGTTGCTTTGCCATCTTTCTAATTATTCCTCAATTTTTCCGCCAGCAGCTTCAATTGCAGCTTTAGCACCTTTAGTTACTCGAATACCACGAACTGTTACTGGTTTAGTCACTTCTCCAGATAACATAATTTTTGCATATTCGATTTGTGAATTAATCACATTAGCAACTTTCAAGCTATTTAGGTCAACAATATCACCTTCAACTTTCATTAAATCAGAAAGACGAACTTGTGCTGTTACCATAGCTTTACGTGAGGTAAAACCAAATTTTGGTAAACGACGATATAAAGGCATTTGACCGCCTTCGAAGCCACGACGAACGCCGCCACCTGAACGTGATTTTTGACCTTTAACACCACGAGTACCTGTTTTACCTAGTCCTGAACCGATTCCTCGGCCCACGCGCTTAGATGCATGCTTTGAACCTTCAGCAGGAGATAAAGTATTTAAACGCATTACTATTACTCCTCAACTTTAACCATGTAATAAACTTGGTTTACCATACCGCGGATTGCAGGTGTATCTTCACGTTCAACAGTATGACCAATACGACGTAATCCTAAACCAACTAACGTTGCTTTATGCTTCGGTAGACGGCCAATAGAACTACGAGTTTGTGTAATTTTAATTGTCTTTGCCATGGCTAATTACCCCAAAATTTCTTCGACGGTTTTACCACGCTTAGCAGCAACCATTTCTGGAGATTTCATATTTTCTAAGCCATCAATAGTCGCACGAACCACGTTAATTGGGTTAGTAGAACCATATGCTTTAGCTAGAACGTTACGAACACCAGCAACTTCTAATACAGCACGCATTGCACCACCGGCGATGATACCAGTACCTTCTGATGCTGGTTGCATGTAAACACGAGAACCTGTGTGAGCACCTTTAACTGGATGCTGTAAAGTATCGTTATTTAACGCAACGTTAATCATATTACGACGTGCTTTTTCCATTGCTTTTTGGATTGCTGCTGGCACTTCACGTGCTTTACCATATCCAAAACCAACGCGGCCATTACCGTCACCAACCACTGTTAGTGCAGAAAAACTAAAAATACGACCACCTTTTACGGTTTTAGAAACTCGGTTAACTGCGATTAGTTTTTCCTGCAGTTCACCAGCTTGTTTTTCGATGTTTGACATCTTTAACTCCTACCTTAGAACTGTAGGCCAGCTTCGCGAGCAGCATCTGCTAGCGCCTGAACTCGACCATGATATTGGAAACCTGAACGATCAAAAGAAACTTCTTTGATATCTTTCGCTAATGCGCGTTCTGCAATTGCTTTACCAACTGCTGCTGCTGCATCTTTGTTTCCAGTGTATTTTAAACTTTCACTGATAGCTTTTTCTAATGTTGAAGCCGCTGCCAGTACTTCTGATCCGTTTGGTGCGATAATCTGCGCATAAATATGACGCGGAGTACGGTGAACTACCAAGCGAGTTGCAAGTAGTTCTTGCATCTTACGACGCGCTTTAGTTGCACGACGGATACGAGCTGATTTCTTATCCATAGTGTTACCTTACTTTTTCTTAGCTTCTTTAGTACGCACAACTTCATCTGCGTAACGAACACCTTTACCTTTATAAGGTTCAGGACGACGATAAGCACGGATATCAGCAGCTACTTGTCCAATTAACTGTTTATCAGCACTTTTCAGAACGATTTCAGTTTGAGAAGGACATTCAGCTGTTACACCTGCAGGTAATTCATGATCAATTGGATGTGAATAACCAAGAGATAAACCAATTGTATTACCTTTAACTTGTGCACGATAACCGACACCAACTAGCTGAAGTTTTTTAGTAAAACCTTCAGTAACACCAATAACCATTGCATTAATCAATGCGCGAGCAGTACCTGCTTGAGCCCAAGCGTCAGCAAAACCGTCACGAGGCGCAAATGTAATTTGGCCTTCTTCTTGATTAATAACAACAGCTTTATTTATTTCACGAGATAACTCGCCATTTTTACCTTTAATCGTAATTACCTGACCATTGAGTTTTACCTCTACGCCCGCAGGAACAACGACAGGTGCTTTTGCAACACGAGACATTTTTTTCTCCCTTACGCTACGTAGCAGATAATTTCACCACCAAGACCTGCTTGGCGTGCTGCACGATCAGTCATAACACCTTTAGAAGTAGAAACAACTGCAATACCTAATCCAGCCATTACTTTTGGTAATTCATCTTTACGTTTATAAATACGTAAACCTGGACGGCTAACACGTTTAATACTTTCTACTACAGCCTTACCTTGGAAATATTTTAAAGTGATTTCCAATTCTGGTTTAGTGTCACCAACTACTTTATAGTCCCCGATATAACCTTCTTCTTTTAGCACATTGGCAATTGCCACTTTTAGCTTAGAGGAAGGCATGGTGACTGCAACTTTATTCGCAGCTTGACCGTTACGAATGCGGGTCAACATATCTGCTATAGGATCTTGCATGCTCATCTATAACACTCCCCTGATTACCAACTTGCCTTTTTAAGACCAGGAATCTCACCACGCATGGCTGATTCACGAACCTTAATACGGCTTAAACCAAACTTACGAAGGACGCCATGAGGACGACCGGTTTGACGACAACGACGACGTTGACGTGATGGACTAGAATCACGAGGAAGCGTTTGCAATTTAAGCACTGCATTCCAACGATCTTCATCTGATGCATTAAGATCAGAGATAATCGCTTTTAATTCTTGACGCTTTGCAAAATATTTTTCTGCTAGCTTTACGCGTTTCTTATCGCGTTCAATCATTGATTGTTTAGCCATTATGCCCTACCTTACTTACGAAATGGGAAGTTAAAGGCAGATAATAAAGCTCGGCCTTCTTCATCAGATTGTGCAGTTGTTGTGATAGTGATATCTAAACCACGAACACGATCAACTTTATCATAATCGATTTCAGGGAAAACGATTTGTTCACGAACACCCATGCTATAGTTACCACGACCATCGAAAGATTTTGCGCTTAAACCACGAAAATCTCGAGTACGAGGAAGAGCAATATAAACTAGACGTTCAAAAAATTCCCACATACGTTCGCCACGTAAAGTGACTTTACAACCAATAGGATACCCTTGACGGATTTTAAAACCAGCAACTGATTTGCGTGCTTTAGTGACTAGTGGTTTTTGACCACTGATTGCTGCTAAATCTGCAACAGCATTATCTAATAATTTCTTATCAGTAATTGCTTCACCCACACCCATATTCAAGGTGATCTTTTCGATCCGAGGGACTTGCATGACAGATTTGTAGCCAAACTGTTCTTGCAGTTTATTTACTACCTGTGCTTTGTAGTAATCATGCAGTTTCGCCATCGTACACTCCAAATTACTTAATTGATTAATTTATTAGTAGACTTATAAAAACGGACTTTTTTACCGTCTTCAAAACGAAAGCCTACGCGATCTGCTTTGCCTGTATCAAGGTTAAAAATTGCTACGTTAGAAACGTTAATTGGCGCTTCCTTCTCAACAATTCCACCTTCTTGATTTAATGCAGGTACTGGTTTTTGGTGTTTTTTCACCAAATTGATACCTTCAACAATCACTTTACCAGTAGACAAAACACTTTTTACTTTACCGCGTTTACCTTTATCTTTACCGGCTAACACGATAACTTCATCTTCTCGACGGATTTTAGCTGCCATTACCCGCTCCTTACAGTACTTCTGGTGCTAATGAAATGATCTTCATAAACTTCTCAGAACGAAGTTCACGAGTGACCGGTCCAAAAATACGCGTACCAATCGGTTGCTCACTGTTATTATTTAAAATAACACAAGCATTGCGATCGAAACGAATGACAGATCCATCAGGACGACGAACACCTTTTCGAGTGCGCACCACCACAGCTTTAAGTACATCACCTTTTTTAACTTTACCACGAGGAATAGCTTCTTTAATGGTAACTTTGATGATATCACCTACCGCTGCATAACGACGATGCGATCCACCGAGAACCTTGATACACATTACGCTACGTGCGCCAGAGTTATCAGCAACATCGAGCCTAGTCTGTTCTTGGATCATTTTAATGCTCCGTATAAATTAATTATTGTCTAATCTACCTTCATCCACCTCAACTACCATGGATAAGAATAGACAACCAAAAACCCACTTACGTGAGGGCGCATAGTATAACACCACTCAAATGAAATGGATAGCATAAAATAAACGGCCGGTGAGCCGTTTATTATATTATGTACAGTTTTTAATCAAAAAGATTAGCTAACTGCTTTTTCAACGATTCGAACAAGAGTCCAAGATTTGGTTTTTGATAATGGACGACACTCTTTAATTTCTACAGTATCACCAATACCACACTCGTTGTTTTCATCATGTACATGCAATTTAGTCGTACGTTTAATGAACTTACCATATAACGGATGCTTCACTTTACGTTCAATAGCTACAGTAATAGATTTATCCATTTTGTCGCTAATAACACGACCTTGCTGAGTACGAATTTTTACTTCAGTAGTCATATTACGCACCCGCCTTCTCAGTTAATAACGTTTTAACTCGTGCAATATTACGACGCACTTGTTTTAACATATGAGTTTGTGTTAACTGACCTCCAGCTAATTGCATACGTAAGTTAAATTGCTCACGTAATAAATTAAGAAGTTCAGTATTTAACTCTTCAACGCTTTTTTCGCGTAGCTCTTTTGCTTTCATTTACATCACCGTCTTAATCACAAAGGTGGTTTTAATTGGCAGTTTTGCAGCTGCCAACGCAAATGCTTCACGAGCAACTTCTTCCGGTACACCGTCCATTTCATAAAGGACTTTACCTGGTTGAATCTGAGCAACCCAGTATTCAACGTTACCCTTACCTTTACCCATACGCACTTCAAGTGGTTTTTCAGTAATTGGTTTATCAGGGAAAACTCGAATCCAGATTTTACCTTGACGCTTAACTGCACGAGTCATTGCACGACGTGCTGCTTCGATCTGGCGCGCAGTCAAACGACCACGACCCACAGCCTTAAGACCGAATGTACCGAAACTTACATCAGTACTCACAGCAAGACCACGATTGCGGCCCTTGTGCACTTTACGGAATTTTGTACGCTTTGGTTGTAACATCAGCGACGCTCCTTATTGTTTTCGGCCTTTGCGCTGCTTTTTCGGTTGAGCAGCAGGTTGTTTTTCTGCTTGTTCAACGGCAGCCATACCACCAAGGATCTCACCTTTGAAGATCCACACTTTAACACCAATAATACCATAGGTTGTCAATGCTTCTGATAAACCATAGTCGATGTCCGCTCTTAATGTATGTAATGGTACGCGACCTTCACGATACCACTCACTACGAGCAATTTCAGCGCCGCCTAAACGACCACTTACTTCAACTTTGATACCTTTAGCACCCGCCTTCATTGCATTTTGTACCGCACGTTTCATTGCACGACGGAACATAACACGGCGTTCTAACTGAGAGGTAATACTGTCAGCAACTAACTTAGCATCTAGTTCTGGTTTACGAACTTCAGCAATATTAATTTGTACTGCAACATCACGTTTCTCTTTTTTGTCTTTGTATTTATTGACAATAGAAGCTACGGCATTACGTAATTTTTCAACGTCCTCACCTTTTTTACCAATCACAATACCTGGACGAGCAGTGTGAATAGTAATGCGAACGTTAGTTTCTGCTGAACGATCGATAACAATTTTAGAGATTGATGCTTGTGCTAATTCTTTATTTAAGAATTCACGCACTCTAAAATCACTTTCTAAATTATCAGCGAATGTCTTTGTACCCGAATACCATGTAGATGTCCAAGGCTTGACGATGCCTAGTCGGATACCATTTGGATTTACTTTTTGACCCATTGCTATTCTCCAGCCTAGCGATCTGAGACGATCACGGTGATGTGACTCGTACGCTTCAAAATTCGATCTGCACGACCTTTCGCACGAGGCATAATACGCTTCATGGTTGGGCCTTCGTCTACGAAAATTTTCGCAACTTTCAGATCATCAATATCAGCACCATCGTTATGCTCTGCATTAGCAATAGCAGACTCTAATACTTTTTTAACAAGTACAGCCGCTTTTTTATTGGTGTACGTTAAAATATCAAGTGCCTGAGACACTTTTTTACCGCGAACAAGATCTGCAACTAAGCGAACTTTTTGTGCAGAAGAACGAGCGTGGCGGTACTTTGCAATTGTTTCCATCTCTTTCTCCTACTTATTTCTTCTTAGCTTTCTTATCCGCAGCGTGGCCGCGATAAGTACGAGTCGGCGCGAATTCACCCAATTTATGACCAACCATTTCGTCGGAAACATAAACTGGAACGTGCTGACGACCATTATGGACAGCGATGGTCAATCCGATCATGTTAGGAAAGATCGTTGAACGACGGGACCAAGTACGAATTGGTTTCTTGTCCCCGCTTTCCACCGCTTTCTCTACCTTCTTCAGCAAGTGTAGGTCAATAAAAGGACCCTTCTTGAGAGAACGTGGCATAGCTAATCCTCTATATTAATTATTTCTTATTGCGACGGCGAACAATATACTTATCAGTACGTTTGTTGCTGCGCGTTTTCAATCCTTTGGCTTTTTGACCCCATGGAGACACAGGATGTTTACCAAAGTTACGACCTTCACCACCACCATGTGGATGGTCTACCGGGTTCATTGCTGTACCACGAACAGTAGGACGAACACCACGCCAACGCGTTGCACCCGCTTTACCTAGTACGCGAAGCATATGTTCTGAGTTACCCACTTCACCAATAGTGGCACGGCAATCAGATAATACTTTACGCATTTCACCTGAACGTAGACGTAATGTTACATAAGCACCATCACGAGCAACGATTTGAACATAGCTACCAGCTGAGCGAGCAAGTTGTCCGCCTTTACCTGGTTTCATTTCAATATTATGCACGGTAGAACCTACTGGAATATTGCGCATTGGTAAACAGTTACCTGTTTTAATCGCTGCATCAACACCAGATTGGATCTGATCACCTGCTTTTAAGCCTTTAGGCGCTAAAATATAACGACGTTCACCGTCTTTATATAGAACCAATGCAATATTTGCACTACGGTTCGGATCATATTCCAAACGTTCAACAACTGCTGGAATACCATCTTTATTACGCTTAAAGTCGACAATACGATAATGTTGTTTATGACCACCACCGATATGACGGGTAGTGATACGACCATTATTATTGCGACCACCAGTTTTGCTTTTTGTATCAAGCAACGGTGCATAAGGCTTACCTTTATGCAACTCTGGGTTAACCACTTTAACAACGTGGCGACGACCCGGAGATGTAGGTTTACACTTAACAACTGCCATTGTTCTTACTCCTCCGAATTACTCAGCGACGCCAGCAAGGTCTAAATTTTGACCTTCTGCTAAAGTAACGTAAGCTTTTTTCCAGTCGCTACGGCGACCGATTTGTTGACCACGACGTTTTACTTTGCCTTTAACAACAAGAGTATTAACGTCATCTACTTTGACTTCAAATAGTTGTTCAACTGCGGCTTTAATCTCTCTCTTAGTAGCATCTTTAGCAACTTTCAATACTAATGTATTTGTTTTTTCCATTGAAATAGATGCTTTTTCAGAAACATGTGGTGCTCGCAGGACTTTAAGCAGACGCTCTTCACGAATCATGCTAACATCTCCTCTACTTGTTTAACGGCATCAACAGTGATAACCACTTTGTCAAATGCAATCAAACTAACTGGATCAATACCTGCCACATCACGCACATCAACTTTATATAAGTTACGTGCTGCTAAGAAAAGATTTTCATCAACTTCAGAGGTAATGATTAGAACATCTTTTAGGTTCATATCATTTAATTTCTGAGTTAATAATTTAGTCTTAGGTGCTTCAACAGTAAATGTTTCAACCACGATTAAACGTTCTTGACGCACTAATTCAGAGAAAATACTCTTTAATGCACCACGATACATTTTACGGTTAACTTTTTGGCTATGATCTTGTGGTTTTGCTGCAAATGTTACACCACCACTACGCCAGATTGGGCTCTTAATAGAACCTGAACGAGCACGACCTGTGCCTTTTTGACGCCATGGTTTTTTGCCTGAACCAGCGATTTCTGCACGAGTTTTTTGTGCGCGAGAGCCTTGACGAGCAGCAGATGCATAAGCAACAACTACTTGGTGAACTAACGCTTCATTAAACTCACGTCCGAAGGTAGTTTCGGAAACAGAAAGCGCTTGCGCGTCTTTTACTACTAATTCCATCTCTATCTCCTCGACGTTAAGCCTTGATTGCCGGTTTAACAATTACGTCACTATTGATCGCGCCTGGTACTGCACCTTTAATTAATAAAAGGTTACGTTCAGCATCAACACGTACAATATCTAAGTTTTGAACAGTTACACGTTCATTACCTAAGTGACCTGCCATTTTACGACCTTTGAACACTTTACCTGGAGTTTGGTTTTGACCAATAGAGCCATGACCACGGTGTGCCAAAGAGTTACCATGAGTAGCATCTTGAGTGCGGAAATTCCAACGTTTAGTTACGCCAGCGAAACCTTTACCTTTAGATGTACCAGTAACATCAACTTTTTTAACGTCTGTGAAAATATCAACGTTAATGCTTTGACCTACAGTATATTCGCCTTCTTCAAAACGGAATTCCCATAGACCACGACCAGCTTCAACGCCAGCCTTAGCGAAATGACCTGCTTCAGGTTTGTTTACGCGGCTTGCTTTTTTGCTGCCAGTAGTAACCTGAATAGCTTGATAACCGTCATTTTCAAGTGTTTTAACTTGAGTAACGCGGTTGCTTTGAACTTCAACTACGGTGACAGGAATAGAAACACCCTCTTCGGTGAAGATTCGTGTCATTCCTACTTTACGACCGATTAAACCAATCATTGTTTCGACCTCTCAATCATTCAGCTTAGGATTAACCTAAACTGATCTGCACATCAACACCGGCAGCAAGATCTAGACGCATTAAAGCATCAACTGTTTTTTCAGTTGGCTCTACAATATCAACTAGACGTTTATGAGTGCGAATCTCATATTGATCACGCGCATCTTTATTAACGTGCGGAGAAATCAATACTGTGAAACGCTCTTTGCGTGTCGGTAATGGAATAGGACCACGAACTTGTGCGCCAGTGCGCTTCGCAGTTTCTACAATTTCAGCAGTTGATTGATCAATCAAACGATGATCAAACGCTTTTAACCGGATACGGATTCTTTGGTTCGACATGAGACCAGAGCTCCACTATTTAAAAGTTATAACAAAAGATTACTCCTCTTGCCCTGTTTCGATTGACAGGAGAGTGTAATCCGTTCTTTTCGTAACCCCCAAATCGGGGATATTGTTGATATAATTCGATATTTTGACATAAAGACTATATCTTTTTACGCATTTGTTTATTGAAAAATCAGCAAACAAAGTGCGACAATTATACGGGATTTATTTGCTAATGCAAGGAGTAATTATAAAAACTTGTGTATAATTATCTAATTGATTAGCTAATAATGAAACAGTAATCATAGTGATGCTGTTTCATTATTTAAAAGCAGTTTAGATTACAAAATACAATCTTTATTTGCATTAAATTTATTTGCTATTGCAATAATTCATCGCAATTTCAGAAGCTAATTTTGCATTATTAAAGACTAGGTTGATATTTGCTTCTAAACTATCACCACCAGTTAATTCCACCACTTTTGCCAATAAAAATGGGGTAGTTTCTTTACCTTTAATGCCTTGTTCAACTGATTCTTTTAATGCTTTTTCAATTGCTGTTGAAATTAACTCTTCATCCATTGCATATTCTGTTGGAATAGGATTAGCAACCACAACCCCACCATTTAAGCCTAAATCCCATTTTACCTTAATCATTTCAGCTATTTGTTTTGCACTATCTAGTTTGACACTAACATCAAATGGGCTGGTTCGACTAAAGAATGATGGTAGTTTATCAGTCTGATAGCCAACCACAGGAACACCAAATGTTTCTAGATATTCCATAGTTAAACCTAAGTCTAAAATTGATTTAGCTCCAGCACAAACAACTGCAACACTAGTATTCGCAAGTTCTTGAAGATCGGCTGAAATATCAAATGTATGTTCTGCCCCACGATGAACACCACCTAGACCACCAGTTGCAAACACACGAATACCGGCTAATTCAGCGATAATCATAGTTGCGGCAACGGTAGTTGCACCATTTTGTTTATTAGCTACAACTACTGGTAAATCTCGACGACTCACTTTAGTTACATTTAATCCTTCTTTACCAAGAATTGTTATCTCTTCTTTTGACAAACCAGCTTTTAAACGACCATTAATTACAGCAATAGTGGCAGGTATTGCGCCATTTTTTCTGACAATTTCTTCTACTTTTAATGCAGTTTCAACATTTTGTGGATATGGCATACCATGTGAAATAATGGTAGATTCTAATGCCACAACCGGTTGATTATTTTCAAGAGCTTGTTTAACTTCAGGCGAAATATCAAGATATTGATTATATTTAGACACATTGTTCATGAAAGGGACTCCAAAATATTTTGAACACAATTAATTGATAAATTAGGATTATTAGTAAATTCAGATGATAATGTTAATGCCGAACAAGCTTGACCAAATCTCACACTTTGATAAAAACTCAGTCCATTCAAGTAACCTTGAACAAGCCCTGCAAGCATGGCATCACCAGCACCAGTAACGCTGACAATATCAGTTGGAATGGATGCAGACCAACCACGATCACCATTGATTTCGCTATAATAAACACCATCAGCACCAGCACTAATTGCAATTCGTTGCACACCTTGCTGATGGAACCAGTCAACCACTTTAGGAATATCGTCATTAGTTTCGATTTTTATTCCACTTAAAATTTCGGCTTCTAGTCGGTTAGGTTTTAAAGTATGAATATATGACAACCAAGCTTTAATCTTATGAGATTTAAATGCAGATACAGTATCAACAAAAATAGGCACTTCCCCAGCATTATTAAACAGCCATGTTAATGCTTCTTGTTGCAAATTACAGTCGATAACTAGTAATTTAGCATGCTGAATTAACTGCTTAGATTCATTTAATAAACTTGGTGTTAGTTTGTTAATAATATCCATATCATTAATAGCTATCACCATTTCTCCTGATTCATCAAGCAGAGAGAGGTAAGTTGAAGTACTATCGCCTTTTATCACATGGCAATGCTCCATATTAACACCTGCTTTTCGGGTATGTTCAATAAGCTGGGCACCATAGAAATCATCACCAATCATTGAAATAAGATGGGTATCAAGTCCTAAAAGCGCCAAATTTTCAGCAATATTTCGCCCCACACCGCCAGGCGTACAACGAATCTTACCAGGATTAGAATCTTGATAAACTAATTTTTCATCTGAATATCCAGTCACATCCATGTTACAAGAACCAACAACAACTACATGATTATGTTCAGACAAAAGATAACCTTTTCCTTTTATATAACCTTTTTGAGTCAAAGTCATAATGTAACCAGCGACACTAGAACGGGTAATGCCTAACATTTCAGCAATCGCTTGTTGTTGGATGAAGGGATCTTTGCGAATAATCGTGAGGATCTGCTTTTCTCTTTTATTCATAAACACCTGTTTATTTTTAAGCATATGTTTAGACTACGACTATATCAGAATCGTTATTAAGTTAAAAGCAGTTAAGTAAATTAGGTAAAGAAAATGTGATAATTATCACAAGCAAAAAATTTGAGGAAAGGCGTTTTCACAGAATGATGTCGCCATCAAGGCGACTAATTAATGATCTTCTTTAGCATGATTTAGGCTATATCTTGGGATTTCCACTTCAAGATCTTCATTGGTCACCCTAGCTTGACAACTTAAACGACTATGAGGCTCGACACCCCAAGCTTTATCTAGCATATCATCTTCTTGTTCATCACTTTCTTCAAGTGAGTCAAATCCTTTTCGAACAATACAATGACAAGTTGAACATGCACAAGACATTTCACAAGCATGCTCTATTTCGATGTCATTGCGCAAAGCGACATCTAATATTGATTCGCCTTCTTCGGCCTCAACAGTTTTTCCTTCAGGACAAAGCTCAGCATTTGGTAAAAAGGTAATTTTTGGCATAATAATCTCATTGGTTAAATATCATCAACGCTATGCCCTGTTAAGGCATCTCGTATTGATCTATTCATACGTTTAGCAGCAAAGGTTTGTGTTGCGTTATCAACAATCTTTATTTGCTGCTCAATCAAAGAACAATCATCAGATTCCGTTGCTTGTTGTAATTGTTGTTTTGCATTCAAGATAAGATTAAGTTCTTCTTCATTTAATAAATCGGCATCTTTATCTAGAGCAGATTGTAATGTTTCAAGTACTCTGGCTGCCTCTACTTTCTGTTCGGCGAGCTTTCTTAGTTGTTTATCTTGATTTGCATAATTGATTGAATCTTGAATCATGCTAGCAATTTCATGTTCAGACAGTCCATAAGAAGGCTTAACTTGAATCGCCGCCTCAATCCCTGTCGATTTTTCCATTGCAGTGACACTCAATAAACCATCAGCATCGACTTGAAAGGTAACTCGAATATGCGCACCACCTGCAGGCATAGGAGGGATCCCTCGCAAAGTAAATTTTGCTAACGACCTGCAATCGGCAACACTTTCTCGTTCACCTTGCAAAACATGAATCATCATCGCCGTTTGACCATCTTTAAATGTGGTAAACTCTTGTGCACGAGCGCATGGAATTGTACTATTACGAGGTATAATTTTTTCAACTAATTCCCCCATAGTTTCAATCCCTAATGATAAAGGAATAACATCCAGCAATAACATGTCTGAATCAGGTTTATTGCCAACCAATATATCAGCTTGAATTGCTGCGCCAATAGCAACAACTTTATCAGGATCAATCGACGTTAATGGTTCTGTTTTGAAATAGTGACCAACTAATTGTCTTACTAATGGCACTCGAGTTGAACCACCGACCATCACAACTTCACTAACTTCATCAAAATCAATTTGCGCATCTTTCAACGCTCGGCGACAAACAGCCAATGTTCGTTTAACTAGAGGTTCAATTAAGTCTTCAAATTGTTTACGAGTTATTGTGAAAGACTGCCCTTCTATATTGACTAAAGCAGAATCTTGCTGACTTAGTGCAATTTTAATTTTAACAGCTTCATCAATAATTTTCTGGTTTATATATGGGTCAGAATTGTTATTTAAACCTAACTGTGTTTTTAAAAAATCAGCAAGTAATCGGTCAAAATCATCACCACCAAGTGCTGAATCGCCGCCAGTTGCTAAAACTTCAAATACACCTTTATGTAGGCGTAAAATAGAGATATCAAATGTACCACCACCTAAATCATAAACAGCAATAACACCTTCTTTACCTGAATCTAAGCCATAAGCGATAGCAGCAGCTGTTGGTTCATTCAGTAATCTTAAAACATGTAATCCGGCTAATTTAGCTGCATCCTTAGTTGCTTGTCTTTGCGCATCATCAAAATAAGCTGGAACTGTTATTACTGCACCATCAATCTCACCACCTAAGCTTTGTTTAGCTCGATCAGCCAAAGCAATCAAAATCTCAGCTGAAACTTGTACTGGATTAACTTGTTGATTAGGTAAATTTAATAAAGGAACACCATTATCAGTTTGTGAAAAAGTATAAGGAAAGCGCGAACTATCAATATCAGTTAAGCTCCTTCCCATTAAGCGTTTTACGGAACTAACCGTATTAAATGGATCATTGGCTGCATTAGTTTTAGCATTTTTACCGACCGTAATAATAGTATTATCATCATAGTCTAGGCCATAATGCACAACCGATGGTAATAATGCATTACCGTCTAAATCAGGTAAAACGTCTGCTTGCCCACTACGAACTGTTGCCACTAAAGAATTAGTTGTACCTAGATCTATGCCAATAGCTAATCGACGTTGATGGGGTTCTGGTGTTTGTCCCGGTTCACTAATCTGTAATAATACCATTTGATCTATCTCTAATTGATGTGTTACTTAATCTTAAATTATAAAGCAAATTGCTTTTCTTGTAACTTTTCGATCTGTTCAATCAATCTAGTCAGATAACGGAGTTTATAGATTTGATTAACTGCGTTTTGCCAATCTTGTTGGGACATATGTTGCAATAGCTGATGATAGACTTGTTTTTTTCGTTGCGAAATTTCGGAATGAAAATCATCTAACAGATCAACATTATTCTGATTTTCAATATCGTCCAATTTTTCACGCAAACTAAATTGTTCCATTAAGAAATCGGCATCATGAATAATATTTTGCTCTGTTGCCACATCAAAACCTTGCAAAGACAAAAAATATTCAGCCGCTTTTATCGGATTTTTCAGGGTCTGATAACCATCATTGATCATTGCTGATTTCTGAATAATGGCCATTTTTTCATTATCATTTGCATTGGCAAAGTTATCGGGATGATATTGACGTTGCAATTGTTGATAGTTGGCCGTTAACTGACCACTATCAATAGGTAATTGGATTGGTAATTGAAATAATTCAAAGTAATTAATCACAATTCATGTCCCATTAAACATTAAAACTTTCGCCACAACCACATTCATTGCTAGCGTTAGGGTTATTGAATTTAAAGCCTTCATTTAGACCTTCTTTGACAAAATCAAGCTCTGTTCCATCAATATAAACTAAGCTCTTTTTGTCAACGATAACTTTGACATCTTTATCTTCAAAAACACTATCATCATCATTAATAATATCAGCAAATTCTAATACATAAGCCATTCCAGAACAGCCAGAAGTTTTAACGCCTAACCGAAGCCCAACACCTTTACCTCTGTTAGCTAAAAAGGCCTGAACTCGATTTGCTGCGCTATCAGTTAATGTAATTGCCATTAACGTTGTCCTTTTTTGGTTTTATAATCATCAATTGCTGCTTTGATGGCGTCTTCAGCTAAAATTGAACAGTGAATTTTAACCGGAGGTAAAGCTAATTCTTTTGCTATATCAGTATTTTTTATTGCTTCAGCTTCATCTAATGATTTACCTTTAATCCATTCAGTCACTAATGAACTTGAGGCAATTGCACTACCGCAGCCATAAGTTTTAAATTTGGCATCTTCAATAATGCCATCATCATTAACTTTAATTTGTAATCGCATTACATCGCCACATGCTGGTGCACCAACCATACCACTTCCAACATTCGGATCATTTTGATCGAAAGAACCTACATTGCGAGGATTTTCATAATGATCGACGACTTTTTCACTGTATGCCATAATTTACTCCTAATTTTTAATGGGCTGACCATTTAATTTTTGTTAAATCAACACCATCTTTAAACATTTCCCAAAGCGGAGAAAGATCTCTTAATTTACCGATAGAATCTTTGATTAATTTGATTACATAATCTACTTCTTCTTCAGTACTAAATCGACCAAATGAAAATCTTATTGAACTATGGGCTAGTTCATCATTAAGTCCTAGCGCTCGTAATACATAAGATGGTTCTAAACTTGCAGAAGTACATGCTGAACCAGATGATACAGCTAAATCTTTCAGCGCCATCATGAGCGACTCACCTTCAATATAAGCAAAACTTACATTTAAAATGTTAGCCACACCATGCTCTAATGAACCATTAAGATAGACTTCTTCAATATCTTTTAATCCATTCCATAAACGAGTTTTTAGTGCTAAAAGACGTGGCATTTCTGTTGCCATCTCTTCTTTTGCTATACGGTATGCTTCACCCATACCCACAATTTGGTGTACCGGTAAAGTACCAGAACGCATACCGCGTTCATGTCCACCACCATGCATTTGGGCTTCAATACGCACGCGAGGTTTACGTCTAACATAAAGTCCACCAATGCCTTTTGGTCCATAGATCTTATGTCCAGAAAACGACATAAGATCGACTTTTAATTTGGTTAAGTCTATCGGTAATTTACCAACACTCTGGGTTGCATCAACATGAAATACAATACCTCTTTCACGACACATTTCACCGATTTTTTCGATATCCTGAATAACACCAGTTTCATTATTAACGTGCATAATTGATACAACAGTTGTGTCATTACGCATCGCCGCAGCCAGTTTATCAAGATCAAGAATACCATTTGATTCTGGTGCTAAATAAGTCACTTCATAACCTTCTCGTTCTAATTGACGACAAGTATCAAGCACTGCTTTATGTTCAGTTTTACAGGTAATAATATGTTTACCTTTAGCATAATTAAAATGAGCCGCACCTTTAATGGCTAAGTTATCTGCTTCTGTCGCACCTGAAGTAAATACAATTTCACGTGAATCGGCACCAATTAAGTCAGCAATTTGATTTCGTGCAATATCAACTGCTTCTTCTGCTTGCCAACCAAATTTATGTGAACGAGAAGCGGGATTACCAAAAACACCATCGGGTGTTAAATACTGTATCATTTTTTCAGCTACTCTTGGATCTACAGGCGTTGTTGCTGCATAATCCATATAAATAGGTAATTTCATTAATTACTCCCAATTACAAATTCTGTATTTTTAATTAATTCTGTTTTGATGAAGATGACTTTGTCGATTAGAGACGGCTTTCACTTCTTGATTATTAACCAATTCGCTTAAAGTGATGCTGGTCAAAAAATCATTGATTCGTTCACTTAAGTCATTCCATAAGCTATGGGTAAGGCATCTTACACCGTTTTGACATCCGGTATTACCGTGGCATTTAGTCGCATGAACAGTTTCATCAACAGCTTTTACAATTGAGCTAATCGCAATTTGCTCCATACTACGGCCAAGTACATAACCACCACCAGGACCTCTAACACTTGAAACTAAACCATTTTTACGCAATCGCGAAAACAGTTGTTCTAAATAAGATAGTGAGATTTCCTGACGTTCTGAAATATCAGCAAGTGAAACAGGGCCTGATTCTGAATGCAGTGCTACATCTAACATAGCTGTCACTGCATATCGCCCTTTTGATGTCAATTTCATTAATCATTCCCCTATATTTAACAGTAAATATTTTATATATCCTTTATTTTTAGTCAAGTATTTAGTTGACTATTTTAGTGGGAATTAAGTTATCAGTTCTTCATCGACGAAATATACGGGAATATGCTAATCTAATAAGCTAATTTGATACAGGAGTTTAAGAATGAATTTAGTGATACGTTGGTGTTTGATATTAAGCATACTTTGGGCTAAAAGTGTGTTTGCAGAGCCTACTTTGAGTGATTTGCGACAAAATTATCAAAAGTGGCAAAATACTTATCAATCATTAACTTTTGATGAACAACAAACATTACTAAAACAGTTAAAAAACTATCCATTATACCCTTATGCTGCCGTGCAATTTTTTCAAAATAATATTAAAACAGTATCAACACAAGCAGTAAGTGATTTTGCAAAAAAATATCATGATTTCCCATTAACATCGTCATTAACTCAAGCTTATATAACTGAGCTAGCTAATCGTCAAGACTGGAATGCAATTATCACTTTTCCTATAGATAATTCTATTGCTTCTAATTGTCGATACCAGTATGCAAAATTACAGCAACATCAAGACAAATCAGTGTTAGATAATGTCGAATCGCTATGGTTAACAGGTAAAGAATTACCTTCAGCTTGTGATCCTTTATTAGATACATGGTCAAAAAGTGGTAAACGCACAGCAAATCTTATTTTGTTACGTATAGAACTTGCACTGGAAAACAACAATTTAAAATTAGCTCGCCATTTAACCAACTTACTAGATGATAACTATCAAACAACCAAAAATCATTTATTAGCTATTTTCGATAATCCACGAAAAATTGAAGCTTTTTCAAAAAATATCAAAACGAGCACCTTCACAAAAAAAATTGTCTTAGCTTCTTACCCTCGGTTAGTTAAAGCTGACAAAAATGTGGCTGCAGCATTATTACCACAACTAATTGAAAAACAGAATTTCACTGATGATGAGCAAATTAGATTACAACAAAGCTTAGCCAATAGTTATTTTAGTGATTCAGCAACCCCAGAACAGATAAAATGGCGGGATAATTATATTAGCAAAAGTCATGACTCGACTTTAGTTGAAAAACGTATTCGCATGGCTATTGATGCTAATAATTACAAAGATATTGCACATTGGCTAAAACAACTAACTCCAGAAGATCAATTAAAAGAAGAATGGCAATACTGGCACGCTCGAATATTACTCAATAACAAAAAAACTAACGAAGCAAAACATATCTTAAAAAGTTTAACTAATAAACGTGGTTTTTACGGAATGGTAAGTGCACAAGCTCTTAATCAACCATATAGTATCAATAATTTATCGAAAAAGATCCTGAGTACAGAAGTCAATGCACTAAAAGCCAAGTATGACCAGCAACCATATGTCATTAGAATCAAAGAATTAAGATTATTAGGTATGTTAACGGAGTCAAAACAAGAATGGCGATATGTACTTAAAAACCAAGCAGCAGAAAATGAATATTTAGATTTAGCTAAATACGCTTATCAGAAAGGTTGGGGAGAACTAAGTATACAAGCAACAATATCAGGTAAATTATGGGATAATTGGACTGAACGCCTACCTATCATGTATAAAAACTTATATAATGATGCCTTGAAAGATAAAGCGATTCCATTATCTTATGCTTTAGCAATAACTCGGCAAGAAAGTGCATTTGACACAATGATACAATCTCCAGTTGGAGCCAGTGGTTTAATGCAATTAATGCCAGCAACAGCTAAGGAAACAGCCAAAAAAATCAATAATATTACCTATTATTCACCAAGCCAACTGTTTGAACCGACAACGAATATACAGTTAGGTACTTATTTTTTAAATAGCGTTTATTTACAAAATGATAACAATCGTATTTTATCCTCGGCGGCCTATAATGCAGGTCCTGGCCGAGTAAAAAAATGGTTGAATAATAGTAATGGAAAACTTGATGCTATCGCATTTATTGAAAGTATTCCCTTTAATGAAACTCGAAATTATGTCAAAAGTGTATTAGTTTATGATTATATTTACCAATATATTTTAGGAAATCAACACCCTCATATACTGACAACAAACGAATTTAATAGACAATATTAATGGTGCATTACATGAAAACTAAAGAATGGAACCAAACGGTTGAAATATTACACCAAGCATTTAATAGCGGTTATTCATTAGATATATTGAAATTACTGATGACAGCTGATGAGCGGGATGCATTAATCACAAGAGTTAAAATTGTCCGTTCATTACTGGATGGCTCAATTAATCAACGCCAACTTAAAGAGCAATTGAAAATTGGCATTGCCACTGTGACCAGAGGCTCGAATAGTTTAAAAGAAGCAACTCCTGAATTTAAAGTGTGGTTGGAAAACATTCTATTGAAATCAGATAAATAAAATAATAGTCAATATTTATCAAAACTAGTTAAAGTAGACTATAACAAGTTTGACTGGATATTGACTTCATCATCTGCAACCACAGGAACACAATAATCGCATTCCATAGTATGAATATCTTCAAAACATTTAATCGTATCATCATGATGATTATGATGAATCTCAATTAAACAGCTTGAGGTGCGTAACCGAACTTTCAATGCAGGCATTGCAGCTAAATGGACTTGAGAAATAAAATCGCTGAAATTTTCTAGCAAACCGATATATTTAAAACAAAGATATAAACCACCTTCATTAACAATTGGTTCTATATGCTCAAGATTATTATTATGATCTAAGGCAATTGTATATAAAAGTTCTTGTTCATTAGCATTATCTTTACTTTTCAAGATACGGCTAAAAGCAAAAATCTTATCCGGTAAACTGTCGCTATTGTGAGCATAATGGGATAAATAATTTTGAAAAAACTGCGATCTTAATTTATTTTCTTCATCTAAAATTTGACTCAAATTACAATTATTTTTGTAAGAGATCCCCCAAAAAGTTTGTTTCGGCATATTCACAAATTTAGGCTCAGGTAAAGAAAGTCGATTTTTATTTAATTCAATAGCAGGAGTTAACCCGGTAGGATCCCAAAATTCACCACGACGATAACTTGCTGGTGTTTCATTAAATTGCTTTTTAAAAGAACGAGTAAAAGTTTGCTGCGAATCAAAACGATATTGCATAGCAATATCTAAAATAGGTTTACTTGTCATGCGCAAAGATAATGCCGCATAAGTTAATCTGCGGTGACGAATATAAGTACCAAGCACTTGACCAGTTACTTCTTTAAACATCCGTTGTAAATGCCACTTCGAATAACCTGATTTCTGGGCGACATTATCAATAGATAAGGGTTGCTCTAAATTTTTTTCAATCCAAACGATAAGATCTGAAATAATACTAACTTGATTCATATAACCCCATCATGATGTGAATTGGCAAACATTATGCGATTATGACTTAATCACAGCAATAAGCAAGATGTAAATCGAAAATTTTTTAACAATATGAATGGCTTCCAGCTTGATGTTCGGTAATATCTTTTACGCCAGCCAGTTCAGGGAATTCAGCAAGTAGCTGTTTTTCAATCCCCTCTTTTAAAGTGTAATCGACCATCGAACAACCATTACAACCACCGCCAAATTGTAATATCGCATAATTATCATCGGTTAATTCAACCAAACTCACATGACCACCATGACTAGCTAATTGTGGATTAACCTGTGCTTGAATAACATAATTGACGCGTTCAATTAACGGCGCATCATCGGCAACCTTTTTCATTTTTGAATTCGGCGCTTTCAAAGTTAATTGAGAACCTAATTCATCTGTTACATAATCAATCACCGTTTCCTCTAAAAAAGGAGCGCTAATTTCATCAATATAAATAGCAAAACCTGCTTGTTGTTGTTCTTCTATATCGCTATCTTCTATAGTATCTGCTGGGCAATATGAAACCCCACATTCTGCCGATGGTGTGCCAGGATTAATAACAAAAACCCGAATTTGTGTACCATCAGGCTGATTAGCAAGTAATTTTTTAAAATGTTGTTGCGCTGATTCAGAAATGGTAATAATAGACATAATCCCTCACTTTGACACGATTGACATTAATCATCACTAACATCATCGATAATAGTTGACTAACCTTGTTGGTCATTATAGGGGGTGTTTTAGATTTTACAAGATGGTGCGACATAAACAAACTACCTGAATATAGTTTGCCCCACAATGTTTTAACTGTTGGCTAATGGCATTTATGGTATTGCCGGTAGTAACAATATCATCAATAAGCATTATCGATTGATTGGTTAAATCATCGCGGCAACTAAATAAGGTTTCAACATTGGTTATTCGTTGCTTAAGCGATAGATACTTTTGATCGTGTGCCACTGACTTTCGTGATAACAGATAAGGTTGAAAATCACAATTGAGCCATCTAGCTATTGGTCTCGCTAATAATGCCGCTTGATTAAAGCCTCTAGACCAATAACGAAAATGGTGCAATGGAACACAAGTTACAATATCTGGTTTAACCAAACCACTACTCAACCGTCGTTGATACCACGCTAAAAACATTAATCTAGCCAGAACATTAGTTAATTCAGTTTTTCGATAAAATTTTAAATGTTGGATTAATCTTTTTAACGGTGCCATATATTCTGTTACCGCAATCATTTCATCCCAATAAGGCCGATTATCACGACATCGATAGCAGATTTTGGTTGATAATGAATGAGGAAGACTACATTGATAACAAATCTTATTAAATTTTGGTAAGTTTTTAACACATTGACTACAAATCCCATGAAGAGGCAACACTAAAGGCATGTTACATAAAATACATCGCATAATAATTCATCGCTTAGCAAAAAATTTTGAGGAACAGGGTTTTTTATCTACAAAATATGCTTAAAAATACAAAGAAAATAGAAAATAAACTCACTAATAAAATGAATTATAATAAATAAAAACTATTTTTTATTTATTAATCGCAATATTGGAATCTATCACCCAGAATTTTAGTTAATTAGTCATATTAATCATTTCAATTCATTTAATATTCGGTATAATTTGCCCACTATTTTGGAGTAAGGATTTGTTAAATGAAAAAAATCAAACTATTACTTATATCATTACTATTAAGCCTTTTTTCAACTGTTGCATTGGCTGATAGCAAAGTATTATTACAAACCAGTATGGGCGATATTGAAATTGAATTAGATAGTGAACATGCACCAATTACCACGAAAAATTTTCTTGATTATGTCAATAGCGGCTATTATGAAAATTTAACCTTCCATCGAGTCATTCCTGGATTTATGATTCAAGGCGGTGGCGCTGATGATCAATTAAAATTCAAAGAAACTCAACAACCAATTAAAAATGAAGCCAATAATGGCTTGAAAAACGATCGCGGAACTATCGCAATGGCAAGAACCAATGTTGTAGATAGTGCAACTAGCCAATTCTTTATTAATGTTGTCAATAATGATTTTCTTAATTACCAATCACCAGACCAATATGGTTATGCAGTTTTTGGTAAAGTCATTAAAGGAATGGATGTCGTTGATAAAATTGTTAATGTCGCTACAAAACGCATGGGACCACATCAAAATGTCCCTGTTGAACCAATCTATATTAAAAAAGCAACTGTGATTGAAGATAAACAATAGGTTGTTCTAAAATTAATCAACACTTCAAGTAAACCACCTTAGTGATTTAAGGTGGTTTTTTATTAAATCTTAGGATTATTTTTTTAATTTATTACAAGCTTTTTCAAAACCCCGCTCACAGGACTGTTTAAAATACTTATTAGCTAATAATTTGTTTTGCTCAACCCCATCACCTTTATCATACATAATTCCTAACCTGTATTGTGCTTCAGGGACGACATTCCGCTCCGCTAATTTAGTATACCAAAATGCTGCTTTTTGTTTATTTTGTTCAACTCCATCACCTTCATCATACATAAGAGCTAAATTAAATTGTGAGTTGAAGTCACCTTGTTCTGCAGCTTTTTCATACCAAAATATCGCTTTTTGTTTATCTTGTTCTATTCCATCACCTTTATCATACATAAGTCCTAACGCGTATTGTGCATCCATATAACCTTGTTCAGCTGATTTTATATACAAAGTTAAAGCTTTTTGTATATTTGGTTCAACGCCATGACCATATTCATACATAATACCTAAATTATATTGTGATGGGGGGTCATTTTGTTCTACAGCTTTCTCATACCAAAATAACGCTTTTTGGGAATCTTGTGTTTCATCATCACTTTGATCATACAATATGCCTAGAGTATATTGTGCATCTACATAACCTTGTTCGGCTGATTTTGTAAACCAATAAATAGCCTTTTGATATAGTGAATCATCTTGCTCATCTCCTGTTATAGCCTGATAATATAAGTCACCTAAAAGATACTGCGCTTCTGAACTACCTTTTTCTGCTTCTTGTGTACATTCAATAAGTGCCTTTTCATAATTTTTATTTTCATATTCTGTTGTACAATCCCTCGCATAAGTAACAAAAGAAAATAAGAGGGGCATAACTAATAGTAACTTTTTTATATTCATGATATTCCTTATATATTTATAAACTTTTTTAAAATTCTATTTAATGCATCATAAAATCATTACTAATCATTTTAATATAGTTAACAAATTAGCCAGCGTTCTTACCCCAATACCTGTTGCACCTGTTGCCCATAAAGCGGTGGCACTTTTGCGGAATGTAGCTGAACAGTCAATATGTAGCCAATTTTGTTTATAATTTTTAATAAAATGAGATAAAAATGCCGCAGCAGTACTTGCACCAGCGGTATTTGGTAATCCAGAATTGGCCATATCAGCAAAAGATGATGGAAATTGACTACGATGAAAATCAGCTAATGGTAATCGCCAAAAAGCTTCATGTTCCACTTGGCTACTTGCTAATAACTGATTTGCAAAGAGGTCGTCAAACGAAAGTAATGAATGGTAATCGTTACCTACAGCAATTTTTGCTGCACCAGTAAGGGTTGCACAGTCAATAATATAATGAGGATTATCGTTGTCGGCACTAATTAATCCATCAGCTAAAACTAACCGTCCTTCTGCATCAGTATTATCAACTTCAACAGTTTTACCATTACGATATCGAATAATATCACCCAGTTTAAATGCCTTACCACTCACCAAATTATCAGCACAACACAGATAAAGTTTGATACGATGTTTAACACCTCGAGCAATAGCAAGCGCCAGAGCTCCCGTTACCAATGCTGCGCCCCCCATATCCGATCGCATTGATTCCATAAAACTGCTTGGCTTTAAGCTATAACCACCAGAATCAAAGGTAATACCTTTACCGACTAAACAAGCAACAATTGGGGCTTTAGGATTTTTAGTCGGATTATAATCAAGCTCAAGCAACGCTGCCGGGCGTTCTGATCCTTTGCCAACCGTGTAAATACCCATATAATCCTGTTCTTTTAATGCTTCACCTGAAGTAATGTTATAGGTAATATCTGAGGAATAATTACTAATTAAGTTTGCACTTTGCATTGCCAGTTCTAACGGGCTTAATGTTTCAGCTTGTTGATTAACAATATCTCGACACCAATCAATAATTGCGAGACGATGTTTTAGTTCTTGCTTATCTTGACTATCAAGTTTGGCCCAACTCACTTTATTATTATTCTTAGCATTACGATAACCGAGCCAAAAATGCCAACAAGATTCTAAATCCCAATTATCACCAATAAGTTTAACTGACTTAATACCTTGATTATCTAGTTTTCGAGCTGCTCGCTGAATGGCACCATGTCGATGGTCAGGTTGATAATGAATGGTAATAGCATCATCAGAAAAACTAAGTAAAGCATCTTTACCCCATTTAGATGGAGCAGGTTTTTCCGATAATAAGATAGATAAAGTCGACATAATAGATTCCTCAAGCAATAATAATGCAAAAACGATGAATCAATTCTAATCAGAAACATGTTAATATAGCAAGCAAAGTTAAGCAGAAATAAGGACCAATAATGACATCAGTTGTACCAATCCAAAATGGAATTAATTTTCGAGACTTAGGTGGTATTAAAACCAGTGATGGTCGCCAAATTCGTTCAGGAATGTTGTATCGTTCGGGTGAATTCTCTCGCCTTAGTGATGAGGAAAAAAAGTTCTTATCTGATGAGCTTAATTTACATTATGTATTAGATTATCGTGATCAACTTGAAATCGATCGTAATCCCGATAATCTTTGGAACAATAGCCAATATTTTAATATCCCAGCAAATCCATTAAGTGATGAAATTACGGCAAGCTTAGTTAGTGATGATATATTCGTACTTAAAAAATATTCGCCTTTGGATTTTATGATTAAACTCTATCAGCTATTACCATTTAATAATCCAGCTTATAAAAAATTAATATCAATATTACTTAATGCGAATGGCAAACCATTAGTACAACACTGTGCAGTAGGTAAAGATAGAACTGGTGTCGGTGTCGCCTTAACCCTATTTGCATTAGGTGTCAGCGAAGACGTTATTATGCAAGATTATTTGCTTACCGAACAATATTTAAATGATTATCGTCAAGCAGTACTTAGCCAAAATAAAAGTAAATTATCAGCTGAAGAGTTTGAAAAACAAAAAATCATTTTTTCAGCTAAGCAAGAGTTTTTAACCGCTGCTATCGATGAGATTAAAAAACGCTATAACACAATAGATAATTGGTTACACCAAGAATATCAATTAGATGATAACAATAGAAAGATCCTTCAAGATATTTATCTAATTTAACTAATATAAGTGTATGAATAGCTATCATACACTTATCAATAATCACTTTATCTCAATAAAAAGTGAAATACTAAAAAAGCAATGTGAGGAAAATGAAATGTTAACCAACCAAATGGTCAAAAAACTCAATGACCAATTAAATCTAGAATTCTATTCTTCTAACCTTTACCTACAAATGAGTGCATGGTGTGATGATCAAAATTTTCCTTCGTTTGGAAAATTTTTAAGAGATCATGCTAGCGAAGAACGCCAGCATATGGAACGCTTATTTGATTATGTGTTAGATTGCGGTGCATTAGCACTTATTGGCAAAATTGAAGCACCAGAATCAGAATATAAATCACTGCTTGATGTGTTTAGAGCGGCATATCAACATGAACTTAAAATTACCAAAGAGATAAATGAGCTTGTTGACTATGCTTTAACCCAAAAAGATTTCTCAACATTTCACTTTTTACAATGGTACGTTGCTGAACAACATGAAGAAGAAAAACTTTTTAAAAGCATTGTTGATAAACTGGAATTAGTTGGTGAAAACAAACGAGATTTATTCTTTATGGATAAAGATTTTAATAAAACATTAAGTGAGTCTGGTTTACTTGCTTCCAGCGCAGAATAAATTAATAATATTAATCTGCTACGACCATCACGGTGTAGCAGATGATTATCCTGTTAAGATTGCAAAATAAAATCTGTAATAGGTTTATTATGATTTACGGCAAGATGAACTGCTTCTACTTGCTGATATTGATAATAAAAATCCTGTCCAAATGGCGCACTAATCATCTGTTTTTCAACATCTATTTTGACCGATTTTATTTGCCAAACACCTTTCGCATATAATTTAAGTGCAGATTCTTTTAATGTCCAAAGTTGCCAAAATGCCGCTAAAGTATCCGATTGTTTTAATATCCATTGATATTCTTCATTAGCAAAATAATTTTTGGCGACATTCAGATAATTTTTACGCTGCCTAGCAACTTCAATATCAATCCCAACCCTACCATTTAAGGATATGGCAACTGCCACCCAATCTTTACTATGACTGATATTAAAATCAGGCAGGTTATGTTGTAAAAAGCAAGGACGGCTATTATCACCAATAATGATGGGTGGCAAACTATCAATATGACAATACTGTTTAAGTAAACTAGCTAAAATTGAACGACAAACTAAAAACTGTTTTTTTCGTGAACCACTTAATGACTCAGCATCATTAATGATTTGTGGTGATAATAATGAATAGTTCACTTCTGCCGTATCTAAATGAGCAAGTTGAGCAATTAACATTTTATGTAAGCCAATTTAAACAAAAATTATTTTTTACTATTTTAACAGCATGCTATGCTAACTGTTATCGAAATTTATCGGTTCACTAAGGATGCATCATGTCGTTACAAACAAAATTAGTTCATGCTGGTCGAAAAAAACGTTATACCCAAGGTGCTGTTAACTCCGTTATTCAGAGAGCATCATCACTTGTTTTTGATTCACTAGAAGCGAAAAAAGACGCGATGGAAAATCGAGCCAAAGGCGGATTATTTTATGGTCGACGCGGTACCTTGACTCATTTTGCCTTACAAGATGCCATGGTCGAAATTGAAGGTGGCGCAGGTTGTTATCTTTATCCTTGTGGTGCAGCAGCAATTGCGAATGCTATCTTAGCTTTTGTCAAATCAGGTGATCATATTTTGGTTTCAGAAGCCAGTTACGAGCCAACGCAAGAATTTTGCGAACATATATTAAAAGATTTTGGTGTGGAAACCGATTATTTTTCACCCTTGATTGGTCGCTATATTACTAATCATATTAAACCCAATACCAAAGTAGTATTTCTTGAATCACCAAGTTCAATCACTATGGAACTGCATGATGTGCCAGCGATAGTTAAAGCTATTCGCAGTATTAATCCGGAAATTGTCATTATGATGGATAATACTTGGGCTGCTGGTGTTTTATTTAAAGCATTAGAGCATGATGTTGATATCTCTATTCAAGCCGGTACTAAGTATTTAATCGGTCACTCTGATGCTATGTTAGGTACTGCGGTTGCTAATCAACGATGTTGGGATCGATTACGTGAACGTTCTTATTTAATGGGACAAATGTGTGATGCTGATACCGCTTATATGGCAGCACGAGGATTAAGAACCTTAGCGGTCAGGTTAAAACAACATCACGAAAGTGGACTAAAAGTAGCTAACTGGTTAGCAAATCACCCCAAAGTTGCCACGGTTAACCATCCTGCATTAGCAAGCTGTAAAGGGCATGAATTTTTTAAACGTGATTTTAGCGGCGCTAGTGGCCTATTTTCGTTTGTACTTAAAGATCATTTGAGCGAAGTGCAATTATCTGATTTTTTAGATAATATGACTCACTTCTCGATGGCGTATTCATGGGGTGGATTCGAATCATTGATTTTAGCCAATCAACCTGAAGATCTTGCGAAAATACGCCCGGTATCAGGAGTGGATTTCACAGGTACATTAATTCGATTACATATTGGCCTTGAAGATCCTGATGATTTAATCGCCGATCTGGCTGCTGGCCTAGATCGAATCAATCTACACAAAAATAAGGTTAATGCGTTACAAAGCTTAGTATAAATGGATAGCACATGAGCCATCAAAGCCAAACCAAAATAGACAATATTGTTGAGCAAACTATTTTACAACATCTAAACGGTCGGCAATCGTTATTGGTTGCCTTTAGTGGTGGTGTTGATTCAACAGTATTAATGCACACATTAGTCACCTTAAAGCAACGGCTACAAAATTTACAACTAAGAGCAATTTATATTCATCACGGTTTAAGTAAAAATGCCGATAATTGGGCTGAACATTGCCAGAGACAATGCCAAACGTGGCAAGTGCCATTGATTATTGAAAAAGTAAAACTTAATCGTAGTACTGGCAATATTGAGGAACAGGCCAGAGAAGCTCGTTATCAAGCCATTTATCAACATTTAAAAAGTGATGAGTTGTTATGTACGGCACAACATCTAGACGACCAATGCGAAACTTTCTTCCTAGCCTTAAAACGTGGTAGTGGCCCAACAGGCTTATCCGCTATGCCTCTAGAAAATGGCCAACATCTTAGACCGTTATTAACGATCTCTCGTCAAGAAATTGAACAATATGCCAATCAACATCTATTAAGTTGGATTGAAGATGAAAGTAATCAAGACGACCATTATGATCGTAACTTTTTACGCTTAAAGGTAATGCCAATACTTAATCAACGTTGGCCACATTTTTCACAAATGGTGGCTCGTAGTGCTGAATTATGTCAACAGCAAGAAGCTTTAATCCATGAGCTGTTATTGGCTGAATTTGAGCAAATTATTGGTAATGCTAAGCAACTCAATATTCAACCTTTACGGGATTATTCTCAATACAAACGTAATGCAATATTGCGAATGTGGTTTAGAGAGCAACATATCGGCATGCCAAGTCAAAAGCAACTGTCGTTAATTTGGCAAACCGTTATTCAAGCGAAAGAAGATGCCAATCCGCAATTTATTTTGCATAATCGACAGATTCGCCGCTATCAAAACCAACTCTATTTATTACCTTTATATCAAGATATTGAAAAGCAAATCCTGCCGTGGGATTTAGCTACGTCACTCACTTTGCCTGATAATTTAGGCCATTTACAGCCTAATTATCAAACAGATTTAACCTGCCGTTTACCACAAAAAGATGAAACGGTTTCGGTGCGTTTTCATGCGCAAGGTCAATTTCAAATTGTACAGCGCCAAGGATCACGATCAATCAAAAAATTATGGCAAGAACACCATATTCCACCATGGATGCGCACTCGTATTCCATTAATTTACTATAATGAACAATTGATTACTGCCGTTGGGGTATTTGTTACTGAGCAAGGTAAAGGATCACAAGTTGGTTTCAAGTTAAGCGATACACTATAAATTAAAAAATAAGGAGAAAATACATCTCCTTATTTTAACTTTATAAAATATCATACTATTTTGGCTCAGAACGTGCTTGCCAACGTTTTAATAATAAAGCATTAGTTACCACACTTACACTGCTAAGTGCCATAGCAGCGCCGGCTATCATTGGATTTAAGAAGCCGAAGGCAGCAAGAGGAATGCCAATTAAATTATAGAAAAAAGCCCAAAATAAATTTTGCTTAATTTTATTATAGGTTCGGCGAGAGATATCAATAGCATCGGCAATTAAAAATAGATTGCCACGCATCAACGTTATACTCGCTGCATGCATCGCGACATCAGTCCCCGTTCCCATAGCAATACCAATATCAGCCGCAGCTAGAGCTGGAGCATCATTAATACCGTCACCCACCATTGCCACTTTATGATTACTATTGCTATTGTTAAGGTTTTGGCTCTCTTTTTGTAATTGATAAATATAATTGGCTTTATCTTGTGGTAAAACCTCAGCAATAACTTTATCTAAATGTAATTGCTGTGCTACATAATTAGCCGCTTGTTGATTGTCACCGGTTAACATAACCGTATTTACGTTTAATTGATGTAATGCATCAATGGCATTTTTTGCTTCCGATTTAATTACATCAGCAAAACCAAATAAGGCTAATATCACAACACCATTTTCCGATTGCTGTTTGGCTAAAAATGAGATTGTATAACCTTTTTGGGTAAGTTCATTAATTTTATCCTGCATATCCACAAAATAGGCATTTAATGATTTCATCCAACGCAAACTACCCAAATAATATTCATGATTATCAATGGTTGCCATTACCCCTGAACCTGCAACCGAGGTAATATTCTGCGCATAATTATACGATTTAGCTTTCGCTAAAATTGCTTTAGCGAGTGGATGCTCACTTCCGGCTTGCATTGATGCCGCTAGTGCAAGAATTTGATCGGCAGTTTCTGTGCCCATTACATCCAGTTCAACTAATTCTGGTTTACCAATGGTTAATGTGCCAGTTTTATCAAATGCTACCGTATTAATGTTATGTAAGGTTTCAAGCGCCTCGGCATCTTTAATCAAAATACCATGGCGAGCAGCAACCCCCGTACCAACCATTATGGCGGTGGGTGTCGCCAATCCTAATGCACATGGGCAAGCAATGACTAACACCGCGACCGCATGTAGTAAAGCTTGCTGCCAATCATGAGAAATAAAGCCCCATGCAAGTAGAGTAATCAGAGCAATGATTAAAATTACAGGAACAAAAATAGCACTTATTCGATCGACAATACGCTGAATGGGCGCTTTTTTCGCTTGAGCAGATTCGACCATAGCGATAATCTTAGACAAAGTCGAATCAGCTTGTACCGCTGTTGTTTTTACTATCAATAATCCTTCACCATTAATGGTGCCACCAGTTACCACACTATTGGGGGTTTTATTAACGGGAAAACTTTCTCCTGTCAACATAGATTCATCACAACTTGATGCGCCTTCAATAACAACACCATCAACAGGAACTCGCTCACCGGGTTTAATCACAACCACATCATCAACCTTAACTTGACTTATCGGTAAACTCACTTCTTGATCGTTTTGTCGAACTAACGCAACTTCAGGGCGAAGTGCAGAAAGTGCCTCAATCGCTTGAGTCGTTTGATGTTTGGCTCTTGACTCTAACCATTTACCAATTAAAATTAATGTAATAATAACAACCGACGACTCAAAATAAAGGTGATCATCATTACCGATGATAAGTTGATAAAGCGACAATCCATAAGCAGCACTGGTACCAATAGCAACTAGCAAATCCATATTTCCTGATAATGCTTTAGCTGCATTAAAACCACTTCGATAAAATTTAGCGCCAAGACCAAATTGCACAATCGAAGCAATCACTAATTGCAACCAAGCGGGCATCATCCAATGAATAGCAAACGGTTCAAGTAACATCGGCAACACAAAAGGAATCGCTAAGATAACAGAGATAATAATCGGCCAAATTGATGCTTGTTTACTCATATCTTGGGCATGAATTTCTGGTTCAGTAATCTTTACGGCGTGGTAACCAGCTTTATCGACTGCTGCCATTAAGGCTTCTAATTGCACATTAGTATTAGCTTCAACTGTTGCCTTTTCTGTCGCAAGGTTAACACTAACATTAATCACGCCATCAATCTTTTTTAATGCTTTTTCAACACGACTAACGCATGATGCGCAACTCATCTCTTCCACAAAAAAATTATATTCGACGGTTTTCATTTGATGTTTCCCGTGGTTTTTGATGTGATTTATATAGCTATTGTAATATTAATTATCCTTTTAACAAGAATGCACTTTTTTGATATATACTACCTAAAAAGATACCATTGAGATAATAATGTGAAAAATAATCCGATTAATACCACTTGTTGTGGAAAAGAACATCAACCTATCACCTGTTGTCCAGTTGATGCCGCAATTAATATGATTGGTGGTAAATATAAATCGCTCATTTTATGGAAACTGATGACCGAAACCACCTTAAGATTTTCACAATTACAGAAAGAAATTCCAACCGCTACACCTAAAATGCTAACCCAACAGCTACGTGAACTTGAAGCAAATGGCCTAATTCATCGACACGTTTATCCCGTTGTACCACCTAAAGTAGAATATTCTTTAACCAACTTTGGCAAAAGTATCAGGCCTGTTCTCGAATCGATGTATATTTGGGGTAGTGACTATTTAAACAATCAAGGCTTACAAGTTAATTGTTCCATGACAGCAATAACTGATCCACAATAACCAATAGCAAATTTATATTTTTGATAAAAGATATAAAGACAAAATGCAGGGATAAGACAGCCCTGCATTTAGATAAAGAAAGTAAAATTAATTACGCAAATTTTCTGGCCAATCATTTTGAGTAGAAACAAGCAGATCTTTAACGATTCTTGGATTGCCTGCAACTATGTTACCAGAAACCATATAATTATTACCGCCAGCAAAATCAGTAACCACGCCACCAGCTTCACGTAAAATCAGCTCACCAGCAGCAATATCCCATGGTTTTAAGCCGATTTCAAAAAAGCCATCTAAACGCCCTGATGCGACATAAGCTAAATCTAATGCTGCTGAACCTGTACGGCGAAAATCACCACATTTAGTGAATAATTTTTGCAATACTGCAAAATAACTATCGCTGTGTTGTTTAGCTTTAAAAGGGAAAGCCATTGCCAAAACGCTACCTTCTAAGTCTTTAGCATTACTTACACGGATACGGTAACCATTTAGTTGTGCGCCTTTACCTCGTGCAGCCGTAAAAAGTTCATTACTCATTGGATTATACACAACAGCAACTTCAGTTTTACCTTTAACTCGAGCGGCAATCGAAACAGCAAAATGAGGAATATTTTTAATAAAATTAGTAGTACCATCAATTGGGTCAATTATCCATTGCGTTTCAGCATCATTACCTTTAGCTAATCCGCTTTCTTCAGCAATAATAGTATGATCAGGATACGCTTTCTTGATCGTTTCGATAATTAAGGCTTCAGCAGCACGATCAGCGTTAGTAGCAAAATCGTTGGCACCTTTAGTGTCAATTTCGATTGAACTTGGATTTTCATAAGCCTTAATGGCCACATTACCTGCTTTACGAGCAGCACGAATAGCAATATTCAGCATCGGATGCATAATTTTCTTCCAATTGATGATGTTAAAGAACGGGTTGATTTAGCAACACAGCAAGTATTACTAAAAATTGCCACATAGTATAAAGGTTTTATACTAACTTTGCCAGCCATTGTTAATAGAGGAAAACTTAAAATAAAAAAATTAGTCGAATCAGCAATATTTATACAAGTAAAAACATGACTAGCAATAATAATTAGCCATATTAATACTAGTCACAATATATTTTTGGTAAATGTTATTTAATTCCAAAAAAGCAAAAAGGATCATTTTAAATGATAAATATCCTAGTTTCATCATCAAGATATCCTCGTCATTTTACTGTTACTCATCTAACCACGCTGTACTAAATATAAATATAAAATCAGAGTAATCACTTGATTAATCTAATAAATATATTTAAAAGATTTAAGAAAAATCCCCAAAACATTTATTACTGATGTTTATAAAAAAAAGGAGCGGTTAATCGAATAAGTAATTGAAATAAACAATACGAATGATATTGAATATATCATTAAAAGATATTATAAATTGATATATATCAGTTTTACGCGTGGATCTTCCTGTATTTTGTTGTTAGCATGGTTTTTATGTCTATTTTTATGTGATGTTATGTTGTAATTAATATGATAAATTTATCGATTAAAAAACATTTATTTGCCTGGGGTGCTATTATCATACCCTCGTTTGTTGCGTTAGCTGAACCACCGCCAAAAACGCAACAACTGAGTGATCAGCAACTGATCCGCCAACAAGAGCGTGATAGAGCCCTTCAAGATACATTAACGCCTTCGGCACCTGACATCCATTTATTACCACCAACTCATGAAACAAGTGACATCCATTTTCCAACAGAGTCATTTTGTTTCAATATTCATCAGGTGCAATTATTAGAACGAGATAAATTACCTTGGTTTATTCCTATCAATAAACTGGCTCGTCAAGCCGAGCACCGTTGTTTAGGTGTAGAAGGTGTCAATTTATTGATGACCAAAATACAAGACCGCTTAATTAGCTATGGATATATCACCACTCGCGTGGTGGCGCCTGAGCAAGATTTAACGTCAGGCACATTAAAACTATTATTAGTGGAAGGAAAAGTACGAAAACTCTACTACAGTGATGATAGTGATAAATATGCTCAATTGTATAGCGCAATGCCAGTAAGAGAAAATCAACATCTTAACTTACGTGATATCGAACAAGGTCTGGAAAACCTACAGCGGTTACCGACAGTTTCCAGCCAAATGAAACTGGTACCGGGCGATAAACCAGGGGAAAGTGATGTGGTTATCACGCGAGAGCAAAGCAAAATGTGGCGATTAGGGTTATCGGTTGATGATTCGGGAACAAAAGCGACTGGCCGAGACCAAGCTGGTGCGACTTTATATTTAGACAATCTATTATCCTTAAGCGATGCGTTTTATGTCTCCGGTGGTCATGATATTAATGGTAAAGGAAAATATGGCTCACGTAACTTCCTTTTATCTTATTCTATCCCTTATGGCTATTGGTTACTGAGCGCATCATTATCCGGCAATAAATACCATCAAACGATAGCCGGTCAAAATGAGAATTTTGAGTATAGTGGTCGCAGCCGCAATGCTAATGTACAAATCAGCCGAGTAATTCATCGTAATGAATCACAAAAAACAACCTTAAGTTATGGCATTACCCTTCGTGAATCTCATAACTATATTAATGACACTGAAATAGAGAACGAACAACGTAAAACTACGCATTGGCAATTAGGGTTACAACATCGACATTATATTGACGATATAACTTTAGATGTGGGTGTTAGCTATCAAAAAGGGGTTCGTTGGTTTAATGCCAAAAAAGCCCCCGAAGAAGACAATCCTGAAGATACCAGCAGTGCATTGTCAAATATTTTTCTGGTTAATTTCTCCGCCAATGTGCCATTTAAAGTGAAAGAGCAATCGTTTCGCTATCGTTTAGACTATCAAGGCCAATATACCCGTGGCGATGACTTAACTTCACCAGACCAATTTTCAATTGGTGGCCGTTGGTCTGTACGTGGTTTTGATGGGGAATTAACATTAAAAGCAGACCGTGGATGGTACTTGCGTAATGAACTTTCCTGGCAAGGGCCATTTAATCATGAACCATATTTAGGTATCGATACGGGTGAAGTGTCGGGTGCTAAAAGTGAGTACCTACTAGGTCGACACTTAACCGGTGGCGTGGTTGGTATTCGTGGAAATAATTATGGTTTTTATTATGATTTCTTTGCCGGTAAACCAATCCGCAAACCCAAAGGTTTTAAAACCAACCCATTAACATTGGGCTTTAATGTTAACTGGAACTATTAAAATTATTATTTAGTCATACGAAGCAATAAATACAAACAAAAGCAAGTCCTAACGTTGTACCGTAGTCAATCTAAAACAAGAATAAGCAGTATTAAGTAAGGAATAGATGATGAATAAGAAGTTATATCGAGTTATTTTTAATAAAAAGCGTGGTTTACAAATGGTGGTAGCGGAAATCGCTAAAACATCAGGTGGTAAAGAAAAAACAGCTACGGATGAAAAACTACCGGCACTCAAATCACTTTTTTACACACTTAAACCGATAACCTTATTCGTATCTCTTTCGTTAGGTTTTGTCACCCTCAGTTCACCTGTTTATGGTGCCAGCGATATTGTTGCCGATAAACAAGCCGCGAAACATCAACAACCGCAAGTGATTAATACCGCTAACGGTATTACACAAGTCAATATTCAAACGCCAAACAAAAAAGGGGTTTCTCACAATAAATATCAGCAATTTGATGTTGCACAGCAAGGGGCGATATTAAACAACAGCAGTAAAATCAGTCAAACTCAAATTGCGGGTCATGTACAAGGTAATGAATTTTTAAAAAACAGTGGACCGGCTAAAATCATTTTAAATGAGGTCAATTCTCGTAACCCAAGTCAACTTAATGGTGTACTTGAAGTCGCCGGTCAAAAGGCGCAAGTTATCATTGCCAACCCCTCAGGCATTACCTGTAATGGTTGTGGCTTTATTAATGCCAGTCGCTCAACGCTCACGACCGGTAAACCTATTCTACAAAATGGTGACTTAACCGGTTATCAGGTTGAGCAAGGTAAGATTACGGTCACCGGAAAAGGATTAGATAGTTCAGAGCAAAGCTATACCGATTTAATTTCCCATACAGTATCAGTCAACTCAGCTATTTGGGCAAATGAGCTTAATGTGGTAACAGGGAAAAATAAGGTTAGCCAAGACAGCCAAACCGTTGAGCCTTTAGATGATACTAATTCAAGTGAAAGACCTGAGGTATCTATTGATGTCTCGCAATTTGGCGGGATGTATGCTGGCTCAATACGCATGGTGGGCACCGAAAAAGGGGTCGGTGTACATAATGCAGGTGAATTAGGTGCCAGCATCAACAATATTAGCATTAGTGCCGAGGGTAAAATAACTAACCGCGGAGCGATACAGGCGACAAAAGATATTCAAATCAGTAGCCGAGATAATATTGATAATCAAAAACAAATTTACAGTAAACAAAATATTAAACTCAATAGTGGTAAAACCATTAATAATGATGGAACGTTAATTGCACAAAAAGATATAAAACTTAGTGCCAATAACATCCATAGTCAGCAAAAGAGTGCCATCATTGCGGGTATTGATACACAAGGTAAACTGACGCAATCAGGTAATATTAACGCCGATGCTAATGTCATTGCCTTAAACGGTCAAAATAAAGCCGGTGACAAATTATCATTAAAGGCCAAGCAAGCCATTAATCTTGATGATAGCCAAACGTATGCCAATGAGATAAATCTGATTGGTGACCAACTTTCGATTAAATCAGCACATTTACAAACTGAGCAACAACTCAATTTAAATCATACCGTATCAATTGATACCTCCAACGCCACATTGCAAACCAAAAAAGGGATTGCCGTATCAACCGAGACATTAACCAATAACAATAGCACATTCATTGCTGAAGAAGATGTTGCAGTGAAGGCAAATCATGTGCAAAGTCAAGCTGCTAACATCTTAACGTATGGCAAATTGACCATTGATGCCGATGATATAGATATGCAAAAAGCCGCGTTAAGTGCTAAAGATGCTATCACTGTTTCCGCTGGCAACATCAATGCTGATGAGCTTGAAATTATCACTGAACAGGACCTAAAGATTAAGGCACAAGATTTATCGGCTAACCAAGCGGATTTACAAGCGAAGAAGTCAATTCATATCAATGCCAATAACCTTTATGCGCAATATCTTAAATTACTGACCACTGATGCGCTATCACTAAAGGCGAATCATTTAGTGTTAAATTATTCACAAATCAGTGCGTTAGGTTATCTTGATGTTGCCGCTAAAACACTACAGAATAAACAATCACATTGGATTGCTGACAAGGATATCAATGTTAAAGCCGAGGATATTGACAACCAATCAAGTCAATTAAAAGCAACGGGGTCAATTAATTATCTATTTACGCATTTAAATAACAACGATACCGTCTTAGTCAGTGGTCAAGATTTAATCTTTACTGGTGATAAATTACAAAATATCAACGCAAAATGGCAAAGTGGTCATAACACCACCATCAATATAACAGGTTTATTTGATAATCAATCAAGCCTCATTGTATCAAAAGGTGAATTAGCGATACGGGCGCTAACAATAAATAACAATGATGGCGATTTAATTTCAGGCAAGTCATTAACTATTAATAGCAAACAATTAGCCAGTGAAAATAGCGTATTACAAGCTGAGCAAGCCCTTAAATTAACGGCCAGTGAACAGTTTGATGGCCAATCAGCAACGTTATATTCAGACCAGCAAATTGAAATTAATAGTGATAAAATCGATTTAAATCAGGCCTATGTCGGTTCGAAAGGTGATATTACATTAAAAGGGCAACATCAACAATTAAACGAAAGTGAACTCCTCTCTAATGGCCAAATTGCAATTACTGCTGCCAATATTCATGCGGATGATGCCATTATTAAGTCCGCAAAAGATATAATCATTAATGCATTAGCCTTTGTGGCATTTAATCGAGCACAGCTTGTTACCAATCAACAATTAAAGATTAAAACCGAGCAAGCCGATACTGCAGAATCAAAGATGTATGCAAAATCGGGTATGCATATAGACGTAACAACACTGAATAACCAACATTCAAATTGGTTAAGTGAAAGTACTATCTCACTGTTTGCAAATCAGTTTAATAATCAAAAGTCGATCCTTGAAGCCAAACAAAATATTGATATTGATGCTACACAATTTAATAATCAAGAGACGGTATTATTAACTGATGGTCGTCTGATTATTAATGCAACAGATATTGATAATACCTCAGCGCAGATTCAGACTAAAGACGGCATAACTATTAATGCCAATAATCAATTATTTAATGATAACACCAAACTTATCACTGAAAATGACATTGATATTCATGCTAATGTGATAAGTAATACTCATGCCCAGTTATCCAGTAATCAATCTATCGCTATCAATGCTCAGCATCTTGATAATCAACATAGTGCATTTTTTACTGGTGGTAAAATAAACGTTACAAGTAACATTATTAATAATGAAAAGAGTGAAATTAAAGCGAAGCAAGGCATTGATATCCAAACCGATTCATTAGCCAGTGATGAAGCGGATTATCTCACTGAAGGGGATTTCAATCTTAATAGCCAAGATGCCTCGCTTAATAAAGCAAAAATTGCCAGTAAAGGTAACATGCACATTGTCGGTGAACAAACGTTGTCGATGCAAGAGGCACAGCTAACGTCACTAAAAAATATGCAGCTTAATGCCAACACACTTAATAGCTCAGCATCAGACATTTACAGTTTAGGTAATATTGATATTACCGCACAAACCGTAAAGAATGATAAAGCCTCACTCATCAGTGACCAAGACATCACCATACACGCTGACACGATAGATACAACTGAGAGTGAAATAGGCGCAGAGGGGGATATCAACGTCAGCGCCATAACACTTAACAATAATAAAGCTAAATGGATAGCTAAAAAAGCCATCAGCATTAATGCGCAGCAGTTAGCCAATACAGCTGCTCAATTAGCCAGTCATCAATCACTCAATATCCATGCTAAGCAAATTGACAATCAGCATGCCGTGCTTAGTGCAAAAGAAACTATAGCCATTGATGCTGATGATCTAGATAACAGCCAAGCAAAATTATTTAGTGACCAATCTGTTATCATAGCGGCAAATCACTTAATTAACCGTGAAGGGGTGATTAAAGCAGCGGATGAAATTACGATTAACAGTCAAAACATTGATAATAATCAAGCTATTTTTGTTGCTGAAAAGGATATTCAGATCCATGCCAACACACTGAATAATACCAAAGCAGCACTTCAATCCCAATCACAAATAGTGTTAAAAGCCGATCAGCTAAATAATGAGTCAGCATTACTGCTCGCGGGTGATAAAGGGCTTAATATCACCAGCCAAAACCTGAATAATCAGCAAGCGCAGCTTTATTCTAAAGGGGATTTAACAATCGACACCCAGAGCATGGATAATCAACATGCTAAAATGATTGCTGAAAAAGCCTTGAATATTCATACTGACCAGTTAAACAATCAACATGCCGAATTACAGGCTAAAGGCAATATTACGATTGACGCAACTGAGCAAAATAATCAGCAAGCGACAATATTATCGGAAAACGATATCAAACTAAAAGCCACTGAGAGTTTAGATAATCGTGATGCGCAGTTCACCGCAAATGGGTTGATAGATATTCAATCAACCCATCATATCGACAATTCACAGGCTAACTTACTCTCTAATAAGGGTATAGTTTTAAAATCAGCAAATGTGATAAATCAATCGGCGACATTAAAAACCAATGGACTGATAGATATCAAAGCAAACTCACTTGATAATCAAGCATCTGAATATCAGGCCAATAATATCGTGCTTGAAATTGATGATTTAAACAACCAACAAGCCAAATTAACCGCCAATCAAAATCTGATAATCAATGCCCAAGACTTTGATAACCGTCATGGACACTTACTGGCCAATGATATCTATTTAAAAACTAAAGCATATCGTGGTGATGGCACCATGAAAAGCCAAAATAATTTATCACTGGATTTACAAGACAGTTTTATTAATGAAAGTGAATTGTCTGCAAATGGGCATTTAGCGATTCGCACACAAAAAGATATTGTTAATAAAAATAAAATTACTGCAGGTCAACAAGTTTCCTTAGAAAGCCAGCAGTTAACCAATGAACAACACGCTGAAATTAGTGCTGAGTATCTCTCATTAAAACACCAAAACGTGACCAACCATGGCTTAATTGACGCAACAACGGCGGTGATGCGAACCCATCAATTAGATAATTTAGCCGGTGGCCGAATTTATGCAGATAACTTAGCTATTCATGCCAATATATTAAATAATCTGGCAAACAATAACATGGCTCCGGTCATTGCAGCTCGACAAAATTTCCATTTAGGTGTGGGTACGTTAAATAACTATGCCCATGCCCAATTACTTAGTTTAGGTAATTTTGTGATTGGCGGTGAACTGGATGAAAACTGGAGTGTGACTGGCTCTGCCAAGCAAATTAATAACCACTCAGCCACGATTGAAGCACAGGGTGATTTATATATAGCGACTAATGAACTTAATAATATGAATGATCATATTGTTACTGAAATGCGCCCAACGGATGAGCCACCTGAAACCGAAACCTACTTCCAAACTTCAAACGGGGATGGTCAAGCTAAATATTCACCTAATGAAGTGACATATCGTATCCATAGAAAACGTATGCCCGGTATAGCTTGTCAAAGTGGTGCAAGCCATAAACGATGTTTTTATTGGTGGAATGATATTCCTGAGCATTTACGGCATTCGGGTAGTTTACAACGAATGAGTGTTCCATCAAAAGGGATTAATGGTGTTGCCGACTCATGGGAATTTAATGTCATTAAACATAAATACCGTACCGTTATTTTAGAGACAGATCCAAGTAAAATCAGTGCTGCGGGTAATGTGATTATTCACGGACAAACCATTAATAATCAAGACAGTAAAATAGTTGCGGGTAACACGGTCAATATTAATGCAACCCAACTTAATAATCATGCTCAAGAAGCAGTCTCTAAATATGTGTATTCAGGAAGTATTTATCTACATAAAAGGCATAAGCAGGACAAATATGGCTGTTACTATCAAGGTGAATATAATAAAGCCGATGAAATTTTCGTTGATAATGCATTAAATAAAAATATTGTCGACCATCAAATTGTTGAAAAAACATCATTGACTGAGCAACCACGCAGTGAAGTGAATGTTGAAAACAAACATAACCAAGTTGCGGTGGATAAAACCGTCAATGATACACTGACCCAACAAGCTAAAGTGGTTTCAGCACAAAGTATTGCCATTAATTCAAATCAATCAGATAGAACTCATATCAAAACTGATGCCAACCATCAACCAGGCACCATTACGTCGATTCTGCCAAAACCGACAACAACGATTGAAGAGGATTTACCTCATCAGGAAAATAATCCCCCTGCCGTTGATGAATCGACACTACCTGAAGCCGGCAATGACATAACACCATCGAAAACCATTAGTGTTTATGAGCCGGACTTAACCTTACCAGATAATAGCTTATGGATAGTCAATAAAGAGACTGACAAAAATTATATTGTTGAAACCGATCCGCGTTTTACTAACCGTAAAAAATGGTTAAGTTCTGATTATATGATTAATCGTCTAAGTGGCAACCCAGATTCAGTATTAAAACGGTTAGGAGATGGTTACTATGAACAACAACTTATTCAACAACAAATTGTTGGCTTAACCGGTCACCGTTACTTGCACGGCTATAAATCTGATATGGAACAATATCAGGCATTAATGGATGCGGGTATCAGTTTTGCTAAAGAATTTGGTATTGCAATTGGGGTGGAATTAACCGGCGAACAAATGCGGGCATTAACCAACGATATCGTCTTGTTAGTGAAAAAAAGCATTATGGTAAATGGTCAACCAACTGAGGTACTTGTACCACAAGTCTATATGGTTAACCGACCTCAATTAGGTACTGATGGCGCATTAATTGCGGGTGACAATATTTTTGTTAAAGGTGAACAACTCAATAACACCGGCTTAATTGCCGCCAAACAAGATGCGTTATTACAAGGCCATGATGTCACTAACAAAGGGACCATCTATGGTGACCGAATTCAAATTGAAGCCGAAAATGATATTACCAATTTGGGTCACCTATTTGGTGACAAATTAGTTTATTTATCAGCCGATAACGATATTAATTTATTATCAAGCACGCGTACCCAAACCCGCGATCGAAATCGGCTGACCAATATTGATCAGGCCAGTACGATTTTGGTGAATAATGGCAATATTGTGATTGATGCCGGTCACGATATTAATGCAAAAGCCGGTTATATTGTCAATAATGGCAACGAAGGTAACACTTGGTTACAAGCTGGCCACAACATAGGCTTTACCACCGCAGAGCTGGAAGAAAAATTTGATATTACCAGTAAAAAAGATTATCGCAGAACAAACGAAAAAAGCGTTGTAGGTACACAAATTACAGCGGCTAATAATGTTCAGTTAACTGCTGGTAACGATATAACAGCTAAAACCGTAGACATTGCTACCGGTAACCACCTTGGTTTACAAGCAGGAAATGATATCAGTATAGAAGCTTCAAAAGAGCACTTTGATTTAGATGAATTTCATAAAAGTAAATCTAAAGGCTTTTTGAGTAAAACAAAAAGTAGTTCACATACAGTAATAGATAATAATACTTCTAAAGGAAGTGAACTAAGTGCCAATAGTGTAACAATAAAAGCAGGGCATGATTTAGATATATCGGGCAGCATGGTAATAGGGGCCCAAGATGTCTACCTCAATGCGGGTAATAATGTAAATATTGAAGCGGCAGAAGAAACTTATTACCGCTATGAGAAACAAAAAACAAAAACATCTGGAGTATCAACAAGTTCAAAAGGAATAAGTGTTGGTTCGCAATCAACCAAGGCTACCTCAACCTCTAATGAAGTTAATCAATCTCAAGCAGGCAGTTTAGTCGGTACCTCCGGTGGTAATGTGATTATCTCGGCCAATAAACAAGTAACCATTAGTGGCAGTGACATTATTGCCGGTCGAGCAGAAGGTGATGATAAACGCGCCACCGGTCATATAGACATCAGTGGTGAAGATATTTCGATTATCCCTGGCCATGATATTGTTGATAGAAAACAGACTTTCAAATCAAAATCTTCGGGTGTTGGTATTTCGTTTAGTAATCCAATAACTGAGAGTGTGCAAAATATTCATGATATTTTCAAATCCTCAGGTAATAAGGTTGAAAAAGCGAAACAATTTACCGGTGAACTGGCTGCATTAGCTATGGATATAGGTAACCCAGCCTCATCCCCAATTTCATACCATAAATCGTCAACAAAAAGTGAATCAAGTTTACACGGTGAATATAGTAATGGTAGCACATTAACTGCAGCTGGCAATATACAACTTCATGCCACTAATAGTCAGGAAAGGGATTCACAAGGACAATTAACGCATGGCGATGTTGTCATTAGTGGAAGTGACTTAACCGCCGGTGAAGCCATCATTATTGATGCTAATCGTCACGTCATTATTGAAACTGCTACCGATAAACAATCGGAATACAGTAAAACTAAAAGTAAAAACTGGAGTGCAACGACGGCTGGACCAACGGCGGGCTCATCAGTACGATTTATCAATGGTAGCCCAAATCATGGTGCAAGCATCTTACCATTTGGTAGTGAAAGCTCAGGGAATCGAAGTAATAGTGAAGTCATTGGTCAAAACGCCTCCACACTAACGGCGAATAATATTGCCATCAATAGCCATGAAGGCAACATCGACATTAAAGGTAGCCTATTAAATACTCAAGATGATATCAACTTACGTGCGGAAAAAGGCAATATTGATATTGGTGCTAGTACGAATCAATCACATAGTGAAAGTAAAGGTTACAATAAAGTCGTAGGTGAATTAAATGGCAATGGCTACAGTGGTACAGTTGGCTATCAACACTCCCGTTATAAAGAATTAGAAGATAAAGCAACACAAAGCAATATCCGTAGTGGACTAAACAGTGCTAAAGGCAATATCAATGTTATTGCTGGTGATGACGTCAAACTAGCGGGTGTCGATATTACCGCTGGTAAATCAGTAAACTTAACGGGTAAAAATGTCATTATGGAAACCAGTGAGGACAATATTTACCAAAAAGTAGAGACTCAAAATAAACAATATGGAGTAACAGTCTCGGCCTCTGGTTATGCGGTCACCGCAGCACAGTCAATTGAAAAAGCAGCAAAAGCGATTGAAAATAAGGAAGATAAACGTTTAGCCGCTATTTATATGGCACAAGCCGGTGTAAATGCGGCACAAGCTGATTTAAATATGTCCGATGCACCGGTAGAAGTAAATCAACCAACAGCAAATGCGGAGAGTAATGCTAATGGTGGTGGCTCTTCTTTGATTAAAGTCAACGCAAGCATAACCGCTGATAATTCAAAACAAAAAACAGAGTATAACAGTCATACTCAAGCCGGTACGGTTATTCATGCTGGTCAAAATGTGAATATCAATGCAAAAGAAAATATTGAAGGCAAAGGCGTTGAAATTATAGGTAAAGATGTCAATCTCAATGCGGGTAATGATATCAAATTTGACTCAGCAAACAGCACTGAAAAATTGAAAAGCACGGATTCTGGCAGTCACTATGGTGTTGGTGTCGGCTTTGGATTAGTGGGCGGGCAAAATGGTTTTTCAATTGAGTTAGCCGCCAGTCAATCCAAAGGTAAAGAAAACGGTACCAGTGATATCAATCAAAACAGCACCATCACCGCCAGTAATACACTTAACATCCAGAGTGGTCGAGATGTTATTTTAACGGGCGCGGAGCTGTCTGGTGAGCAAGTCATTGCCGATATAGGTCGTCACTTAACCATCAGTAGTGAACAAGATAAAGAAAAATATGATGCTAAACACACCAGTGTTGGTGCAAGTGCCAGCATCTGTGTACCGCCATTTTGCTATGGTGCAAGTAGTGCGAGTGCTAATTTTGCTCAAGACCGGATGAAGAGTAATTATGAATCGGTTAACGAGCAATCGGGCATATTTGCTGGTAGTGGTGGTTATGATATTACTGTGGGTGAACATACCCAACTAAATGGTGCGGTGATAGCCTCTGAAGCTGACCGGTCAAAAAATCGCTTAGATACCGGCACTATTGGCTTTACTGATATTAAAAACAAAGCCGAATATGATGTCAGTAGCGCCTCGGGCTCTATTGGGGTAAGTAAAGGACCTGGTAGTGGTGGTTTTTCACCGACCAGTGGCCAACCAACCGTTTATGACCATAACGATGAAGCCTCGAATATTACGCACGCGGCAATCAGTGACGGTGAGTTAATCATTCGTGACCAAGATAAGCAAACACAAGATATTAATGAACTTAGTCGTGATACCGAAAATGCCCATAGCAAACTCAAACCTATCTTTAATAAAGAGGATGAACAGACCAAACAAAACATTGTCACTAGCTTACAAGAGTTAGCGTCACAGGTTAAAGAGCTTGAGCGCACTATTCATAAAGATGCCGGTAAAGACTCAAAAGATGGTAAAATGGGCAATGACTTTAGTAAAGGCGTTGACTCAGCTGTGGCAATTATTACCGGCATTATCACTGGCGATATTGCTGGTGGCCTTGCTGGCGCTAGTGCACCATGGTTAGCGGAGCAGATAAAACTGCATACAGGCGATAATGAAGCTGCAAGGTTAATTGCGCATTCCATACTCGGCGCAGTTGTTGCGGAACTACAAGGTAACTCAGGACTTGCCGGTGGAGCTGGTGCTGTGGTCGGAGAAATAGCAGCAGATATCATCCGCAAACAACTGTATGGCAAAGAAGTCAAAGATTTAACCGAAGAGGAAAAAGAAACCATCAGTGCACTATCTCAACTAGCCTCCGGCCTTGCGGTAGCTGCCGGCGGTGGTAATATTGGTGATGCTAGTGCGGCTATTAGTAGCAGTAAAAATGCGGTTGAGAATAATGAAGAGAATCTTGTTTTTGATTTCTTTTTCACAGAATCAAAAATGATAGCTCAATACAATTGCTATACAGATGATGTTTGTAATAATTTAGATGACAATGCACGTGAACACGCTATACTTGAGCAGTCTGCTGAAATTCAGAAAGAAATTGTAGAACCCTATAAAGAGGCCGGTGAACTTTTAGCTAATATAGAAAATACACTCCTTGATTTTACTCCAATAATAGGTGATGCAAAAGCATTTGCTGAAGCTGAAGATGTTATTGATTATACTATTGCATCAGTTGGATTAATACCTGGTGTAGGTGATGCAGTTGTTCAGCTCTTAAAAGAAGCAAAAGCGGCATTAAAAGTAGGCGATACAAAAAAAGCTAGTCAGTTAGTTAAAGAAGCTCAGAATAAACTAAACGCTCTTGACGTAGGCTCAGCAAATAAAGCTAGTAATACTGCTGGAAAGGGGACGAATAGTGCAACACAGGCTGATGCAGCAAAATATTTTGGGCAAGAGCGAAAATATTGGAGCAAAGATCCTATAGAGTTTAATGGTAATAAGGTTTATCAACGTAATGATTTGTTTGATCCGAATTTGATGACAACTTGGACAGATAAAGGGAAAATAATTGAAGGAACAAATTTAGAAAGAATGGCATCTGGTCGAGCACCTATTGGTCATGATGGAAATCCGATTAATTTACACCATATGACACAAAATAAAAATGGAGCTATTGCTGAAGTTACGCAAACATTTCATCAACAAAATAAAACTGTGATTCATGTTAATCCTAATACTATTCCTTCGGGAATTAATAGAGGTGAGTTCAATAAATGGAAAACTCAATATTGGATCGAAAGAGCAAAAACATATAGGTAAAAATTATGAATGAAATAACAAAAAATGTACTAATTGAATTCATCAATAAAAACGAAAATATAGTTAATTTTGGTACTCCGGAAGATGCGGTTGATGAATCATGGATTTTAAAAGCTGAAAAATATTTAGGTTTTCCTTTAACTACTTCTTATAAATGGTTTTTACGTGAATACCGTGGTGGTGAAATATGTGGAGAGGAAATATACAGCATTTACGGATTAGATTTTGAATCGGTTAATGGTGGGGATATTGTTTATCATCATATCATTGATATGAAAAATAACATTATAAAAAACACACAACTTGTTGTTAGCCAAACAGATTTTGGTGATGTGTATTATTTTGATTATACTAAATTTGATAATGGGGAATGTCCAATATACATTATGTTCCCATCTGCTGAATGTAAGTTTTATGCTACTAATTTTTATGAATTTTTATATAAAAGAATTAAAGATTATTTATAAGTTATAGTTTTTTAAACTCGTAAATCAATCTCTATAATCAACTTGCCCTGTTCAATCTTAATGATAACAGGGCTGCCCACATAAAAGCCTATCTGCTCCAGCCACCTGCCTTTAATGGTCAGTTGTGGTCGTGGGTTAGGTTTTATGCCTTGTGGCACGTAGCCAATGGTATAAATTGGTAAAGCAGCGTTTAAGTCACAAGCTGAATTACAAAAAACAATATTGCATGAATTACATCGCTTATATACATCATCCTCCGCAGGTGGCGTATCTGGAGCTTTAGCAGCACAAGAAGCAAAAGCTGCATTTGATTTTGCAGAAAAAGCATCAAATATTTTAGGGAACAAATAATATGAGTAGTGAAACAGTTATGAAATGGATTGAAGCAGGAAAAAGTATTGCTACAGATCCAACAATAAAAGTACTTTGCCCTGTGTGCCAAAAAACTTATTTGCAGGTAACGGATATTTCAAATGAAAATAATCCTTCTGAAATTGAGCGTCAGATGTTATGTAACAAGTGCGGGGCATTTAATGCTCTTAGATTGACCCGATAAACCCTATAAAAATAAGATCCCCACGCTGTGGGGATCTTATTTTTATCCATTTCTAGATCTGCATAGCAAGTTCAATAATTAACTTATCCTGCTCAACCTTAATGATGACCGGGTGCCCAGCAAAGAAGCCTATCTGCTCAAGCCAGCGCTCCTTAATAGTGAGCTGCGGCTGGGGGTTGCTAAATCCGCCGTTAGGTGTGTAACCAATAGTATAAAACCGCTCGGTGGGTAGCGGTGTCGATTCTTTGCATGTGGTTGATTTTAGCTTAGAATATACTTTAGACATAGTTAGCTCTTTTACACATAATTCTCGCAAACTCTACCATTTCATTCATATCCTAATATCAATAAGACGGTATACACTCCTCAATAATTTTTACAAAATAAACCTAAATAAAGCAAATCAAAATAACCATTATCTAAAAAATATAATCACCAATTAGAACTGTTACTGGTAATGACAGTTTTTCACCGATTGGTGGATAACCTCGTTTATTACCACAACGATGAAGTATTGAATATCATTCATTCAACAATAAGCAATGGTGAATTAATCATGTTGCTATATTTTATTGGGGAATAATATAAAATAAACATTTCTAAGTCGCATGCGCAAGTCACTAACTTTTACCTAGGTATAGCAAAGATTATGCCTAGGTAGTTGATATCAGAAACAATTTCACTATTAATTATCTTTTTATATGACACTATTGATCTATCATTTGTTATGTTTTTAGTGACTTTGCCTGCTTTCTATTCGCATTACAGTCAGAATTATTGCATAATACACGGCGAATAAAATGCAGAATCTAAAGGTATAAATATGGAACTTCTTTGCCCTGCCGGCTCGTTACCATCATTAAAAATAGCAATCGATAACGGTGCTGATGCCGTTTATATTGGTTTGAAAGATGATACCAATGCTCGCCATTTTGCGGGATTAAATTTTAATGAAAAGCGTTTAATTGAAGCATCTGAATATGTACATAAGTATGGTAAAAAGTTACACATCGCAATTAATACCTTCGCTCATCCGGAAAACTTTGAACGCTGGCAATATGCAGTCGATACAGCGGCGAATATTGGCGCCGATGCCCTAATCATTGCTGATTTAGCCATGCTTGATTATGCAGCTGAAAAACATCCTAATCTTGAGCGCCATGTCTCGGTTCAAGCATCATCAACCAATGAAGAATCAATTAAGTTTTATCATAATAACTTTCAGGTACATCGTATTGTTTTACCGCGAGTGTTATCCATGCATCAAGTAAAACAGTTATCACAAGTCTCTCCAGTACCATTGGAAGTATTTGCGTTCGGTAGTTTATGTATTATGGCAGAAGGTCGCTGTTATTTATCTTCATATTTAACCGGCGAATCCCCCAATACAGTAGGAGCTTGTTCACCAGCAAAATTTGTCCGTTGGGAAGAGACCGATAAAGGGCTTGAATCTAGACTAAATAATGTATTAATCGATTGCCATAAGAAAGGTGAAAATGCGGGTTACCCAACCTTATGTAAAGGACGCTATTTTGTTGGCGATGAACTGTATCACCCGATTGAAGAACCAACAAGTTTAAATACCATTGAACTGTTACCTGAACTATTTGCTGCCAATATTGCCTCAGTAAAAATTGAGGGTCGGCAGCGTAGTCCAGCTTATGTGGAACAAGTAACCAAGGTTTGGCGACAAGCTATTGATCGTTATAAAGCTAATCCTCAAACATTCCAAGCAGAAAAGAACTGGATGGATACATTAGGATCAGTATCAGAAGGCACACAAACAACATTAGGTGCTTACCATCGTAAATGGCAATAAAGCGTAAACATATTTACTCATATTTACCAATAAAATAAATATGATACTAATCTAGATGACTTTTGATATTAGCGCTAGAAAATAGCTATCAAACATTGACTATTTAAAATAATTAAATACAGATATAGTGAGCAAGACTATGAAATATGCGTTAGGCCCCGTGCTTTATTATTGGCCTAAAATTGAAATCGAAGCTTTTTACCAAGCAGCAAAAGATAGTGACGCAGATATTATTTATATGGGCGAAACGGTATGCACCAAGCGTCGGGAAATGAAAGTACCTAATTGGCTAGATTTAGCCAAAGAAATTGCCAAATCCGGTAAACAAGTCGTACTTTCTACCTTAGCACTGCTTGAAGCGCCATCAGAACTAATTGATTTAAAACAACTAGTTAATAATGGTGATTTTTTAATTGAAGCTAATGATTTAGCAGCAATTAATGTCGCTCATGACAATAATTTACCTTTTGTCGCTGGTCCGGCTATTAACTGTTATAACGCATTAACCCTAAAATTATTACAAAAACAAGGTATGGTGCGTTGGTGTATGCCAGTTGAACTTTCTCGCGATTGGTTAAGCAATGTTTTAAAACAATTTGATGCATTGAAAATTGAGCGCAATTTTGAAGTTGAAGTATTTAGTTATGGCTATTTACCATTAGCCTATTCTGCCCGCTGTTTTACTGCTAGATCGGAAGATAAACCAAAAGATAAATGTGAGACTTGCTGTATTAAATATCCCGTTGGTCGAGAAGTATTTTCTCAAGAACAACAAAAAGTATTTGTTCTTAACGGTATTCAAACACAAAGTGGCTACTGTTATAACTTAGGTAATAATCTAAAAGAGATGAAAGGATTAGTTGATATCGTGCGAATTTCTCCGCTTGGAATTGAAACACTCGAGGTAGTTAAGCAATTTAGAGCTAATGAAGAAGGACTAAATCCTTTACACATTGAACATAAACGAGACTGTAACGGTTATTGGAATGGAATTGCAGGACTTGAACTTACACAATAATATGCTGCTACTCGAAAAATTTAGGGCAGATTTCCCTGCCCTAACTAGCCATAATGTGTATCTTGATTCAGCCGCTACCGCGCTGAAACCGCAAGCCATGATCGATGCAACCGTTGAGTATTACGGGCATAACACTGCCACAGCGCAACGTAGTTTGCATCAAGATGCGCTACAAGTCACCGCAACGATTGATCAAACAAGGCAAAATATTGCTGATCTACTTCATGCTAAGTCACATTGTGAAATAATTTGGACTCGTGGCACAACCGAATCAATCAACCTAATTGCTCAAAGTTATGCTAGAGCACAATTACATATAGGTGATGAGATCATTGTTAGTGAGTTAGAACATCACAGCAACTTGTTACCTTGGCTTATTGTAGCGAAACAAACTGGCGCAAAGATCATTAAGTGGTCAGCAGATATTGATGAGCTTTCAAGATTACTCTCAGCGAAAACCAAAATTGTTGCCATAACTCAAATGTCTAACGTTACTGGTTTTTGTCCAGATTTAGCCCAAATTAGTCAACTAGTTCATCAAACCAATGCGGTATTAGTCGTGGATGGCGCTCAAGGCGTTGTACATCATCCGATTGATGTTGAAAAATTAAATATCGATTTTTATGCCTTTTCTGCTCATAAGCTATATGGCCCAACTGGATTAGGGATACTATATGGAAAACAACATTTACTCAAGCAAATGGATGTTTGGCATGGTGGTGGTAAAATGTTGAAAACGGCTTCATTTACCGAATTTACAGTTGAAGATCTTCCCTATAAATTTGAAGCTGGTACACAAAATATAGCTGGTATTATTGGTTTTAAAGCAACCTTAGATTGGTTAACAAAGTGGAATGAAGCACAATTAGAAAGTTATATAAAACAATTAGCAAGCTATACTGAATCAAAATTAAGCCAGTTAACTAATATACAATTTTATAGCGTTAGCAATAGCCCTATCATTAGCTTTAATATACAAAACATTCATCATAATGATATCGCGATTTTATTAAGCGAACAAAATATTGCCATACGAACCGGTGAATTGTGTGCTAAACCACTTATGGATAAACTTGGTTGTCATGGTGTTATTCGTATTTCACTTATGCCATATAATAATCAGCACGATATTGATCATTTTATTACAGCATTACAAAATGCCATTGAATTACTCACTTAAGCTATATATGTAGTTAATCAAAGAAACGTTAATGACTTGTTCAATTACTAATCGGTTTTAATTATGCTATCACAACAAACTTTATTTGAATTATTTTCTAAACAACATAACTGGCAAGATCGTTATAGACAATTAATTGCCTTAGCAAAACAATTACCTGATTTTCCGGATTTAAAAAAAATAGAATCCAACCAAATTTATGGTTGTGAAAATCGGGTATGGTTAACTAATGAAAAACAATTAGATAATACTTTTACCTTTCAAGGTGATAGTGAAGGTAGAATCGTAAAAGGCTTGCTAGCTATTTTAATCATTATTGCCAATCATAAAACAGCAGAACAAATCAAAGCCATCGATTTCCTTGCAATATTAAAGCAATTAAAAATTACTGATGAATTAAGCCTGTCTCGGCTACAAGGGATTGAAAAAATAATTGAACGTATTAAATTAGCAGGTTGTTAACTAAAAAAGGGGAGAATAATTTCTCCCTTTTTGAAGCCTTTTAGCTTTTACATTCGTAATTAACGAAGGGTAAATAATGTAACCACCTTTCTCACACCAGCAACTTTACTAGCAATGGTAGCGGCTTGTTTTCCCTCTTCGTTGCTGACAATACCGATTAAAAATACCTCGCCATTTTCAGTAACGACTTTGATATTACGTGCTTTGGTTTTAGAATTCATTACAAGTTGAGATTTAACTTTGGTGGTTATCCACATATCATTGGTAATAGTTCCTGCCCCAACTGGCTCTCCTGCGCGAATTTGGTTATAAACTTTTTTTACACCTTCAACTTGATAAGCTAAACGTTCAGCTTTTTCAATTTGTTCAGCATTGGCTTGGCCTGTCAAAACAATATTGCCATCATAAGTACTTGAAGAGATACGTGAACCAATAAAGAAAGGCCCATTTTCACTTAACTTATTATTCATTCGAGTGTTCAGGGTCGTATCATCAACTTGTGTTCCGGTGGTACGTGGATCAGTAGCCACTTTTGCGGTAGCTCCAGCACCGACGCCAATAACAGCAGCAACACAACCTTGTAGCATTAATGCGCTCGTTACTAATGCTGTTACTAAGAAAAATTTTTTCATTATCACTCCTTTTATTTACTACTCAGTAGAATTCAAATACTGATGAATAGCTTTTATTATGCCTTGTAGATATAGTTTTGCAAAATAATTTTATTGTTCTAAAAAATAAAATCTCTCGATTTTTTTAGCTAATCTATAGCAAAAAAGGAATTAATTTAATTGTTATAACAAGCATTTATTTTTTCATAAAATCTGTTATCTTTTATTAAAAGGTCGTATAAAAATTAATGGAATAAAGCTATGAATCAAGATTATATCGATTGGTTATATGGTCTATCAGCACCAATGGTTGCCTTAAATAAAGAGAGTGGTGCAAGTTATACCTCACCATTTTTTTTCCCTGGTTATGAATATATTGATATGCAAAAAGACTGGGGCATCCACTCTCGAGAAACACTATTAGCAATGGTTTTTAATATGGTCGATGATGGTCATGCAACAGCCTTATCTAAACATTATTTTATGTATCCTCGCCTATCGGCATTAGATTGGTTGAATTACACCGAGAAACAGAGCGATTATGATAAAGTTTTGCTCGAATTTGTTGAACAGACTTATTCCGAATGTGGCGCAGGAGGCATCCGTAGTTGGGATTACGCACGTATGGGATATATATTACGTAATGGCATCACCAATAAATTTATTACTGAAGAAGAAGCCCTTTGGATTTTGTATAGAATAGGACTGCGAGCACAATATTATTATTCATCATGGCAAAGTTATTTTTCTGGTTGGTTTGTCGGTTATCAATATTGGGAATCATTGACTAATAAAGAAGATTTAGAAAGATTACGTTGTGACTTATGCCGTTCATCCCAAACATGGACCATGACTAAATTATATACCGACGAAGATTCCCCTTATCATCACCTGCCTTGGCATATTGAGATAGAAGAATTGGAAAAACCTGAATCATTAATGGAGTATGCTTGGTCATGAATAACAATTTTTGGCAATTATTAGCAATTGAGAAAACTACCGATATCGCCGTGATTCGACAAGCATATCGGGCAAAACTACCTGAATATCATCCTGAAACAGATCCTGATGGTTTTAAAGCGCTACGCGAAGCCTATGAATTAGCAATGCAGTATGCAAAATCACCAGAATCAATAACTGAAGAATTAAATCAAGAAAATCTCGCTGAAGAGGTCATAAAACCCCTCACCGCAGAAGAGCAACAAGTCAAAGAAATCTGTGATAACTATCAAGCATTACTCGATGATCCTGTTCGATGCCATGATGTGAATGAGTGGCATAAATTTGTTGCTTCATTTTATGATTACCCAATGTCTATACTGGAAATGGCTAAATGGAAACTGTTGGATATCAGTTATGACACTGTGACGATATCACTATCATGTGTGAAAATATTAGCTGATAATCTACGCTGGCGTCAGCAAATAAATAGTTATTCGCCCAACGACACTGATATGTATGAGAATTTTTTTGATCATATTGATCGTGGTGACTTTTTTGATTATGACAGCTTACCAAGGACGAATAAAGCCATACAAAATGTAACCATCGACTATGCTCGTTGTGCTAGATGGCTTTTCTGGGAAAAACCAGCAGTAGAGTTAGCAGAATATTTATCTATTCATACTGTAGTTTACCTACCTGATAATCCAGAGTTCATGCAAGAATTAGCCGATTGGTATTATTTTGCTAAATCGCCAAATAGAGGATTATTAGACTATGCCTTAACTTGTATTGCCGATCCTAATCAAGAACAGCAAATTCAGGAACAATGGAAAGCTGTCGCCGCAATGCAGTATTCACTGCTTGAAGACGAACAAAACGCCTTATCACTTTGGTTAGAACTTTATCGTTTACCGCAATATCAAGAAAAGGCCACCAGCTGGTTAATGTTATGGTGTTCCAAAAATCGGTTTGATTATCTACCATTATTAATTCTGGCATTAAACCAATCTTATTGTTTAACGGCAGAAAATCAGGAAACTTATATGTATAGTATTCCGCAATTTACGCCATCAACAATTTCTCGACTACTGAAATTTAGGAAACAAAACTACAGCAATGAAATTGCGGCTGTTATAACCTGGGCTCTGGATAATCATTGGAATTATCGTCAAGTTCTACACACTTTATTATGCGATGATGGAAACAATCGGTTATATCGTTTATACCGACATGTAATCATGCTACGACACGGTAATAAAACACTTTTGCAAGAAATCTTAGCTGACTCAAGTGAAGATGAGTTTGAACAATTTATTTTACAAAATTTACAGCGTCAAGCTAGACAACACCTTGAATGGCTCACTAATTTGCCACCCGTTCAGGAGTTTAAACAATGGTTGTACCAAAGTGATGAAAATGCAACTATCCCGACTAAATTTGATCCAGATAACGAAAAAGGCAATCAGTTTTTATATGGTCGATTATGGTTAGATAGATTTGATGATATCCCGTTTGTCGCCAAATTACATTTATACCGCAATGTAACTTATCGAAATATGGAAATGTTTGATTGGCCGATATATTATCAATTTAGGGGGGGTAATAATTTACCTAAATCACCTGAACAATCAATTATTGAGGCTGATAAAAATGCTTATTGGCAATGGTATCGTTACTGTTTATTAGCCATTACTATTGCCAATTCACCAATTAAAGCCGCGGACTTTATTCGTGAAAAAGATAACTTATTTTTACTTCCAGAAAATGATCCGCTAGTGCCGCTGATCAATACCTTTAAGTCTAACGAATGGCAAAATGATACAGAATTATATAATTTAATCGATACTGATAACCAGTTGATTGGCAGTATGTTGGTTAATTATCCCAATTCGATTGAGGCGTTTACCGACTCGCCAGAAGAGGTTAATTGGGATGAAATTGAACAAATAGTTGAACAAAGATGGGCACATAAACTAGCCAACAAATCAGTAAGTTGTTTAATGTTACTGTATATGATTGTTTTTGATAAACCAAATCAAAAAACAAAACTACACCAAATACTACAAAAACTTGCTGGCGATGATCTACAGTTAAAAAAACTTGCTAACGCATTTTGTGACAAATTATCTATTCCATCATCCCTTAAAAAACATAATGATGAATTGCAAAACATAGATAAATTATATGCTATAAATAAAAAGTTAAACAAAGATGATTCGCTATGCGAAGAAGAGGATATCGAAGTACTAGAAGAAATTGGACAAAATAATGATAATAATAGCATAATTAAATTATCCTCAGCATTGCTATTAGCCAAAAATATGGATCACCAGAAAAAGCTTCAATCAAAATCATTTCCACCAAATGAATGGTGGCAAATTTGGCGTTGGAGAGGCCGAACCAATTTAATTGGTTTCTTAAAACAAATAGGCTTTTTTAGTTTACCTTTATTTTTATTAATAATTGAGGCAGCAAAAAAAACTAATTTAGATCATCCTATTATGCTTGTATTATGCGGATTAGCAACAATCAATAGTATTTTGGCAATAAAACGACGCTTAAATGACTGTTATTCTAATGGAGGTATCTATTATTTTGTATCAGCCACAATTTTATTACCATTGCTATTATTGCCGTGTTGGCTTTCAACTGTTAATGAGACCAACCGCTACGGACCACCAATAGAAGAATAACCTCAAAAATAAATCATCTGAATATCCCTCCCTTTGAAAGACTATTTTCTGATTAGCAAAGGGGGGAATTTTATAAAAGGTAATGATTATCGATTAAGCTCGCTAAGATTTACCTCGATCTCACTGCGTACTTGCTCGATTTCTTCAGGATTCTGCTGATCAAGTACTTGCATAAAAGCTTCAATATATGCTCCAATTAATATTCGTTCATCACCCAATGACTGTGCCCATGCTCGTTCTAGTCGCGCTAATAAAGTACGATTTGGCATTTCATCACGCGGATGAATCTTAAGGGCAGCTAGACGTTCATGGCTCTCTTGTTTTTGCTTATCAGTTAACCCTATTGGACTATGATCAATCACTTTGCCATGCAATTCGCCAGTTTCAAGCAATACCACATCAACTTCGAGCAAACCATTTAAATCATAACTAAAACGAACATCAATCCCTTGTATTTTTTCCATTGGCTTTAAAGGAACTTCAAATTCATCAATTAGAACATTATTTTCTACCCGAGGGTTTTCACCTTGATAAACCGAAAGCATAATGCTTTTTTGTTGTGGGTGTGTCGTAGAAAAGGTTTTTACTTTTGACGTTGGAACAATCGTATTACGTTCAATAATCGGCGTAAATAAACCATTTATATTACCAGAGCTACTTTCAATGCCTAGCGTATATGGGCACACATCGGTAAGAATCACTTCTTCAACATCAACATCACGTAAACGACATGCCGCTTGCACTGCTGCCCCTTGTGCAACAATAGTCGTTGGATTAATGTGACGGTAAGGTAATTTGGCAAATAATTTGGTTACTAACTCTCGCACTACACCTAACTGCGATGAACCACCAACTAAGACAATATGCTCAAGTTCATTAGGTTTTAAGCGAGCATCACTTAGAGCCTGTTCAACAGGTGCTCGTAAGCGATTAAGTAAAGGTAACCAAATTGATTTAGCTCTTATTTCATTTAATGAAAATTGCCATAACTTATCTTGCCAAGACCAAGTCAAATTATGTATTTGTTCTCCACTTAGTTTACATTTTAGTTGTTCGGCTAAATCTAGCAAGCGAGCATAGTCATCAATAGGTATATCAGATTGTTTGATTTCCCATTCGCTTAAACAAGCTTTAACAAGTTCATGAGTAAAATCTTCACCACCTAAGTAATTATCACCAGCTGAAGCATGAACCTCAATGATTGGCATACTATATTCCAACACAGTAACATCAAATGTACCACCCCCTAAATCAAAAACTAAGGTATTTCCAGATTGTTCTTCATGTAATCCATATGCCATGGCGGCAGCTGTAGGTTCATTAATTAAACGCACAGCATTTAAGCCGGCTAGCTCAGCAGCAAAGCGAGTCTGTTTACGCTGTTCATCATTAAAATAAGCAGGTACAGATATTACTACATCACGAATCTCTTGTTTTAAAAAAGCTTCAGCATCGGCTTTTAATGATTTTAAAACCAATGCGGAAAGTTCAGTTGGAGTGAATTTTTGCTCACCTAATTCAAAAACTTTACTTGAGCCTAAAAAACGTTTGAATGCCGCAGCACTACGGCTAGGATGAGTGGTTAAACGTGATAAAGCAGCATGACCAACTAAAATAGAGTTATCTTCATCAATGCTGACCACCGATGGCGTAACAACTTCGCCGATAGCGTTGGGAATAAGCGTTGATTGACCATTTTGCCAAACACAAATCAAACTATTGGTAGTACCTAAATCAATACCTATTGGAGGATGCATAACCACTTTATTCTCTTAGTATTTTTTAATAAATTTGCTGAATATTATATCCTTAATACTATTTAAGATACAATTTTATCCAATTTCGCACATTAAATTTATTAAATAAGATAGACTATTAATAAAAACAAAATAGCTAAATAAAAAGTTAATTTTCAATTAAGCTATAATAAGTTAATTTTTCAAATCTTAACAAAACTATTGTGAATTAGATTTTTTATTAATCTCAATAATTTGACTAGTTACTTTGCCACTTTTTAACTGTGTTTCAATAATTTCTCCAATAACGACTTGTTCAACTGAGCGTATCACTTTGTGTTGCTGATTAGTTGTTACTGAATAACCTCGTTCTAGGGTTGCTAGTGGACTAACACTATTCAGCTGAGATGTTTGTAATACAAACTGATGCTTAGCATCTGTCAGCTTGTTTTGAATCAAATTAATGATTTGTTGCTGTTTTTGCTCAAGGCTCTGCCCATAATAAAGAATTTTATGTTGTGGTGAAACACGAACTAAACGTTTATCAAGTAGGTTATGGCGATAAGATTGCCTTAATAAATATTGCTGCATATTTTCAAACAAGGCATGACGGCCAGTTAATAAACGATTTAATTGTTTCGATAATTTTGCTTGAGGGTGCTGTGTTTGTAATTGATGGCGCCATTTATTTAAGCGTTCTCGTCGGCGCATTAAATAGTAATCCATCGCCATGCATAAATATTGTTCTTGAACTTGCAAACGCTTAATTTGCTCTAGTTTGTCTCGACTTACCAGCTCGGCCGCTGCGGATGGCGTTGCTGCACGTACATCAGCAACAAAATCGGCAATCGTAAAATCGACTTCATGACCAACAGCACTGACAATCGGTATTCGGCTAGCAAAAATTGCTCTTGCAACCACTTCTTCATTAAATGACCAAAGATCCTCAAGTGAGCCACCACCTCGTCCAACTATTAGTACATCACATTCTTGGCGAACATTAGCAATTTCAATCATCCTTGCTATTTGGATTGCCGCTTCATTACCTTGAACCTGAGTTGGATAGATAATCAAATGCAAACTAGGATCGCGTCGATTTAATATCTGACAAATATCATGCAACGCAGCTCCAGTTGCTGAAGTAATAATTCCAACCGTACGAATATTATCGGGTAATGTTTGTTTATAAATAGGATCAAACAATCCTTCTTCTGACAGTTTTTGTTTTAACTGCTCAAATTTTTGTTGTAACAATCCCGCACCCGCGGGTTGCATTTTATTAATGACCAATTGATATTCGCCACGTGCTTCATAAAGCGTTACCGAAGCATTTACCAACACTTGTTGACCATTTTGTGGAGTAAATCCGGTGCGAAAATTACTATTACGAAACATAGCACAACGCACTTGAGCAACTTCATCTTTTAGTGTGAAATACCAATGGCCAGAAGAAGGGCGAGAAAAATTAGAAATTTCCCCCACTAACCAAATTTGTCCAATAGCATCAGAAAGCAGATCTTTAACCATTTGGTTAAGATCTTTGACCGATAAAATCGAACTGCTTTGCATACTATTATCCTTATGGTTGAAGTTTAATCTAAATCAAATTGTGCCCAGATCGGTGCATGGTCAGATGGCTTTTCCATGCCGCGAATATCATAATCGATACCGGTTTGCTGACAATATTGCTGTAACTTTTCGCTGGCTAATATTAAATCAATTCTTAATCCTGTTTCACTATCAAACCCTTTAGAGCGATAATCAAACCATGAATATCGTTGCGATTCAGGATTAGCATGACGATAAGTATCAGTATAACCAAGAGACATTAAATTATTTATCCATTCACGCTCTTCAGGCAAAAAAGAACATTTACCAGTACGCAGCCATCGTTTACGACTTTCATCAGAAATACCGATATCTAAATCAGTTGGACAAATATTCATATCCCCCATAATTAAGGATAATTGACTATTAAGTTGCTGGCTTTGTATGTACTGATTTAAATCCTGATAAAATTTACGTTTAGCAGGGTATTTGATTTCATGGTGTAAACTTTCTCCCTGAGGAAAATAGCCATTGATAACGATTAAATTACCTTGGCTAGTCGGTAATTCAGCCATAATTAATCGACATTGAGCACCTTTCTCATCAGTTGGAAAACCACATTGAACTGATAATGGTTTTTGCTTAGTCAATAATGCCACGCCATAATGCCCTTTTTGACCATGAAAATGTAAGTGATAACCGAACTGTGCTAGTTCCTCAATTGGAAATTGATCGTTATGAACTTTGGTCTCTTGCAAGCCAATGATATCAGGCTGATGTTTATCAATAATCGCAGCTAATTGGTGAATTCTTGCCCGAAGGCTATTAATGTTAAATGAGATAACTTTAATCATAAATTTATTGTATTTGATTTAATTTTGCTATTAACCCATGCTACCAAAAATACGTTATACTGTTAAGCAATTACAGTAAAAGCTATAACTTGTGATAAAGGATCCAACAAATATGTCAAAGGAATTACTTGCATTGCGCAATAAAATTGATGAAGTAGATAAATCGATTTTATCTTTAATTAGTCAGCGACTAGCATTAGTTGCCGAAGTTGGTGAGGTGAAAAGCGAGCATGGAATTCCAATTTACGATCCAAAACGTGAAGCGGATATGTTAGCTAAACGGAAACAAGAAGCCGAAGATTTAGGTATATCGCCTGCGCTAATTGAAGATATTTTACGTCGTTTAATGCGTGAGTCTTATATTAGTGAAAATGATAAAGGATTTAAAAAAGTTTACTCTGGTAAAGGATCAATTGTTATTATTGGCGGTAATGGCCAAATGGGCCGACTATTTGCCAGATTATTTACCTTATCTGGTTACCAAGTCAAAACACTAGGCTCAAAAACGATGCATCAAGCTGCAGAAGTAGTCGCTGATGCAGCTGCAGTTATTGTGACCGTGCCAATCAACAAAACTTGTGAAATTATTGAACAATTACCACCACTACCTAAAGATTGCATTTTAACTGATTTTACTTCAATCAAAGTCAAACCGTTACAAGCGATGTTAACTAAGCATGCCGGCCCTGTAGTTGGCTTACATCCTATGTTCGGCCCAGATGTACCTAATTTAGCTAAACAAGTTATTGTTTATTGTCAGGGACGTTACCCAGAACAATACCAATGGTTAATTGAACAAATGCGGATTTGGGGAGCAAATTTATGTGCAATTGATGCTAAAGAGCATGATAAATGCATGTCATTTATTCAAGCATTGCGTCATTTTACTTCATTCTCATATGGTGTAAATTTACAACGAGAACACGCTGATTTAGAGCAATTAGTTACCCTATCATCACCTATTTATCGACTTGAGTTAATGATGGTAGGCCGGTTATTTGCTCAAGATCCAGTGCTTTATGCCGATATCATCATGGCGTCAGATGCCAACATTGAATTAATTAAACGCTACTATCAATGTTTTGGGCAAATGGTTGAATTAATCGAACAAAGAGATAAAACAAAATTCATTGAGAATTTTAATGAAGTAACCAAATGGTTTGGTAATTATGCCGAGCGTTTTATTAAAGAAAGCCAAGTTTTATTGAAGTTTGCTAACGATAATCGAGAATAGTTTAGCTAAGCACTTTTATAAAATAGCACTAACGTTAATATTACAACGCTGGCAATGAGTTAAATAAAAATTCTGTATGAGGAAATAACATGTCTAATCGGAAATATTTTGGGACAGATGGTATTCGTGGAAAAGTTGGAGAATATCCTATAACGCCTGATTTTGCTCTCAAATTAGGTTGGGCTGCTGGGCGAGTACTGGCTAAAGATGGTGTAAAAAAAGTCATCATCGGTAAAGATACTCGCATTTCAGGCTATATGCTGGAATCAGCATTAGAGGCAGGATTTGCTTCGGCTGGTGTTGCAGCTGCATTTACTGGGCCAATGCCAACACCAGCGATTGCTTATTTAACTCGCACATTTCGTGCTGATGCAGGTGTAGTCATTTCTGCCTCACATAATCCTTTCTATGATAATGGCATTAAATTTTTCTCAAACGAAGGACGCAAACTTGATGATGCAATTGAGTTAGAAATCGAAGCACAACTAGAGAAAGAGATCGATTGCGTCGAATCAAAACAGTTAGGTCGAGCCAGTCGAATAACCGATGCTGCAGGTCGATATATTGAGTTTTGTAAAAGTACTTTTGATCACGATTTAAGTTTATCAGGCCTAAAAATTGTGGTGGATTGTGCCAATGGAGCCACTTACCACATTGCCCCGAAAGTATTGCGTGAGCTTGGCGCCAAAGTGATCAAAATTGGCTGTGATCCTGATGGAGTTAACATCAATGAAAATTGTGGTGCCACTGATGTAAAAGCGTTAACTGAGCAAGTTATCAATGAAAAAGCCGATTTAGGCTTCGCTCTTGATGGTGATGGCGATCGTATTATTATGGTTGACCATAAAGGTAATAAAATTGATGGTGACTTAATTATTTATATCATCGCTCGAGAAGCATTAAGACAGGGTCAGCTTAAAGGTGGTGTGGTCGGTACGCTAATGAGTAATATGGGACTGGAAATCGCCCTTAAAAATCTTGGTATTCCATTTGTAAGAGCAAAAGTCGGCGATAGATATGTCCTTGAAATGCTAGTTGAAAAAAATTGGCGATTAGGCGCTGAAAATTCAGGTCATGTTCTACATCTGGATAAAACGACTACCGGTGATGGTATTGTTGCAGGCTTACAAGTTTTAGCTGCCATGGTACGCAATAATATGTCATTAGCTGATTTATGTAGTGGTATGACAATGCTACCACAAATATTAATTAATGTTCGTTTCTCTGGTAAAAATGATCCATTAATGAATCCCGAGGTCAAATCAGCCATTGCACAGGCAGAACAACAACTCGGTAATAATGGACGAGTACTCATACGTAAGTCAGGCACAGAGCCTCTTATTAGAGTGATGGTTGAAGGTAGCAATCAATCACAAGTTCAGCAACTTGCTGAAAAAATTGCTGATGCGGTTAAACAATCAAATTAGCCTATTTTTTCTTCATTAATTAGGCTATTGGTGAAAATTATTTCTAATAAAGTGACTATTAAAGCTGTTATTCTTTACGCAAAATTAGTAAAAAGTGTCTAAATTCTTTATTTTTTTAATCAGTTGTTGACTTAATATAGGCAATTAGGTTTAAAATAACAGCTTCGGTTATTGCAGTAATTGTTTATACCTTTTAAGGTAAAAAATATAACAAGCTGTAGTTTTTATTTTTAGAAATAGGTAAGAGGGTTATATGGCAGTTTCCTCTCCAGCTTCACCGCAAGCTTATATAAAACACCATCTAGAGAACTTGCAAGTCGGTTCTGGTTTTTGGACCTTTAATCTTGATTCATTGTTCTTTTCAATTTTACTTGGTGTGCTGTTTTTATGGATTTTCCATCGTGTTGCAAGGAAAGCAACGAGTGGCGTACCAGGTAAACTTCAATGTGCAGTCGAGATGATCTTTGAATTTGTCAATAATACCGTCAAAGACATGTTTACTGGCCAAAATAAACTTATTGCTCCTTTAGCGCTTACTGTGTTTATTTGGGTATTTTTAATGAACTTACTAGATCTGATCCCCGTTGATTTCCTACCTTACGCTGGGCAATATTTAGGTTTATCACATTTAAGAGTCGTACCGACAGCTGACGTTAGTATTACCATGTCAATGTCTTTAGGTGTCTTTGCACTTATCATCTTCTATTCAATCAAATATAAAGGGATTACAGGTTTTATTAAAGAATATACTTTACATCCTTTTAATCATTGGGCATTTGCACCAATTAACTTAGTCCTAGAACTTGTTAGTTTATTAGCTAAACCTGTCTCATTAGGATTACGACTTTTCGGTAACATGTATGCAGGTGAACTTATCTTCATCTTAATTGCAGCACTATTACCTTGGTGGTCACAATGGGTATTATCATTACCATGGGCTATTTTCCATATTTTGATAATTACCTTACAAGCATTTATTTTTATGGTGTTGACGATTGTCTATTTAGCGATGGCTTCGGCAACAGAAGATCATTAATTTTTAAATTTTTTTGATAATAAACTGGAGTATATAATGGAAATTTTATATGTAGCCGCAGGCTTAATGATGGGATTAGCTGCAATCGGTGGTGCAGTTGGTATTGGTTTATTAGGTGGTAAATTCTTAGAAGGTGCTGCTCGCCAACCAGAATTAATGCCTATGTTACGTACCCAATTCTTTATCGTTATGGGCTTAGTTGATGCGATCCCTATGATTTGTGTAGGTATTGCGTTATATGTCATTTTTGCTGTTGCAGGCTAATAATAATTTAAGAGGAATTGTCTCATGAATATGAACGCAACTCTCCTCGGCCAAGCAATTACATTTGTATTGTTTGTTTGGTTCTGTATGAAGTTTGTTTGGCCACCCGTTATCCGAGCGATTGAAAAACGCCAAAAAGAGATAGCAGATGGACTTGCTTCAGCAGAAACAGCAAAAAAAGATTTGGAATTAGCCAAAGCAAATACATCTGACATAATGCAACAGGCTAAGGTTGAGGCTAATGCAATTATTGAGCAAGCGAATAAACGCAAAGCAGCCATTCTTGAAGAAGCACAACAAGAAGCTTCTCGTGAAAAAGAAAGGATTGTTGCTCAAGGACTTGCTGAAGTTGAAGCTGAGCGCAAACGCGCTAGAGAAGAGCTTAAACAACAAGTCGCTACACTCGCTATTGCCGGTGCAGAAAAAATTATTGAACGTTCTGTTAATGAAGCCGCTAACAGCGACATCATTGATAAACTCGTAGCTGAACTATAAGGAGAATAGAGCAATGGCTGACTTAATTACGATTGCTCGCCCTTATGCTAAAGCCGCTTTCGACTTTGCTGTTGAAAAAAATAGCATCGAATCATGGCACAAAATGTTGGTGTTAACATCTGAAGTGAGCAAAGATGCTCAAATAAGAAGTATCTTAACATCTGACATGAAAACTGATTCAGTGGCTAACTTACTCATCAATATCTGTAAAGATGTATTAGATGAGTTTAGCACTAATTTTATTAAAGTTATGGCTGAAAACAAACGTTTATCTCTTCTTCCTGAAGTGTTAAGTTTGTTTGAGCAATACTGTTTAGATAAAGAAGCACAAGCAGATGTTGAGGTTATTTCTGCTAATGAGCTTACCAGTGAACAACTTAATAAAATTTCTGTCGCAGTCGAAAAACGTTTATCACGAAAAGTAAAACTAAAATGTCATATTGATAAATCGCTCATTTCTGGTTTTATTATTCGTACGGGCGATATGGTTATTGATAGTAGTATCAGAGGGCGTCTAAATCGACTAAATGACGCTCTACAGTCTTAAGGGGACTGATAATGCAGCTAAATTCAACTGAAATAAGTGAACTAATTAAAGAGCGGATAGCTCAGTTCAATATTGTGAGTGATGCTCACAATGAAGGAACTATCATATCTGTAAGTGATGGTATTCTTCGAATCCACGGATTAACTGATGTAATGCAAGGTGAAATGATTGCATTACCAGGCAACCGTTATGCAATGGCATTAAACCTTGAAAGAGATTCTGTTGGTGCTGTGGTCATGGGACCATACGAAGACTTATCTGAAGGGATGAAAGTGCAATGTACTGGCCGTATTTTACAGGTACCAGTAGGTGATGGTTTATTAGGCCGTGTTATTAATACCCTCGGTGAACCAATTGATGGTAAAGGTTCTATTCAACATGATGGATTTTCACCAGTAGAGGTGGTTGCTCCAGGTGTTATCGACCGTCAATCAGTTGACCAAGCATTACAAACTGGTTATAAAGCGGTTGACTCAATGATTCCAATTGGTCGTGGTCAACGTGAACTTATCATCGGTGACCGTCAAACAGGTAAAACCGCATTAGCAATTGACGCCATTATCAATCAACGTGATTCTGGAGTTAAATGTATTTATGTTGCAATCGGTCAAAAACAATCAACTATTGCTAACGTAGTGCGTAAACTTGAAGAGCATGGTGCACTTAAAAACACAATTGTGGTGGTGGCATCAGCATCTGAATCTGCAGCATTACAATACTTAGCACCTTACGCTGGTTGCGCCATGGGAGAATACTTCCGTGATCGTGGTCAAGATGCATTAATTGTTTATGATGATTTATCAAAACAAGCGGTTGCTTATCGTCAAATTTCATTATTACTTCGTCGTCCACCTGGACGTGAAGCTTACCCTGGTGATGTATTCTATCTTCACTCTCGTTTACTTGAACGTGCAGCTCGTGTTAACGAAGCTTATGTTGAGGAATTCACTAAAGGCGAAGTAAAAGGTAAAACAGGTTCATTAACTGCATTACCAATTATCGAAACTCAAGCAGGTGACGTTTCAGCGTTCGTACCAACTAACGTAATTTCGATTACTGATGGTCAGATCTTCCTTGAAACTAGTTTATTTAACTCAGGTATCCGCCCAGCGGTTAACCCTGGTATTTCGGTTTCTCGTGTTGGTGGTGCTGCACAAACTAAGATAATGAAAAAATTATCTGGAGGTATTCGTACTGCACTTGCACAATATCGTGAATTAGCAGCATTCTCACAATTTGCCTCTGACTTAGATGAAGCAACAAGAAATCAATTAAGCCATGGTGAAAAAGTAACTGAATTACTCAAACAAAAGCAATACTCGCCAATGACTGTTGCTGAGCAATCAATTGTACTTTACGCTGCAGAGCGTGGTTATCTTGAAGATGTTGAACTTGCTAAAGTATTATCATTTGAAACAGCACTTCTTGCTTATGCCCATAGTCAATATGCCGATTTTGTTAAGCAAATCGACGAAACAGGCAATTACAATGATGAGATTGAAAACAAGTTAAAAGCAATGCTTGAAAGCTTTAAATCAACTCAAACTTGGTAAGGGTGAGGTAACAAATGGCTAATGCAAAAGAAATTAGAACGAAAATTGCCAGTATCCAAAGTACGCAAAAAATCACCAAAGCGATGGAAATGGTAGCTAATTCTAAAATGCGTAAAACGCAAGATAGAATGGCGGCTAGTCGTCCATACGCTGAAATGATTCGTGAAGTAATTGGACATTTAGCGTTAGCTCAAATAGGCACTAAGCATCCTTATCTGGAAGAAAGGGATGTTAAGCGAGTTGGCTATCTTATCATTTCAACCGATCGTGGTTTATGTGGTGGATTAAATATCAATCTTTTCAAAACTGTTATTGCTGATATGTCAGCATGGCAAGAGAAAGGCGTTGAAGCAGATGTTGCTTTAATTGGTTCTCGGGGTGTTTCGTTTTTCTCTTCAGTAAAAACCAACATTTTAACCCAAGTAACCAATTTAGGTGATGAACCAACTTTATCTGATTTAATTGGTCCGGTAAAAACAATGCTTGAGGCATATGACAATGGTAAAATTGATAAACTATATATTGTAACCAATAAGTTTATTAATACTATGTCGCAAAAGCCAACAATACAGCAATTATTACCATTACCGGCTTCAGAAGATAAAGAACTTAAAGCTTCATCATGGGATTATATTTATGAGCCTGATGCAAAATCATTATTAGATGTGATTTTACGTCGTTATATTGAATCACAAGTCTATCAAGCGGTGGTTGACAATTTAGCGAGTGAACAAGCAGCAAGAATGGTGGCCATGAAAGCAGCAACCGATAACGGTGCAAATTTAATTAATGAATTACAAATTGTGTATAACAAAGCCCGTCAAGGTGCGATCACAAATGAATTAATTGATATTGTATCTGGTGCAGCTGCTGTTTCAGGTTAGTGCTAAATATTGGCTTATAGTTAAGAAAAAGACGTAGAGGATTAAAAATGGCTACTGGAAAGATTGTCCAGATCATCGGTGCGGTGGTTGATGTCGAATTCCCAGAAGATGCAGTACCAAAGGTATATGATGCATTAGAAGTGGAAACTGGCACTGATAAATTAGTTCTGGAAGTTCAGCAACAATTAGGTGGTGGCGTTGTATGTTGTATCGCAATGGGCTCATCTGATGGTTTAAGACGTGGACTTAAAGTAGTAAATACAGGTCACGGCATTGAAGTTCCTGTAGGAACAAAAACACTTGGCCGTATAATGAACGTACTAGGTGATCCTGTTGATAAAGCAGGTCCAATTGGTGAAGAAGAGCGTTGGGCAATTCACCGTGCAGCACCAACATACGAAGAGTTGGCTAACTCAACAGAATTACTTGAAACTGGTATCAAAGTTATCGACTTAATTTGTCCATTTGCAAAAGGTGGTAAAGTTGGTCTATTTGGTGGTGCAGGTGTTGGTAAAACTGTAAACATGATGGAATTAATTCGTAACATCGCTATCGAGCACTCAGGCTACTCAGTATTTACTGGTGTAGGTGAACGTACTCGTGAAGGTAACGACTTCTATCATGAAATGAAAGAATCAAACGTACTTGATAAAGTATCATTGGTTTATGGTCAGATGAATGAGCCGCCAGGAAACCGTTTACGCGTAGCGTTAACTGGTTTAACAATGGCAGAAAAATTCCGTGATGAAGGTAAAGACGTACTATTATTTATCGATAATATTTACCGTTATACCTTAGCCGGTACCGAAGTATCTGCACTATTAGGTCGTATGCCATCTGCGGTAGGTTACCAACCGACCTTAGCAGAAGAAATGGGGTTATTACAAGAACGTATCACCTCAACTAAAACGGGTTCAATTACCTCAATCCAAGCAGTATATGTACCTGCCGATGACTTAACTGACCCATCGCCAGCAACAACCTTTGCTCACTTGGATGCAACAATCGTATTAAGTCGTCAAATCGCATCATTAGGTATCTACCCAGCGGTTGACCCACTTGACTCAACCAGTCGTCAATTAGATCCTCTTGTTGTTGGTCAAGAGCATTACGATTGTGCTCGTGGCGTACAGTCAATCCTTCAACGTTATCAAGAATTAAAAGATATCATTGCAATTCTTGGTATGGATGAATTATCAGAAGATGATAAATTAACTGTTGCTCGTGCACGTAAGATTCAACGTTTCTTATCTCAACCATTCTTCGTTGCGGAAGTGTTCACTGGTTCACCAGGTAAATATGTACCATTAAAAGACACAATTAGTGCCTTTAAAGGTATTATGAATGGTGATTATGATCATATTCCTGAACAAGCATTTTATATGGTTGGTTCAATCGACGAAGCGATTGAGAAAGCAAAATCTCTCTAAGAGATTTATAGAACGGAGAGAGCATTATGGCACTAACTTCCTATCAATTAGAAGTTGTTAGTGCTGAATCTCACCTTTTTTCAGGTGATGTTCAGCGAATCAGAGTCACAGGACGAGAAGGTGAACTTGGAATTTATCCTGGTCACACTCCGTTACTGACAACCATTAAGCCGGGAATGGTCGGGATTGTTAAAGCCGATGGTGAAGAAGAGTTTATTTATCTATCTGGCGGTATTTTGGAAGTACAACCAACTATGGTAACAATCTTAGCTGACACCGCCATTCGTGGTGAAGACTTGGATGAAGCAAGGGCACAAGAAGCAGTAAGACAAGCGCAAGAACACATTAATCATCCTAGCGATGATATGTCTTTTGCTCAAGCATCTGCTGAACTTTCTAAAGCCTTAGCAAAAATACGAGTTATTGAGTTAACTCGCCGTATAGGTCAATAAGGATATTGATAGCTAAACTAGGCAATAAAGGGCTACAAATTAATAAATTGTAGCCTTTTTTATTATTTACTGAACGACTATTTGAATTATCATTACCTAAAAGGCGTAATTTTTACCTCTGAAAAACCCCTTTCCTCAAAATTTTTATAAACTATTGGCATTTTATTTAGTTATAAAAAGTTACTATTTAATCATGGCTAGATTTATTAATAGCAATCAGCGATAATCTGATTAATTCTATTAATATTAATGTAACTATGTTCACCATTTATCATTCTAATCAAGTCGATTTACTCAAATCACTCGTTAGCGAATTAATGCGCAGAGATCCGCTAGAACAGGTTTTTATGCCTGATATGGTTATGGTGCAAAGCCAAGGTATGGCACAATGGTTACAAATTGAATTAGCCAATGATCTAGGGATAGTTGCTAATGTTGATTTTCTTTTTCCAAGCCAATTTATCTGGCAGTTATACCAAACTCTGTTACCTAATTCACCACAGGAAAATAGTTATAATGTCGAATCAATGACTTGGCGTTTGTATTATCTATTGCCAAAAATTATCGAGCGACCTGAATTTGATACCATTAAACATTATCTTAATATTGATAAAGAAGAACGAAAACAGTATCAACTAGCGACTCGAATCGCACAATTATTTGACCAATATTTAGTTTATCGCCCTGACTGGTTAGCCAAATGGGAAAGCAAGCAAACGGTAGCTGAACTAAATCATCATCCTGATGAAATCTGGCAATCTGAATTATGGCGACAACTAATTGCAATTAGTCAACCTTATCATCGTGCCAATATCTATCAGCAAATGTTAGACATTTTGTTAGATAATGATTTCGATCGCACAAGATTAAAATCGTTACCAAAACGAGTCTATATTTTTGGTATTACCTCACTACCACCAATTTATTTATCATTATTATCAGCACTTGGTCAACACATTGATGTCCATTTAATGTTTAATAATCCTTGCAAATGGTATTGGGGCGATATTGTAGAAAAACAGCTATCAGAGATCCAAAATACACCTGATAATATTCCTAACCCATTATTAACATCTTGGGGTAAATTAGGACGAGATAACCTATTTTTATTGCAGGAATTCAATAATAAACAAGATATTGATATTTTTGTCGATCATGAGCGAAAAGGTTTATTAGATTCAATTCAGCAAGATATTTTAGAACTTTATCAAACCAGTGATGTAAAATCTCCTATAGATAAAACAGATAGATCAGTAACCTTCCACGCTTGCCATAGCGAACAGCGTGAGGTCGAAGTACTTTATGATTATCTATTATCTGCATTTGATGCCGATCCAACACTTGAATTACGTGATTGTATTATCATGGTTTCAGATATTGATAAATATGTACCCTATATTCGATCAGTATTCGGTAACGCTGAAGGACAACGCTATTTACCATTCACAATTTCCGATCAAAAAGCTCGCAACATTGATCCAATGGTGCAAGGATTTTTTGCTATTTTAAACTTTACTGAAAGCCGCTTTACCGCTGAAGAATTATTTAATCTACTTGAAATTCCAGCCATTGCCGAAAAGTTTGCCATAAGTGAGTCACAACTAACTTTATTACATACTTGGATTATTGAATCAGGTATTCGTTTTGGTCTAGAAAATGCTCACAGCTGGCTATTTGGCCTTGAACGGTTATTACTTGGTTATACCATGAATAGTGAACAAGGTGGTTGGCAACAGATACTAGCTTATGATGGTGCTACTGGCTTAGATGCTGAATTAATTGGTCAGTTAGCAGAATTTATAAAATCCGTACGTAAATGGTTAACCATTCTCAGTGAAGACAAGCCATTAACTGAATGGCAAGGCTGCTGTATTGAACTGATTAATGATTTTTTTGTTAGTAATGACTCACGTGAATCAATTTTATTAATGATTCAAGAAGAGTGGCAAAAACTGATTAGCAGTGGTTTAAATGCTAATTTTACCGATCAAATTTCAATAACTATTTTACATGATGCGATGCAATCACGATTGGAGCAAAATCACCTAGCCCATCGTTTTTTAGTCGGTAAGATAAACTTTTGTACTATGATGCCAATGCGCTCGATTCCTTTTAAATTAGTATGTTTATTAGGCATGAATGATGGTGATTATCCAAGAACATCTTTACCTTTAGATTTTGACTTAATTGCTCAAAACCCTCGTCGAGGAGATCGTAGTCGACGTATTGATGACCGCTATCTGTTTTTAGAAGCTATTTTATCTGCACAAGATCAACTCTATATCAGTTATATCGGTCGAGATATGAAAGATGATAGCGAACGTTATCCATCAGTATTAGTCGATGAGCTTTGGGATTATATTGTGGAGTATTATCATGATGCTACTGATAAAGATTCAGATAAAAACAATTCTTTAATTGATAACTTAAGAACGTTGCATACTCGCACACCATTTAATCCACAAAATTTCTTAAATGAACCTAAAAGTTATGCTGATGAGTGGTTACCTGCCGCGTTAAAAGCGGGAGAAACCCAATCATTTATCAGCGATATTACCAAAGTCATTGTAGATAATATCAATCTAGATGAATTAAAACGTTTTTATCAACACTCTATCCGGTTTTTCTTACAAAAACGCTTTAATTTTTATGTTAATTATTTAGATAACACCTTGCCCGATGCTGAAAACTTTAGCCTAGATAACTTAAAACGCTATCAACTTAATCTACAGATTTTAAATGAAATGATTGCTAAGGACTCGCAAGGCTGTGATAACTTTTACCAACGGCTTAAGCTAACTGGTGAGTTACCAGACGGTGCATTTGGTGAGATTATTTATGATGAATTGTGTGAAGCACTGCAACCTTTAGCCAATAAAATCATTGAAGAGAGAACTAATCCATCAACCTTAGAGGTAAATTTAACTATTTCGATAGATGAACAACATTATCAATTACAAGGTTGGCTAACCCACATTCAAGCAGATGGTCTTTTAACTTGGCGCCCAGCTAAACTCTCGATTCGTGATGGTATTTCATTATGGATTGATCACTTAATTTATTGTATTTTGAATTGGGATAAAACCGACAGCCAAAGTCGCTTATATGGCCGAGAAGACAACCAATGGCGATTTTTACACATTGATGCCCCACAAGCGTTAACCCTATTAACGGATCTCGTTGAAGGTTTTATAAAAGGTGTCAACCAACCACTATTAATGCCATTACAAAGCGCATGGAGCTGGTTGCTTGCTGCATATAATCCAAAAACTGGACAAATTGAACTCAGTGAAAAAGCAATAAGCAAATTATTAACAACTTGGCAAGGTGGCCAATTTCTTACCGCAGAATGTGATAGTTATTACGCAAGGCTTTATCCCGAATTAACCGATAATCTAATAGAACAAATAATACAGTTTGCTCAGCGATATTTATTGCCGATATTATTACATCAAGTCGAAGAATAGGAGGCACTATGTTTATCGATACGCATTGCCATTTCAATTTTCCTGCTTTTGTTACCGATCTCGAGAATTCAATCAATAATATTCGCCAAGCTAAAATTAATAGCTTAATTATTCCTGCTGTATCAGCAACACATTTTAGTCAAATATTACAACTCACCGAGCAATATAGTGAACTTTATGCTGCACTCGGTTTACACCCTATCTATCAACACTCGCCGGCTGATCTTGAACAACTATCAGATATAGTTAGTACTCACCCTACAAAATTAGTTGCCATTGGTGAAATTGGCTTAGACCGTTATGACCAATCTGTTGATTGGCAACAGCAACTAGATTTTTTTCGAGCTCAATTAGTATTAGCCAAGCGCTATGATTTACCCGTTTTAATCCATTCACGCAAAACACACGACATTATCTATCATGAATTACATCAAGCTAATTTGCCATGTCGTGGGGTGATCCATGGCTTTTCAGGTAGCTATCAACAAGCACTGCAATTTATTAAATTAGGCTATTATATTGGTGTTGGTGGAGTAATAAGTTATACCAGAGCCAACAAAACTCGCCAAACCATTGCAAAATTACCGCTGGAAAGTTTAGTGTTGGAAACTGATGCTCCAGATATGCCATTAAGCGGTCGCCAAGGACAAATAAATCGCCCCGAAAACATTGTCGATATTTTTAATATTCTTAGTCAATTGCGAACAGAACAGCCTTCACAAATAATTAACACTATCTTAACAAATACCTTGACGCTATTTTGTAGAATTAATAGAATGGAAATTACAAATCCAATCAAAAGATAACTATTTAATTATTAATGATTTATCAAAAAAAGGTGATATTTTATGTCGCAGCGCTATAGTCAACTTTTTGTACAATCCATTATTTCATTAACTCGATTATTTCCTTTATGGGCAATTCTTTGTGCAATAGCTGCCTATTTTTCACCTGATACCTTTCTGCCTGTGCGACCACATACATCACAATTATTAATGTTTGTCATGTTTACCATGGGGGTAACGTTAAGTATTGATGATTTTAAACGCGTCGTCACCAAACCGAAAGCAGTCATAATTTGTACTTTACTGCATTATATTGTAATGCCAGTGACTGCGTTAATCTTATCTAAACTATTCACTATGCGACCTGAGCTATTAGTCGGCATGGTTCTTGTGGGGAGTGTTGCTAGTGGTACCGCCTCTAATGTAATGATTTATCTAGCTAAAGGTGATGTAGCATTATCAGTTACTATTTCATCGGTATCAACACTGGTTGGCGTTGTAGTCACCCCATTACTCACATTATTGTTAGTGGGTACTACCGTTGAAGTTCCGGTTTGGGATATGTTGGTACATATTGTCCAAATTGTGCTCGTCCCTATTCTTTTAGGTTTAATTGTCCACCATTTTTTAAACTCTTTGGTAAAAAAATGTGAACGATTCTTACCACTGTTGTCGATGCTTTGTATCTTATTAATTATTTGTATTGTTGTTGCCGGTAGTCATGCTCTCATTGCTCAAGTAGGTATAACCGTTATCTTTGCCGTCATTATTCATAATGGTATTGGTTTACTTGGTGGTTATTGGGGCGGTCGTTTATTTGGTTTTGACGAGTCCACTTGTCGAACTATGTCTTTAGAAGTAGGTATGCAAAACTCTGCGTTAGCTGCAACATTAGGTACAACCTACTTTTCAGCATTATCGGCACTGCCTGCTGCGGTCTTTTCTGTTTGGCACAATATTTCTGGTTCACTATTGGCTGGTTATTGGCAAGGAAAACCCGTTAAAAATAAGAAAAAATCCAGCAATTAACAGTGAATATTGTAAAATAGCATTCATTAGCTCTCTTACTCAATCATCCCCGATGAGTATGAGAGTATAATCTTAGGATTAATAAAATTCCTCTGCTTCCAGCATATCAATCAATTTTAGGCTGAACAAAATGAATAGCGAACTACAATTACCACCTTTTGTCTATCGTATATTACCTTGGATTGCTGCATTTGCTTTTTTTATGCAATCACTCGATACCTCAATTCTAAATACTGCTTTGCCAACTATGGCCAAAGATCTTAATGAATCCCCCCTGAACATGCAGTCAGCGGTAATCTGTTATGCACTAACATTAGCACTGTTTATTCCTGTAAGTGGCTTTCTTTCAGATAAATTTGGTACCCGAAATATCTTTGTACTGGCAGTATCACTCTTTACAATAGGTTCATTACTGTGTGCTTTATCCAATTCATTAATTTTCTTAGATATATCCAGAGTAATTCAAGGTATTGGTGGTTCAATGATGGTACCAGTTTCTCGCTTAGTTTTGATTAAAGCATTTAAACGTAACGAGTTTTTAGCAGCATTAAATACCGCAACAATACCAGGATTAATCGGACCAGTATTAGGGCCGGTTTTAGGCGGTTATCTAGTCGATATGGTAAGTTGGCATTGGGTATTTTTGATTAACTTACCAATAGGGATTTTAGGGGTATTTATTAGCTTAAAGTATATGCCTAACATTAAAGGCAAACATATGCCTTTTGATTTTTTTGGTTTTCTCTTTATCGTTATTACTTTTATCAGTGCTACCCTAAGTGTCGAATCTTTAAATCAAGGTCAACAATATTATTTACCAATAACGCTTGCCATCATCAGTCTGATTTTTTTATTTATTTATCGAACCTATGCGCAAAAAAAATCTGGGCCTCTATTTCCACTATCATTATTTAATATTCGAACGTTTAAAATTGGTATTATCGGTAATTTAGTTTGTCGATTGGGCATTTCTGGCGTACCTTTCCTTATTCCACTATTTCTACAAGTTGGCTTTGGTTATTCAGCAATTTTTGCTGGCATGATGTTAGTCCCCATGGCGATTGCTTCTATTTGTACCAGATTTTTTATTACGCGAATTCTTGCTCGTTTAGGTTACCGTTTTGTATTGGTTGCTAATACCATCTTAGCTGGAATTTTGATTCTTTTAATGTCATTAATAAACTTAGCGACACCAGTAGTAATATTAAGTATTTTGCTATTTTGCATTGGCGGAATCAATTCAATGCAATTTACCTCAATGAATAGTATAACATTAGCTAATTTACAAGGTGAAAGCACCAGCAGTGGTAATAGTTTAATGGCGGTTAATCAGCAATTAGCCATTAGCTTTGGCACTGGTTTTGGTGCGGTATTAGTAAGATTATTCAGCAATTCAACAACTACTATTCACGCATTTCAATTAACCTTTGTTATACTAGGTATTGTGACTATGCTATCAAGCATGATTTTTGCGCAACTAAACACACAAGATGGTAAAAATTTAACGAATCGGCGCTAAGCAATTAAGGGAGAATTATATGTTTCAATATCAGATCATTCCAGTTACAGCTTTTCAAGAAAATTGTAGCATTATTTGGTGTGATGAAACAAACGAGGCTGCCTTTATTGATCCTGGTGGAGAGCCAGAACTACTTAGAAAAGCAGTGGAAAAACTAGGCGTAAATATCAAGCAAATCTTGCTTACTCATGGCCATTTAGATCATGTTGGCGCTGCCGTAGCGTTAGCTAATCACTATAATGTTAAGATCATTGGCCCTAGTCAAGAAGATGAGTTTTTATTCTCTGGACTACCGCAACAATGTATGCAATTTGGCTTTCCTTATACGGATAGTTTTTTACCTGATCGCTGGTTAACTGAAGGGGAACAAGTTAAAGTGGGTAACATTACACTTGATGTTCTGTCCTGTCCTGGCCATACTCCTGGCCATATCGTATTTATCAATGCCAAAGATAAAATTGCTTTTGTCGGTGATGTCTTATTCAAAAGTAGCATTGGCCGTACCGACTTTCCTCGAGGAAATCATGCCGATTTAATTTCCTCTATCACAAATAAACTATTTCCGCTTGGTGATGATTTTATCTTTGTTTCTGGCCATGGTCCGATGTCGAGCTTTGGCAATGAACGAATGACAAATCCTTTTTTAGTTTGAAACAAAATTCCCCAAACAAATGTAAACCATTTTACAAGAAAATAGTTTACATAATTTGTTTTTGTATTATTATGACGCTACTATTTAGCTTTTAATGGTAGAAAATAATGAAACAGCAATTAACATCGTACTATCCAACTTATATTAATACACTATTCAACTTATCCTCTTGGCAACGCAAGTTGTGCGCAGTTACTTGTGCCGCATTGCTGCTAGGCGTTGCCGCAAATATCAGTATTCCAACCTATCCGGTACCATTCAGTCTACAATCATTAGGCGTGCTTCTGATCGGAGCTTGTTTGGGGCGTAAATTAGGTGCTCTAACAATTCTTCAATACCTATTTTTAGGTGCATTAGGATTACCACTATTCGCTAATGGTAGTGGTGGCATTATGGCACTTGCTTCTCCTTCTGCCGGTTATTTATATGGTTATGTATTTAGTGCTTATTTAGCTGGATATGCAGCAGAAAAAGGTTACGATCGTCGTTTTCTGTTAGGCTTAATTGCCTTTGCTTGTGCTCACCAGTTATTATTTGTCTTTGGTGTGATCTATTTAATGGGTTATTTACATATTTCCCTTAGCGAAGCGATACAAGTAGGCTATTTACCTTTTGTTGGTGTTGATGCACTTAAATTTATCATCGCAACTTGTGTCATGTTTTCATTATGGCGTCATCACGCTAAAAAACATCAATAAAAATGCAACTTGGCGATATTATTTTTCAATCCCAGTATGAAGAAAGCGAATTTAATAAAGCGATTACGCATTCTGGTTCACAGCTTTGCTCAGATGAGATAATCAATCAGATAAGCCATGTTGGTTTATATATTGGCAATAATATCGTCATTGAAGCCACTCAAAAACATGGGGTAATCCAACAGCCCCTTAACAATTTTTTAGCTACCGCTCAATATAATCTAGTAGCAACTATTCATGATAATTCCGTTATTAAAAACGCATTAATGCGAGTGCAAACCTGTCTAGAATTGCCTTATAACCATAGTTTTCGCGAAGATGATAAAGGGTTTTACTGTAGTGAACTAATTACTTATGCCTTCAAGTACCCATCTGGTGAAGATTATTTTCAACGTTATCCTATGAACTTTAGCGATTTAGCCACAGGCCAAATTTTGCCTTATTGGATCAAATATTATCAAGCATTAAATCAAACGATCCCTGAAGGAGAACTAGGATCACATCCACAACAACTACTCAGACAAAAGACATTATTCAAGACAATCCAAATACTTGAAGCATAATAATCGAGATAATCTGGTACAAAAAACGCATTTTAAACAATTTAACTATTGACATAGCGTCATTAAATCTATAATATGCGCGCTACATTTCGGTTCCTCCATAGTTCAGTCGGTAGAACGGCGGACTGTTAATCCGTATGTCACAGGTTCAAGTCCTGTTGGAGGAGCCAACTTTCCGAAAGTTGAAATCTGCTCAAGCAGATTTTTTTATGCCTATTATTCTCTGTTCTATAACTCATTCGTTCATCGCCTACTAATATCTTTGCTATTGTCTTTCTTAATAAAAGATTCATAATAATTATTGCGCTTAATTTTCCATATTCATATCTAATGGCAATTGAGTACTCTGAACGATAATAGTTAGGTTAAAGGAGATTTACCAATGCATTTGCATTTTATTATTCATGAAGATTTCGAAGCTCCTGGAGCTTATGAGCAATGGGCTAAAGAACATCATTATACCATTAGTTATTCTCGTGTTTATCTTGGTGAACCTCTTCCCAACAATGTAGATAATATTGATATGTTGATTATTATGGGTGGCCCACAATCACCAGCAACAACCAAACAAGAGTGCCCTCATTTTGACTCGCTAGCGGAACAAGCAGTAATATTATCGGCTATCAATTCAAAAAAAATCGTACTTGGCGTCTGTCTTGGTTCACAATTAATTGGTGAAGCTTTAGGAGCCCCACATGGTCATAGTCCGGAAAAGGAAATCGGTAAGTTCCCTATCACCTTAACTGAAATAGGTAAAAATAATCCTTTATTTGTTGATTTTGGCAAGGGTTTAGCTGTCGGCCATTGGCACAATGACATGCCAGGTTTAACCCAAGAAGCACAAATTATTGCCTATAGTGAAGGCTGCCCACGACAAATCATTGCTTATGGTCCTTTAGTATATGGTTTTCAATGTCATATGGAGTTAACTTTAGATGTTGTTGAACAGCTGATTGCTCACTCAGAAAGTGATCTTAATCAAGCAGCAAAATATCGTTTTGTTGATACACCTAGCCAACTTCGTTCCCATGATTATTCTGAAATGAATCAGAAACTGTTTGGCTTTTTAGATAAATTAAGCCTTAATTATTTATCACTTATAAAAAAATAAGCAATTTAGTAGTTAGGATGATTGTTGTATGCAAAACACTATTGTAGATAAACCTAAAAAACGCAGTAATTTAAGGTTAAAATTAGGTAAGGAGTATTTTATTCTCAAACGTAAACTAGATTGGTGGCGCAACCGTCATGCCTATAGCGTAATTGATAAGAATAATAATACTTGCTGCTATTCTCATAAAAAACATCAATCGGTATTGTTAAGACAACTGAAAGATGTTGATATGTATTTGCAATATAACAAAATTACTAACCTTCGCTTAGCAATTGAACAGCTCGACGGTTCGATAATTAAGCCCAATCAACGATTTTCAATTTGGCAAAAAGTTGGTCGGCCATCTAAGAAACGTGGCTTTTTAGAAGGTCTCTCATTGCATAATGGCCAAATCGGCAAAGATATTGGTGGTGGTTTATGCCAACTTGGCAATTTGATTTACTGGATAGTATTACATTCAGATTTAACCATTATTGAACGATGGCGTCATAGTTTTGATGTTTTTCCGGATGTTAACCGTACTATTCCATTTGCTTGTGGTGCAACACTTTCTTATAACTATATCGATTTACAATTACTCAATAAAACCAATACAACGTACCGACTTAATCTTTGGTTAGATGATGAATATTTACATGGTGAACTGCTTGCCAATACACCTTTATCTTATCACTATGAAATATTCGAAACCGATCACGTTATTGAACAACAATGGTGGGGCGGATACACTAGACACAATAAGATATGGCAACGAAAAACCCATTTGCTCGATAATCAAATAGAGGAAAAACTCATTAGTGAAAATCATGCAATTATGATGTATACACCTTATTTAACACAACCAAACGAAGTGTAAAAATTATACAGCAATGATATTAAATTAGATAGTCATAAGCTATCTAAACAATAGTTTGTGGGATATATTGATAGACCGTATACTCGACAGTATAAATGAGTTAAAAATACTTAATAAATGAAAGGAGCAATTTCATGGCTTATACATTACCCCCTTTACCTTATGCTTATGACGCTTTAGAGCCTTATATTGATACTGAAACAATGCATCTTCATCATGACAAACATCATCAAACTTATGTAAATAACGCTAATGCATTATTAGAATCTCTACCTGCTGAAGTTAAAGACTTTTGCCCTGAAACATTACTAAAAAATCTAGACAAAGTCCCTGCAGACAAAATTACTGGTGTTAAAAATAATGTTGGTGGTCATGTTAACCACACTCTATTCTGGGAATTATTAAAAGTTGGAACTGAACTTAAAGGTGAACTTAAAGCTGCTATTGAAAAAGACTTTGGTTCAGTTGATGCATTTAAAGAAAAATTCTCAGCTGCTGCGGCAACTCGTTTTGGTTCTGGTTGGGCATGGTTAGTATTGAAAGATGATAAGCTAGAAGTGGTTTCAACTGCTAATCAAGATTCCCCAGTTATGGGTGAAAAATTCTCAGGTGTTTCTGGCACACCAATTTTAGCGCTTGACGTTTGGGAACACGCTTATTATTTAAAATATCAAAACCGTCGTGCTGATTATATTGGTGCGTTTTGGAATGTGATTAACTGGGATAAAGTAGCTGAATTATACGCAGAAGCGAAAAAATAAGCTCATTTAGAAAAATCACATTATAAAAATGACGCAATACGCGTCATTTTTTATTTATTATTCATTTACATTATTATCAATGATGTAAGCAAATTGGTAATTGCTAAGTTATACTTAAATCCGTTACAATGCAGGATTAATTAAAAAACTTAAAAATTTACAAAACAGCATAATATGTTTGAAATTAATCCTATCAAATCGAAAATAGCCGAATTAACCGAGCGAACAGATGTGATTCGGGGGTATCTTTGACTACGATCTCAAGAAAGAACGTCTTGAGGAAGTCAATGCTGAATTAGAACAATCGGAAGTTTGGGCAGATCCAGAAAAAGCACAAGCATTAGGTAAAGAACGAGTAATGCTTGAAGAGATCATCAATACCATTAATTCATTAGATCAAGGACTTGATGATGTTGAAGGCTTACTTGAACTTGCTGTTGAAGCAGAAGATCAAGATACTTTTGATGAAGCAAATCTAGAACTAGAGCAATTAGAAAAAAAACTAGCTGGTCTCGAGTTCCGTCGAATGTTCTCAGGTGATTATGATAGTGCTGATTGTTATTTAGATATTCAATCTGGATCAGGTGGCACTGAAGCACAAGATTGGGCAGAAATGCTACTTAGAATGTATCTCCGTTGGGCTGAATCAAAAGGATTTAGTACCGAAGTGATGGAAGTATCAGATGGTGACGTAGCAGGCATTAAATCGGCCACTATTAAGGTATCTAGTGATTATGCTTATGGTTGGTTACGTACCGAAACTGGCGTTCATCGCTTAGTTCGTAAAAGTCCATTTGATTCAGGTAACCGACGTCATACATCATTTGCATCGGTATTTGTCTATCCAGAAATTGATGATAATATTGATATTGATATCAACCCTGCCGATCTACGTATTGATGTTTATCGCGCATCTGGTGCAGGTGGTCAGCACGTTAATAAAACTGAATCTGCTGTTCGTATTACCCATGTGCCAACAGGGATTGTGACTCAATGTCAAAACAATCGCTCTCAGCATAGTAATAAAGATCAAGCGATGAAACAGCTCAAAGCGAAACTTTATGAGCTGGAAATGCAGAAAAAGAATGCCGAAAAACAGCAGATGGAAGAAAATAAATCCGATATTGGTTGGGGTAGTCAAATCCGTTCATATGTACTTGACGACTCGAGAATTAAAGATTTACGTACCGGCGTCGAAACCCGTAATACTCAAGCCGTTTTAGACGGTGATTTAGATCAATTTATTGAAGAAAGCTTAAAAGCAGGTTTATAACCCTGTTTGGTGATAAATAAAAGGTAATATTATGTCAACACAGCAAGAGCAACAAAACCATATTGAAGAGTTAAACAACGAGCTTACAATACGTCGTGAAAAGCTAGCTGCAATTCGCGAACAAGGCATTGCTTTCCCAAACGATTTTCGTCGTGATGCAATCTCAAGCGATCTTCATAAATTGTATGATGATAAAACTAACGAAGAGCTAATCGAAAATAAAATTATCGTTACTGTTGCTGGTCGCATGATGATGCGCCGTATTATGGGAAAAGCATCATTTGTATCACTACAAGATGTAACTGGACAAATCCAACTTTATGTCACTCGTGATGATCTACCAGAAAATTACTATAATGAACAATTTAAAAAATGGGATCTTGGTGATATTGTTGGTGCTAAAGGTTATTTGTTCAAAACCAAAACTGGTGAGCTTTCAATCCATTGTCAAGAAATTCGCTTATTAACAAAAGCACTACGCCCATTACCAGATAAGTTCCATGGCTTAGCCGATCAAGAAATGCGTTATCGTCAACGTTATCTTGATTTAATTACTAACCAACAATCTCGAGATACCTTTATTGCTCGTTCAAAAGTGGTGACTGAAATTCGCAACTTTATGCTTGAAAACCACTTTATGGAAGTTGAAACACCAATGATGCAAGTGATTCCTGGTGGAGCTTCAGCAAAACCGTTTATTACTCATCATAATGCGCTAGATTTAGATATGTACTTACGGATTGCGCCAGAACTTTACTTAAAACGTTTAGTTGTTGGTGGATTTGAACGAGTATTTGAAATTAATCGTAACTTCCGTAATGAAGGGGTATCACCACGACATAATCCAGAATTTACAATGATGGAAATGTATATGGCTTATGCCGATTATAAAGACCTAATTGTATTAACCGAAGCATTATTCCGCCGTTTAGCTATCGCAGTAACTGGTGATGCAGTTGTACAGTATGGCGAACATACTTTTGATTTTGGAAAACCATTTATCAAAATGACGATGCGTGAAGCAATTTGTCATTATCGTCCAGAAACGAATAATGCGGATTTAGATGATTTTGATAAAGCATGTGCAATTGCCAAAGATGTGGGAATCAAAGTAGAAAAAGGTTGGGGATTAGGTCGAGTTGTAACTGAAATTTTCGAAGAAGTTGCTGAAGCTAACTTAATACAACCAACTTTTATCACCGAATATCCAGCTGAAGTATCACCACTGGCTCGTCGTAATGATGAAAACCCATTTGTCACTGACCGCTTTGAATTTTTCATCGGTGGACGAGAAATTGGTAATGGTTTCTCAGAACTTAATGATGCAGAAGATCAGGCGCAACGTTTTGCCGATCAAGTATCACAAAAGGATGCCGGTGACGATGAAGCAATGTTCTATGATGAAGATTACATCACCGCATTAGAACATGGCCTACCACCAACTGCTGGCTTAGGGATCGGTATTGACAGAACTGTAATGTTATTTACCAACAGTCATACTATTCGCGATGTCATTTTATTCCCGACAATGCGTCCAATAAAATAATGGTTGTTGATTACTATTAAACCAAACTCACTTATTGAGAAATAAGTGAGTTTTTTATTTATCAAAAATAAATCTGTTTGATTTTAGGCGTATGGATTACGCATTACAATACCACTAAACCGCTAATGAGAGACACAGACAAGATTAACTCCACCGCCACCCCAATTTCCTGTTAAATCTACATGACCATATCTCGCAGAAACTATATACCGATAATTCTTATCATAATCATTGCCCTGGTTGAGAACCTCATCTGTCCAGTACCACCTAAGGGAGGTTTGGAAGTCATTAAAGTTGGCATTGTAATCACCCATAGATCCCCACTCTGCAAATAAACCTGCACCGATGTTACGTTCATAATAACCATCAGATGATGAAGGAGTTGCACCAACAAAACCTTGACATCTATAATTATTTGATGGGCAAATTGCATTAGTTAAATCCTTTACTTCAGTAATACGATAACCAATCTTTTCACACCACGATATTTGTTGATAGCTGTAATTTTTAGGCCCTCGATTGACGAACCATTGTTTTAACTGGAAACCGTATTTAATCACTTCATTATCACTACTGTCTCGACCAACTAACTCGAAAGTCTGGGGCAAAGAAGGGTTATATATATTATCAGGAGAATCTGATTCCCACTCAGTAGCAACAGGACCTGTCAGTTTAACTCGTACACTTGTACCTGAGGGATCTGGTGTCATCGTTGCTTTAATACCTTCGCGTTCAACCTCTTCCCATTTTAAGGGTTGAGCAACACCACCTATAATTAAATCAAAATATAAACCATCGGCGCCTGTCGTTGGGAAGTTTAAACCATAAGTGGTCGAATCAAACGACTGGGTAATAAACCCATTTTCAGGATCCCAAATGGATGGAGGACCTGCAAAATGCCCCATATTTGTTACTTTTGAACCATATAATAAATTGGGTTTAGCAAAACACACTTTTGGCGATATTTTAGGATTGATATAATAAGTTGTATTACTCGCGTTAAAAGTATTACTATTTGGAAAGCCATAACGAGTAGTTAAGGCGCCATCAGTATTGGATAATGTTAATTTGTATGGCGCTTTACAGATATCTAATATTGCATTACGTGCAACCAATTGATTATTTTTATCTACGATAGATAATGTTAAAGAACCAGTAGCGGTAACATTCTCATCGCCATCATCATCTCCAAAATAATTATATGGTTCTGCGATAAGTGAACTTAAATTTATTGAATAAGTATCAGTTGGCACTAACATGTCGATATTAGCGAACGTTTCACCTAAATTTGGTAATTCGATTGGCTTAATAAATGAATTATTTGTTGTAGGAGTGTATTTAGTTCCATTAGAGAGGGTTATCCCGAGCAGGCTATCGGTGTTAGTCACACGAGTCCCTCCTCCATCAAAGGTAAAATGAGGCGCATGACCATGAATAAGATTTGATGTTTCAGATGTTAATGCTTGACTAGAAAAGGATAGTTGCATAAAAGCAACCATTATTAACCCTAATAAAATCCGCCGAGATAAAAAAGAACGGCAAAAGGATTGTAAAAAAAAAACGCAGAATTCTGCTTGATTTCGATAAAAAACAAAATATAGTAAAAAATGAATATTGGGAGCTCAACTTTGACGAATTTAAAATATATGTTGCCCATATTGGCTTTTGGAAATTACAGTACATCTAGACGATCTCGCCAATTAATATTTTTTTATTTAAATTTATATGCAAACTTGCAAAAATTCAGTCAGAATTTTTTACTTAAAAGAGTAGAGTAGTATAAAGATAGAAAAATTTCTCGCAACTTTTTTAGCCACTTTATTGGTTAAGCTTCGTAAAGTCTTAATGGAAAATTAATTATAAAAATCACTATTATTACCATCAAAAGAATCGACCTTCATATCCAAAAACCCCGTTCCTCAATTTTTTTAAAATAGCTCTACTATTTAAAAGTTATTACTCACTTATTTATTCTAAATAACATACTATAAATGAAATATGTTTTATTATTTTATTGAGCAGAAATAATAGTTATTAAGTTATCCCCAACGCTTTGGATCAGAGTTGGCTTATTATATTTATGAATACTTTTTATAAAAGTTAGCGCTTGCTGACTAAAATAATTATTTATTAAGTAAAACGTAGAGATCTTATAGAGTAGTAAAAAAGAGGAAATATGATTAGCCATTAATCGATTTTATAATTAACGGCCAGAATGTTTATCTTAGTTATTTGTTTTAGTTTGTTGCGGTAAGATTAAATTTAACACAATGGCTAAAATCCCACATAAACTAATACCCTGTAATGCATAAGAACCAAAATCAAAGATCATGCCACCAATACCAAATACTAGTACTAACGAGACAATACACATATTCCGTGATACAGAAAGATCGACTTTATGTTTGACTAAAATATTAATACCAACCGAAGCAATTGAACCAAATAACAGCACCATGATTCCACCCATTACGACAGTTGGAATTGAGCTTAAAAATGCCCCTATTTTACCAATGAAAGACATTAAGATTGCCCATAACGCCGCCCAAGTCATTACCTGAGTTTTAAAATTGCGGGTTAAGGTTACCGCACCAATAACTTCGGCATAAGTAATACATGGAGGCCCACCAAAAAATCCTGCTGTTGTAGTAGCCAATCCATCACCCAACAATGTCCTCTGTAAACCTGGTTCACGAGTATAATCTTTACCTGTTACAGCACCAATTGCCATAATATCACCCACATGCTCAATAGTTGGGGCAATCACAATAGGGATCATATATAAAATAGCTTGCCACTGAAACTCAGGAAATGTGAAATCAGGCACTTTAAACCATGGTGCATCAATAACTGGTTGAAAATTGACAATACCAAAAGCACATGAAAGTGCATATCCAACCACTATACCAGCAATAATTGGAACCAATCTAAAAAAGCCTTTTGCCCAGATAGCAACAATTAAAGTCGTTAACAAAGAAGCCATGGAAATAATGATAAGTTGATAATTTTCGGCTTGAAGTCCACTATCTTTACCCATAGCCATACCAACTGCAACGGGGGCTAATGATAAACCAATTACCATAATAATTGGCCCGGTAACTACCGGCGGTAAAATCCGATCGATAACATTGTTACCATTAATTTTGACCAGAAAAGCAAAAAACATAAATACCAAACCAGCGGCAACCAATCCACCTAAAGTTGCCGGTATTCCCCATTGAGCTACACCAAAAGAAATTGGAGCAATAAAAGCAAAAGAAGAGGCTAAAAATACCGGTACTTTATTTTTAGTTGCAAGTTGAAATAACAATGTACCAATACCGGCAGTAAATAATGCTACATTTGGATTTAAACCAGTTAACAATGGCACTAAGACTAAAGCACCAAAAGCGACAAACAGCATTTGAGCACCAGTAAAAATATCTTGCCAGGCTGGTTTTAATGGTGAAGTATCCTTTTCAATTTCATCATTATTGATTTTAACCACGTTTTCCTCTCTTCTTAAACTTCTTTTTGCTAATAGCAAATTAATTATTAAATAGCAGACATAAAAAAACCGGATAAACCGGTCTAAAAATTGAGATTTTATTTAGTGCCAAATATTTTGTCTCCGGCATCACCTAGCCCAGGTAAAATATAGCCTTTATCATTTAGACGTTCATCAATTGATGCCGTATAAAGTTCAACATCAGGATGAGCTTGTTCTAATACTTTGATACCTTCTGGCGCAGCAACTAAAACTAACACTTTAATATTTTTACAGCCTGCTTTCTTAAGTAGATCAATAGTTGCTACCATTGAACCACCGGTTGCTAGCATTGGATCAACAACTAACGCCATTCGTTCTTCGATATCTGAAGTGAGTTTTTGGAAATAAGGAACAGGTTCAAGTGTTTCTTCGTTACGATAAAAACCAACAACACTAATTCTTGCACTAGGTATGTGTTCTAATACGCCATCCATCATACCTAAACCAGCACGTAGAATAGGAACAACAGTAATTTTTTTACCTTTAATACGTTCTACTTGCACAGGGCCACACCAACCTTCAATGGTTACGGTTTCTGTTGGTAAGTTAGCGGTTGCTTCATAAGTTAATAAACTACCAACTTCACTGGCAAGGTTTCGGAAATCTTTTGTGCTAATATCGTGTTCACGCATTAAGCCAATTTTATGGCGAACTAGAGGGTGTTTTACTTCAACAATTTTCATGGGGGCCTCAGTGTTATTCTTTGATGATCTAATTAGTAGGTGTAAATAACCACTGAGAGGCGATTGTAGCATAGATATCAAATCATGAAAACCTGAAATCCATCCCAACTTAATCAATAATGTGATAATGATATAAATTTTAGAAAATATTTTAAAATTGATTACAAACTTTCACCATCAAGATATTCAACAGGTAAATCGATGACCTTTTCAGCAATATTTTCACCATTTATACGTTTCAAGAGTAATTCTGTAGCAATTTTTCCCATTTCAATTCTTGGCGTATGAATGGAAGCTAATTTAGGATTCATATACTGACCAATTTTATGACCATGAAAACCAACAATCGCTATTTGTTTAGGTATTTCAATGCCAATACGCTGACATTCAAGTAATACACCTAAAGCCAAATCATCATTGGTACTAAAAATACCATCAACACATGGATATTCTTTTAATATCTGGTGTAAAAATCTCGCCCCCAAATCATAAGATGAGGCTTCTTTAGTAGCTAATGTTTTAGGCGTTAATCCTGCCTCTTGCATAGCTTTTTCATAGCCTTGTTGCCGAATGATACTACGTTGATCTTGTCTTGCACTAAAATAAACTATGTGGCGTCGTCCTTTATTTATCATGCGATGAATCATATTTTTTGTAGCTGTGAAATTATCAAATCCAACCGCCATATCAATGCAAGGCGACACGCTGTCCATAATTTCCACTACTGGGACACCTGAAATTTCAATCATCTTTAAGGTAGCTGGATTATGTATCCTTTCCGTCAAAATTAATCCATCAATATTATAAGACAATAAAGAACGGACTCGTAACTCTTCTTTATCAGCGTTATATCCGGTGTGAGTGATCATGGTTTGATAACCTTGCACATCGGAAACCATCTCAATACCTTTTAAAATATCAGCAAAAACTTGGTTAGTTAATGAGGGAAATACAACTCCAATAGCATGACTTTTGGCATTTGATAACATATCAGGAGCTTTGTTAGGAATATACCCGAGCTTATCAATAGCCGATGATATTTGTAATTGAAGTGATTCAGATACAAGCTTAGGATCTCGCAAAAAGCGACTTACTGTCATTTTGCTGATCCCAACTAAATTAGCAATTTCCTGTAAGCCTGGACGGCGTTTCTTATTACTACTCATTTACTTTTTTCCGGTAATCGTGGTTGCCAATCGATAGGTGTTTTACCATGCTGTAAAATAAAATTATTGGCTTTTGAGAAGTGTTTACAACCGAAAAATCCACGATGAGCCGATAATGGCGATGGGTGTACCGCCGTTAACACATGGTGTTTTTGACGATCAATAAATTGACCTTTCTTTTGTGCTGGTGAGCCCCAAAGTAAAAAAACAACACCCTCTAGATATTTATCAATTGCCGCAATAACATGATCGGTGAAGGTTTCCCAACCTATTTTGGCATGCGAGTGAGCTTGTCCTGCTTCAACCGTTAATACGTTATTGAGTAATAACACACCTTGAGTAGCCCAATAGCCTAAATAGCCATGATTAGGTATCGTGAATCCTTCAATATCAGTTGCTAACTCTTTATAGATATTTATAAGCGAGGGTGGCGGTTTAATTCCGGGTAATACAGAAAAGGATAAGCCATGAGCTTGATTTGGACCATGATAAGGATCCTGCCCTAATATCACTACTTTAATATCACTAAATGCCGTAAAACGAAAAGCATTAAATACATCGTGCTGAGGTGGGTAAATAATTTTACCTTGTGCACGCTGCGTTGCCACAAACTGCATTATATGTTGAAAATAGGGCTTCTCTTTTTCAGAGCCAATAACATCATTCCATGTTAATTGATTACTCATATTTGACCTTTACAATTGTTTTATCTAGTTCAACACTGGATTTATTGATGATATTAATTATACCTAAAAATACCAATAAACCTACTGATAATCAATGATGAGAAAAGTACTCTTCGTTCAACAGTCAATACGTGTTCAACTAATAAAAAGATGAATAAAATACCTTGTTTAGTTTAAGATCATCAAAATATTACTTAAATTGCAAATGACAATAAAAGATTACCTTTTAATAAATATAAAGTTATTTGCAAAAATCAGGTCAACCCACACAATCAACGGTAAAACTTATCAGATTAATAGCTTTTTTTGACTTTAATCAAATTTTGAAAGTGCTATATTACTTATAAATAATTTAGGACAATAAGGTCCAGATCCATTAGGAGGATTTAAAAATGATTACAGGTATCCAAATTACTAAAGCAGACAATCAAGCACTACTTAATTCTTTCTGGTTATTAGATGATTCAACCAAAGAAGCTCGTTGTGTTGCTGCTAAATCAGTTTACAAAGAAGATCAAATCGTCCCAACTGCGGAACTTGGTCAATTCGAATATCGTGAAGTTCCATTAGATGTAGCACCAACAATTAAAGTTGAAGGTGGTCAACATTTAAATGTAAACGTACTTCGTCGTGAAACATTAGAAGATGCAGTACAACACCCAGAAAAATATCCACAATTAACAATTCGTGTTTCTGGTTATGCAGTACGTTTTAACTCACTAACTGCTGAACAACAACGTGACGTTATTGCTCGTACATTTACTACTAAAATGTAATTTACAGAGTATGAAATAGTATAAATTAGATTAACCCAGTTTAATACTGGGTTAATTTTTTTAATATAGATAATTTTGTTTTATTTTTTCTCTCTCGCTTTCTGTTATTTTTAACGCTTTAGTTAAATATCCCGCAATTGACCCGAATCTTGTACGCATTTCATCAAATGCAGCTTCAAGGTAACTACTACGCGCTTCCATCATAGAATACAAAAAAGCTAAAATTTCGGCATTATCGGTCTCTTTTTTATATTTCTCCATTCTACGCATATTACGAGAATACCTTAATTCACTTGTCATTGCATAATCTAATAATATAGTTTGTTCATCAACGCCTAAAATAGCTAATATAATAGCTATACCGAAACCGGTTCTATCTTTACCTCCTCGACAATGTTGTACTATCGCCAAATTTCGGCTATCTAAAATAATATCAATAAGTTCTCTATATATTTTGGCTGTTTCAGGATTACGGATAAAATCACGATTTTGTTCTTGCATAATTAGCCCTGAACCATCAATAATCATTTTGCCATTTTTGCTTTGGCTTAAACTAATGAGCTCCTGTATTTTTTCATGATCATTACTAGCCTTAGCTGCTAATTCTGCTGAAGATGCATCGGGAATTAAACGAAATGTATTTAGCTGATTATTCCACAAGCGATTGGGTTGTTTGCTGTATTCTTTTTCATTACGATAATCAATAATAGTATGAAAATTTGCTGTTTTTAAATATGCGATATCCTTATCTGTCAAATTATGTAAATGATCCGAACGATAAAGATTACCCCATCTAACAGTTTTACCATCACCAGTTCTATAGCCGCCAATATCACGAAAATTATTTGCACCTTCCAATGGTAGAACACGTTCAGCAGTCACATAATTTTGACCATTAATATCAAGGATAAAATAGCAACGTTTATCATCAAGAATATCTAAATCAATGCTTGATTGTGTTGTTTGAGTAAGTACAGTTTTTTCAGCATTTTTTATATCAGCACTATCACTCAAATAAATTTTTACCTCTTGCGATTGTGCTGGTGATTGCCAACTTAGACGCACACGGCTTGGTGTTAATCTTTCAACTGCATTAACTATAATATTATTGTGCATCTATTATTTCTCCGTTGCCGCTTGTTCAATACTGAGTTTTTGTCTATCCATGTAACGAACAAATGGAAAGTAAACCAACATAGCAACAACCAATAATACCACATGCCATATTGCCATTTGCCAACCACCAATCATAAATCCTTTAATAATTTCAGGCGTTCCAGCCGTTGGTAGAGGCATACCATTAACACGAGGAATAATACCAATCAATGTAGCAAAATAAGATAAGCCCACATTAATGGTTCCGGCAAAAATTAAAGGTAAAAATAAAATTGGATTTAATACCATAGGTAAACCAAATTTGTAAGGCTCACTAATACCAAAGCAACCTGGTATAAAGCCAATCTTACCTAAACTTTTCATTTGTTGGCTCTTACAGCGTACTAATAAAATAGATAATGCCAAATAACGAGGTCCTTTTTGTGCATTAATAAATGTCATAGTGACAATAAATGGTAACGCCTGACCTGCTTGAAATGCTTCTAAATTGGCTATATCAAAAGGATAGAATAAAGCATATAAGATAGCCGAAGTCGCCATTGAACCGTGAATACCAAAGAACCATAAAAATTCCGCTAAAAATACAATTAATAACGCTGCTGCTAAACTTGCACCTAAGCCTTGAAGTGGTACTTGAATTATGGAATAAATTAAATTATGTACATTATCAAATTCAGTAAGACCAACTAACGCATTAATTAGAGCGAATACTACGGCAATAATAAATGCGGGGATGAGACTCGAAAAAGATTTTGATACAAAATCAGGTACTGACTCAGGCATTTTTATCGTTAGTTTACGATTAAGTAAGAAAATATAAAAACGTGTAGCAAATAATCCTACTAACATCGCAACAATCATTCCTCTTGAACCAACATACAAAAGATCAATGGCTGCAATACCGTTGGTTTTCATTGGAGTGATAAAAAGAAAAGCCATTAGCCCCATTAATGCAGCTAAAATACCATCTTTTTTATGTAATTCTGCCATCTTATAGGCAATAGCTACCACGACATAGAGTGAAATCACGTTCATGGTGACTACTGAAGCAACTTTAAAAGCGGATTTTAATCCTGTTGCCACTAATACTGCCTGATAAGATTCAATATTTAAACTATTTAAAACCGCAACAATCGAGCCCACCATCATGACAGGTAATAGCATCATCATGCCACTTGAAACAGCTTGCACAGAATAACTTGATTGAATAGAACCAATAACTTTTTGCAATTTTGCTCTAAAGCTCATTAGCGTTTCTTTATTATTTATCATAATAAAATCTCTCTTATTAGCTGATTCCATTGTCTAAAATTTCTAAGGCAGTTTTTAACACCTTTTCACCATTCATCGTTCCATAGTCCAGAGAATCAATAACAACTATTGGAATGTCATGCTGTTTTTTTAAGTTTTCATAGATATACTCTATTTGCGGTCCTAACATAATAATGTCCAGATCATCATATTGATCTAATTCAGTTTCGCTTACTGCATTAATATTGACATCAATACCCATCTTTTCCGCAGACTCTTTCATTTTTTTGACTAACATACTGGTAGAGAATCCACCCATACAAGCTAGCATAATGTTATAAGTCATATTAATTACCCCTTTAATTATTTATCTTTTAATATTTCTATAATTTCAATGGCTAAATCTCGCATTGAAATTGCATTCATTAAGTGATCTTGAGCATGAATAATCAGTAACGAAACTGGAATATGATTACCCTGAATCTCGTTTTGAATTAATTCAGTCTGTGTTTTATGCGCAATGGCTAAAAATTTTTTTACTTCTTCAATTAAACTATCGGCTTGTTCAAAATTACCTTTACGAGCAGCTCTAATTGCTCTTAGGCAGCGACTTCTTGCATCACCGCTATTAGTAATTAGTTGCATTACAATCTCTTCATACTCATTCATTAATTTTTCCTCAGTTTGATATATTTCATGTAATAAATAACAGCAATAACCGTGCCAAAACAAAATAAATTAAAAATAATCAATAAGTAATTTTTTAAGTTGCTAATGTGTTTTTATGTGTTTTAATACACATTGAAGAATGGATTTGCTAAAACACATTAGGATGTGAAATGTTAAGAATTGAGATTATTTTCCAAAAATTACAGGAATTAACGCTAAAAAACAGTGAAGGAGTTACTACTTCTGAACTTGCCACATTACTGAATTATTCTCGCGCAAATGTTAGCCACGAATTAAATCAGCTTATTAAGCAAGGAAAAGTGGTTAAAGATAAAGGAAAACCAGTCAAATATTCTATTGCTAAATCTTCGATAAAAACCGAAAACAAACCAAATTTCAAATTTGGTGAATTCAAAAATTTCATCGAGTCTAGCACCAGTTTGCATACCTTGATTGAACAAGCTAAAGCAGCCATATTTTACCCTCCTCATGGTATGAATATTTTAATTACTGGTGAGACTGGGGTTGGCAAATCACTGTTTGCCGAACTGATTTATAACTATGCTAAAAGTGTCAATAAAATTAGTCCTGATGCGCCATTTATCCATTTTAATTGTGCTGATTACGCCTCAAATCCACAACTACTTTTAACCCAATTATTCGGCTGTAAAAAAGGTGCCTATAGTGGTGCAATCGATGATCGTGAAGGTTTAGTTGAAAAAGCGCACACCGGGCTGTTATTTTTAGATGAAGTTCACCGTTTACCTCCAGAAGGCCAAGAAATATTTTTTACTTTTATTGATAAAGGCCTTTTTAGACGACTAGGTGATACCGTAGAACGAACCGCACAAGTTCGTATTATTGCCGCAACGACAGAAGATCCTAATTCAGCATTATTGCGTACATTTACTCGTCGCTTTCCTATGAATTTAACAATTCCGCCTTTAAGAGCAAGAACTTTTGAGGAAAGGTTTAATCTAATTCAAAATTTCTTTAATACCGAATCTGCACAATTAAAAGAAAAAATTGTCGTATCAAGTAATGCCCTTCGCGCTTTGTTAGGCTATAACTGCCCCAATAATATAGGGCAACTTGAAGCTGATATTCGTTTTATTTGTGCAGCCGCCTATGCCAAACATATTTCCTACAGTAATTCAGAGTATATTTATATTAATAGTGCTCTATTACCAAATCACATCAGTGAAGCATTATTGATTGAAACACAACATCGTCAAACGTGGAATAAAATCATTGGTATTAATCGAAAAAATATTATATTTCAGGGAGAAAATAATAAGATCCTATATGAAAATAATAAATCGAATGATATTTACGATATCGTAAATCGAAAAATCGCTGAATTAAAAACTCAAGGTAGGGAAAATTTCGAACTCGAAGAAGAAATTGAACAAGAAATTCAGGATTATTTTTATACTTATATTTATAATAATACTAAAAAATATGATAAGAATAAGTTGAAAAATATAATTTCAACTAAAGTATTACGTTTGACTGAAGCCTTAATTGAACAGGCTGAAAACAGTTTACAGTGTAGCTTTAATAATCGTATTTATTATAGTTTAGCTAACCATATCGAACAGACACTAAAGCGAATAAATAGCAATCAAAAGATTAGTCATCCGCAATTAAATAAAATCCGAACGAATTATCCAAATCAATTTAATGCTGCACTTGATTGTCTTACAATGATTGAACACATTATGGATACGACACTGCCCATCGATGAAGCAGCTTATCTGGCCATGTTTTTTATATATGGTACTAATAATCCTATTTTACCTTCAAATAATGTGCAAATTGTCGTTATTGCTCACGGAGATAAAACCGCAACGTCAATCACGAAAACAGCACATGACTTACTTAACATTGAATATGCACTTGCTTTTGATGTACCACTTGATGAATTGCCACAAAAAATTCTCGAAAAAATTATTAACCATATTCAATTAACTAAAAATAAATCAGACATGCTATTACTGGTTGATATGGGATCTTTGAAAAATTTTGGTGAAGAGATAGAGGCAAAATGTAACATTAAAACCAAAACAATTCAACTAGTTAGTACTTTACATGTTATTGAGGCAATTCAAAATGCAATGAATGGATATGGCTTAGAAGAAGTATATGAGAATGTGTTACAAATTCATATGCTTAATCAAGCGCCATCAGTATCAGCACCGCAAGAAGAGAGTTTAGTTAATAAAAAATTAGCTATTTTAATTATTAATGTGCCGAATAAAAGTACCAATATCACCATAGATTTATTAAATAATGTACTTTCATACCGACAAAATATCTTAGACATTATTGCACTTAGTTTATCTCACGAAGATGATAAATTATTTAAAGAAATCGAAGAAATTCAGCAAAGTCATACTATTGTTGCTATAGTGAGCCCATTTAACTTTAATACTTCAATAAGTCAATTCGATTTAACATCATTAATTTATCCGGACAATATTAAGAAATTACAGCAATTAATTGATATTGAAACCATTTACTCTTTAATCGAAAAAACACTTTCGAATATTTTATCCAATATTGAACCGCGCGATTTACTAACAGATATTAAGCATTTTAATGAAAATATAACCCGTAAATTTAATATTAGAGTATCAAATAACACTTTGATTGGACTGGTTATGCATATCGCTTGTATGCTTGAACAGATAATTAATGGCGAGCAGAGCAAAGTTAAATTTATTGATAAACAAAATTATATTCGTAAATATAGGAATGAATATTCAATTATTAAAGATGAATTGGTTGTTTTTGAAGAAAAATATAAAATTATCATTCCTGAAGATGAGATATGCTATATATTAAAATTCTTTAACCACCTTTAGAAAAGGTGGCAATATTAAGCCATACTTTTGATATAACCTGATCGATAAAGCCCGTAATATCACGAGCTGTTATGAGGTTATTTAAAAATTAGGCCTATTTTTTGCCAACAAAAATATAAGCCATTATGAACGATGAGCAAATTGATATTAATACCCCCAATATTGCAAAGATAAAGTATGGACCAATATAGGCGGGTAAACTAAAGATACTCGATAGAATATAGCCATATAACCTTACACCAAATAAAGCAATAAAAGCGGAGGCAATCGCACTACCGGCAGTTGCGGCAATAAAGGCTTTTTTATACTTGGTTAATACACCGAATAGAGCTGGCTCGGTGATACCTAATAATGCAGATACTGCGGCAGAAACAATAACCGTTTTTTCTTGCTTATTTTTCGCTTTAAAATACATAGCAGCAGTCGCACCAGCAATGGCCATATTTGCCATAAACATCATCGGCATCAACATATCATAGCCTAATTCAGCAAAATTCTGCAACGCTATAGGGGTCATTGCATGATGCATACCCGTCAAAATAGCGACCGGTCGAATTGCGCCAACAATAGCGCCAGCAAACACAGCAGAAACATCAAATAGCGAACGGATAAATAGTGCTAACAATTTACCTAAATAGATACCTATAGGACCAATTAAGGTAAGAGCCAATAAACCAGCAATAAATAAAGTTACCGTTGGTGTGAAAACTGTTTTGAGCACATTAGGCATAATTTTATCAACGAATCGATAAATATAACTTAATGCCAGTACAGAGAAGATAATCGGAATAACACTACCAGCATAGTTAAAAATCGATATTGGTATCATATCCAAAAAATAATAAAAACTGGCAGCATCAGGATTAGTTATTAGTAATTTTGCCGCATCAATTAAAGTTGGATACATCAAACAAGCGGCGATTGCAGCGGCTAAATACTCATTAGTTTTAAATATTTTTGCTGCCGAAACCGCCAAAAAAAATGGTAAAAAGTAAAACACACCACTAGCGATTAAATCGATAATAATAACTGTATCACTGGTTTTAGGAACGACTTTTAACGCAATGAGACCAGCAAGTAACCCTTTAATCATCCCCGCGCCAGCAATCGCCGGTACGATAGGACCAAAAACACCAGACACCGTATCCATAAACAAAGAAACAATGCCTTTACGTTCTTTGACAGATTCTTTGGATAGTTGTTTAGCTTGATCATTTTCTGGCGTTTGTAATCCTATTTCATCAGCCAGAATGTCAAAATAAACTTTAACTTGAGTACCTACTACAATTTGGCATTGATCACTTTGAAATTGAGCACCAATTACCCCGGTAATTTTTTTAATTTCATCCCAATTGACCATGGTTTGATCAACTAAATCAAATCGTAAACGTGTCATACAATGCCAAGCATTTTTAATGTTTTCCTTACCACCAATATTAGCGATAATTTTTTTAATACTTTCTTGTTTACTCATTAGAACCTCAATCGTCCCTAGAATTGGTTTAATTAAAATAATAGAAACTTTAAATTATCAATACAAGAATGAAAAGTTTGATCTAGATCACAAAAAAAGGGGTTTTAACACTGAAATTTACTATATTTTTCAATTGGTATGCTTTTTATCGACAATTTTAATTCAAATTTGAACCAATAATTTTTCACTAATATTTTGCTCTTTACAGATGTGAAAAATATCGGTAATTATATAAAAAGAAAAAATTTTAAAGAGGATTCTAACCCTATGTTACCAACCCTTATCACTGACATTGAATGTATCATTACTAAACCTGATAGACATAATCTTGTTACCGTAATTATTTATACAGATAAAGATGTGATTGGTTATGGCTGTGCAACTTTTCAACAGCGCCCATTAGCCGTAAAAACCATTGTTGATGAATATTTAAAACCGTTGCTAATTGGCCGAGATGCCAATAATATTGAAGATATTTGGCAGATGTTAATGGTTAATGCTTATTGGCGTAATGGGCCAATCATTAATAATGCTATTGCTGGTATTGATATGGCATTATGGGATATTAAAGCCAAACTAGCGAATATGCCTCTTTATCAATTATTTGGTGGTAAATCAAAAGATGCGATAGAAGTGTATACTCATGCTACCGGTGAAACATTGTCAGAACTTTTTAAACAAGTTGACCAATGTATTAGTCAAGGTTATCGCCATATTCGTTGTCAGTTAGGGTTTTACGGTGGCAAACCAGAAGAATTGCATAGTCCACAACAGTCAAGTAGTGGTGCTTACTTTGATCAAGATCAGTATATGCAAAATACTTTAGAGATGTTTAAAAAGTTACGAGAAAAATATGGTTATAAAATCCATTTTTTGCATGATGTACATGAAAGATTATTTCCTAATCAAGCAGTCGCTTTTGCTAAACAAGTTGAGCAATATCAACCATATTTTATTGAAGATATTTTACCGCCTAATCAAAACCAATGGCTGGAGCAAATTCGTAACCAAACTTCAGTTGCTTTAGCGACCGGTGAACTATTCAATAATCCATTAGAATGGCAAGAGCTGATCATTCAACGTAGAATTGATTTTATTCGTTGCCATGTTTCACAAATTGGCGGAATTACACCTGCATTAAAATTAGCTACTTTTTGCCAACCATTTGGGATAAGAGTTGCTTGGCATTGCCCACCTGATATGACACCAATTGGAGCAGCTGTGAATACTCATTTAAATATTCATTTACATAATGCAGCAATTCAGGAATATATTCCTTATTCGGCAAATACACAGGCAGTATTTCCAGGTATTATTGCCGCCAAACAAGGCTATTTATATCCAATAGAGAAAATAGGCATTGGCGTTACACTAGATAAAGCTCAGGCAGATAAATATCCAGTGGTTTATCGACCACATGAATGGACACAAAGCCGCTTGCCCAATGGAGTTATACATACCCCATAAATCAAGATAATGAATATTTTTTAAATAACCAAAGTTGATTGATAAATTTACTTTTTATCATCAACTAATCTTAATTCAAAATTAGGTTTATTAAACGGTGTAATATAAGTACAAGTATAGTGAATATCAATAATTTCACTAATGGCATAAATTGCACCATTATTTAAAAAACACCGATTAATAATTTTCATTGCTGGCATGCCTTTTTTGCATTTGAGTAATTCAGATTCCTGACGATTAATGGCAACAGCTTGATATTGAGTTAGATAATGGGATATCTCATAGCCTTTACTTAATACATATTGTTGAATAGAGTTTTCAATATTTTTTTGTTTCAGATCAGGAAAATATCGACAAGGTAACTTAGAAATCTCAATTTGGGTACCTCGACCGTCAACAAAACGAATACGATGAAACTCCCAAATATATTCATCATCAGTTAGATTAAATGTTTGTTTTTCTTCCAACTGTACTCGTCGTTTACGAAATAAAATCAGTTTAGAGTTGATTTGATCATAATGTTTTTCAGTCAGCGAATTATAAATTAAAGGATTATTTTTAGCTTGTTGATTAATAAAAGCACCCGAACCTTTTTGAACCGAAATAATACCAATTTGCAGCAGTTTTTCTAGCGCTTTACGTATAGTATGACGAGAGACTCCATAACTTTCCGCAAGCTCTCGTTCGGGAGGCAATTTTTGATTAACAAAACTTAATTGTTGATAAATTCGCCCTAACAGATCTTGAGCAATAAAATCTTTTTTCTTTATCTTCACAAGCTGTTACCTTATAACTCACTCACAGCAGAACAACAACGTCATATTATTAAGTATGTTCTCACGATTAAAATGTAACTTTATAGTTTTAATTAAATTTAATATAAAAAGGGATAATATTTTATATTATCCCTTTTTATATCAGATTAGTAACATTTTATATTATTAAATAAATTTAAATCTTTATTAGTTTAATACATTTATTAATTCGGATATATCAGCTCGTTCCATATAATTAGCATTAACATAAGCAAAATAAATCTTTTTATCTTGCCCAATTAAATAAGTTGCTGGTATTGGCAATGTATAGCTATCATCGCCATTAAAATCCAATAAATTAGCACCTAAACTATTATATAACTCTCTAACTTTTTCAGGTAATGTGAATACTAAACCAAACTTATTAGCTATGTTATTTTTAATATCTGATAGTATCGTTATCGACATCGATTTTTCTTGTTTTAACTGTGCGCTAATTGAAGCTTTCTGCGGTGAAATAGCAATAAAATGCATATTTTTAACTTGCTGAATCAGCTCTAAATTATTTTGAAAATGTTCTAATTCTTTTACACAGAACGGGCACCAACTACCTCGAAAGAAACTAATAATTACGGGTTGAGTTTCAAGTAATTTGTATAAATTGATTTCTTGATTATCAGTTGATATTAGTGAAAAGTCTGGTGCAATATCTCCACATTGTAAAGAATGACTATCTAGTTTTTCACTTAACATATCTGCTAATGAGTTATCCAAAATATTTTGTACATCTTGGGGTAATTGAGTAATTAAATCTCGTCTTAACCTTTGTAAATCTTCAATTAGTTTCATTTAACGATTTCCTTTCTTGATACATTTTCATGAATTTGGCTTAATACCTTTTTGAATATAGCAACATCATTATCAGATAAATTATTAGTTATTTTTTCTATCCAAAAACTGTGCTCTTTTAACGTTTCCGTCAATAAATCCATTCCTGCTGGGGTTAAACAAATAATAGAAATTCTTTTGTCATTGTCATCATTTCTTTTTGATACTAGCTGATCATTAATTAGAGAACTAACAAGTGTTGTTGTTGAAGCTTTAGTTATCCCTAATAATTTAGCAATTTCTTGCAAAGATAATTCTTGGTATTCTTTTAATAAAACTAAAATAATTAATCGACTTTCTGAGAGATGATATTTCTGAAGACGTTTGGCACACTCTATATCAATTAGATTAGCAACAGATAACAACGTAAAGCATGTTCGGATCTTTTCTAAATCTACCGTGTTTTGTTTCTTCAAAATATTGCAAAAAGATAAATAGCGATTTTCAAGCTGCATACTTTATATCCATAAAATTAGTTAGCCACCTTACTAATTTAATATGCTAATTAAGATATGGTTTAATGTCAATAAGGGATATTGAATAATAAAGAAAAATATACGATATCTGAAAACAGCAATAATACTATTTAAAAAAGCAGAATAAAAAAATCGAGCCATTATTTGGCTCGATTGTATAATCAATAAAGAATGTTATCCAAAAAATTTCTTCACTTTATCAAGAAAGCTTTTTTCTTTTGGGCTATGTTTTGAGTTTTTATCCGATTTAAAACTTTCGCCTAACTCTTTTAATAACTCTTTTTGTTTGCTAGTTAGATTAACTGGTGTTTCAACTGCAACATGGCAATAGAGATCACCTACAGCACTGCCTCGTAATGATTTAATACCTTTTCCACGTAATCTAAACATTTTACCGGTTTGTGTTTCTGCCGGTATGGTTAGGCTAACTTTACCGTTCAGGGTTGGTACTTCAACCTCACCACCTAGTGATGCTAACACAATATTAATTGGAATTTCGCAATGTAAATTAGTGCCATCTCGCTCAAAGATTGCATGCGGTTTTACTTGTACTTGTACATATAAGTCACCAGCTGGAGCACCATTTAAACCCGCTTCACCTTCACCTGAGAGTCGAATACGGTTTCCTGTATCAACCCCAGCAGGAATAGTAACCGAAAGTGTTTTAGTTTTTTGAACACGTCCTTCTCCATGACATTTTTTACATGGATTTTTAACCACTTTTCCACGCCCATGACAAGTCGGACACTCTTGCTGCACAGCAAAAAAGCCTTGCCGCATTTGCACAACACCCGCACCGTGACAGGTATTACAAGTTACAACATCTGAAGCTTTTTCAGTTCCTTGACCATGGCAAACATCACAATTTACCCAAGTTGGTACTTTAATTTCTTTGCTTACACCGCTAGCTGCTTCTTCTAATGTTAATGAAATATTATATTGTAAGTCATTACCACGCGATGCGGCTTGACCTCGCCCTCGGCCACCACCGAAGAAATCACTGAAGATATCATCAAATGCAGAACCGCCTCCAAAACCACCAAATCCGCCGAAACCACCAGCGCCACCTTGCCCTTGTTCAAAAGCGGCATGGCCATACTGATCATAAGCAGCTTTCTTTTGTGGATCGGTTAAGATTTCATAAGCTTCTTTAACTTCTTTGAATTTTGCTTCAGCTTCAGCTTTGTTATCCTGATTTTTATCCGGATGATATTTCATGGCTAGGCGTTTGTAGGCTTTTTTTATCTCAGTTTCACTGGCACTTTTACTCACGCCTAATGTTTCATAATAATCTTTCTTCGCCATAATTAACCTTTAAATTTAATCATTATATAAACAACTAAACGGGCTTGAGTTACCTCGCGCCCGTTTAATGTTTTACATGTTTAAAACTCGTTGCAATAACTCATTAAAAAACATATCAGTTAATGCTTATTTTTTTTCATCATCAACTTCTTTGAAGTCTGCATCAACAACATCATCTTGCCCTGCAGCACTTCCGCTATTGGCTTGACCTGCAGATTGATCTGCTTGAGCTTGTTGTTGAGCTAACTCAAGTAATTTTTTTGAAGCTTCCATTAATGCATTAATTTTAGCTTCGATCTCTGCTTTGTCTTCACCGCGAGCTGCATTTTCTAAATCACTCACAGCGCTTTCAATAGCTGTTTTATCATCAGCTGATAATTGATCACCAGCTTCAGTCACTTGTTTACGAGTTGAGTGAACAAGATGATCAGCTTGGTTACGAATTTGAGCTAATTCTTCGAATTTACGGTCTGCATCAGCATTTGCTTCAGCATCATTTACCATTTTTTGGATCTCTTCTTCGCTTAATCCTGAAGAAGCTTTAATGGTAATGTTTTGCTCACGACCAGTATTTTTATCTTTTGCTGATACATGCAAAATACCATCAGCATCGATATCAAAGGTTACTTCGATTTGTGGCATACCACGTGGTGCAGCTTGAATACCATCAAGGTTAAATTGACCTAATGATTTGTTGTCACTTGCACGTTTACGTTCACCTTGTAATACATGGATAGTTACAGCTGATTGATTATCTTCAGCAGTTGAGAATACTTGACTATGTTTTGTTGGGATAGTCGTGTTTTTCTCAATCAAGGTAGTCATTACACCACCCATTGTTTCAATACCTAATGATAATGGTGTTACGTCAAGTAATAATACATCTTTAACATCACCACCTAATACACCACCTTGTACTGCCGCACCAACAGCTACTGCTTCATCAGGGTTAACGTCTTTACGTGGTTCTTTACCAAAGAAATCTGCAACAGCTTTTTGAACCATTGGCATACGTGTTTGACCACCAACTAGGATGACATCTTTAATATCAGAAACACTAAGACCGGCATCTTTTAATGCTGTTTTAACAGGTTCCATTGAACGTTTAACTAAATCTTCAACTAATGATTCAAGTTTAGCGCGAGTCACTTTGATATTTAAGTGTTTTGGCCCACTTGCATCAGCAGTGATATACGGTAAGTTAATATCAGTTTGTTGCGCTGATGATAATTCAATTTTAGCTTTTTCAGCAGCTTCTTTTAAACGTTGCATTGCTAATGGATCATTTTTAAGATCAAATCCTTGTTCACGTTTAAATTCGTCAACTAAATAGTTAATTAAACGTGAGTCAAAGTCTTCACCACCTAAGTGAGTATCACCATTTGTTGCTAATACTTCAAATGTTTTTTCACCGTCAACTTCATCAATTTCGATAATTGAGATATCAAAAGTACCACCACCAAGGTCATATACCGCAATAGTTCGGTTGCCAACATCTTTATCTAAACCATAAGCTAACGCTGCTGCTGTTGGCTCATTGATAATACGTTTTACATCTAAACCAGCAATACGACCAGCATCTTTGGTTGCTTGACGTTGTGCATCATTAAAATAAGCAGGAACAGTAATAACTGCTTCTGTAACAGGCTCACCAAGATAATCTTCTGCAGTTTTCTTCATTTTCTTTAATACTTCAGCAGAAATTTGTGGTGGAGCAATTTTTTGACCTTTAACATCAACCCAAGCATCACCATTATCAGCTTTAACAATTTTATATGGCATAATACCAACATCACGTTGTACTTCAGCATCTTCATAACGACGACCGATTAAACGTTTAATTGCAAATAATGTATTTTGTGGATTAGTTACGGCTTGGCGTTTAGCTGGTTGACCAACTAAGATTTCACCATCTTGAGTGTAAGCAATGATGGAAGGGGTTGTGCGATCACCCTCGGCATTTTCTAATACTTTTGCTTGACCATTATCCATTACTGCAACACATGAATTTGTTGTACCTAAATCGATACCAATAATTTTACCCATAATCTTTTCTCCTCAAACCTGTATTTTATTTCTTATATATAAGACTGAAAACATCGTTTTCAAGTCCCATTTTAGATAAAGAAATGTTTTTGTTTTCACATAAATGGGAACAATATTATTAATATCAAGGGGTGATACAAAATTATTTTTTACAAAATCTTGATTATCAGCTTTTCAACACTTATTATTGCCGCTCTTTTTTTTACGAAAATTAATTTATAGGATCCTTATGGAACAAATAAAACTTGCAAATCCAGGTCCACTTGGACTAATGGGTTTTGGTATGACTACAATTTTATTAAATATTCATAATGCAGGATTTTTTCCAGTTATGACGGCAATCGTTTCTATGGGTATTTTTTATGGTGGATTAGCCCAAGTAATCGCAGGAATTTTAGAATTCCGTAAAGGAAATACCTTCGGAACAACAGCGTTTACTTCATACGGTTTCTTTTGGATTGCTTTAGTTGGTATTTGGTATTTACCTACTTCACCAGCAACTGCACCTACCGATGCAACCTTTTTAGGGATTTTTCTAGCACTGTGGGGGATTTTTACCGCATTTATGTTTATTGGTACATTAAAAGCTAACCGAGCATTACAATTTGTTTTTGCTAGCTTAACCATTTTATTCGCTCTATTAGCAATTGGTAATATTTCTGGTAACCATGACATTATTCATATTGCTGGTTTTGAAGGTATAATTTGTGGTGCGAGTGCAATTTATCTTGCAATGGCTGAAGTTCTAAATGAACAATTTGGTCGTACAATTCTACCTATTGGTGCAGCAAAAGGCGCTACACATTAGTTCATCACAATTCTGATACCTATCCAATTCTATCGGTAGGTATCAAGTTCTTTTCCGCGACAATCCATTATCATTTTTCATTCATTAATGCTCGGCATACATCTAGCAGCGATTGTGTATGTTTTTCTAATCTTTCATCAGATAAATAATTATCTTTAGGCGAGTGAGCATTTTTTATAAGGATTTTATTATCTTCATTTATATCACCTGATGTGATCATAATGTAATTAGATAATGTCGTTTCAATACTCCCATCATGAAAATGAACATCCGCTATATTTAGATCACATCCTTGTGGTTTAAAAAAAACTAAATTATCACCATTGGCAATACTATCCAAGAAAATAAATTTTTTATCTTTGATTTGTTTAGCATAGCTTTCTAACATTTTTAAACCATATTGACCACTATTGCCACCATCATAAAGAACAAAAGCAATTTTTTTCTTTACTTTTTTATCTAACTTATTAATAAGATTAATAATAGTAATAATACTTGATGAATTACAAACGAAATTTTTAGTGTTTGGAATGCCACTTTTAAATTTGGCAATTAAGAAAAACAACAGCACTGTTGAAACTATAGCTGAAATGCCAGAAACACTAAAAAAGCCATTAATCCGGATATCAGGTAAAAAAACGAGGTAATTTAATATTAATGATGCAATGAATAAAAATATAAACGGAGCAACACTAATAAAGTAAGTCAGCTTACTAAATTGTGATTGAAAAGCATACGTTTTCTGCAAATTAAAATTATTGATCCCAGTATCGTAATTAGTACAAATAACGACCTCTGCTTTATTAAGATCGCCGATATAAGCATTATAATAATTTTGATAACGTCTAGTCGCTAATTTTAATTTAGATAGTTTCGCATCCACTTGATAACCCAATGGCGCTAATTCCTTAGATATTATCCTTAAAAAAGAGATTTTCTCTTTTGGATTAAACCTTTTACCAAATATGATGCCATATCGCAAAATCAGATCTTTCAATATTTCCATTATTAATAAACTATTTTTATATAAAGTTAGACAATATAGTTAATATGATTTTAAAAATCATATTAACTATAAATAGATTAAGATAAAAATTAACTTAATAACATTAAATTAGTTATTACATTAATAATCATCATCATTTTCATTGTTGTTTGATTGAGATATGTTAGCAACGGCATCTTGAATATTTTCATGCCCAGCCTCGATACTTTCCGCAGTAAGATCATTCAATGACACAGAATCTCTATTACATACTGCATTAATTACCATAGGCAGACTCATACCAGTAATGACTCGAACATTCATACCAAGCTCATTCCATTGTGGAACGCATTGCATCGAAGCATTATATGGAGATGCGCCATAAAGGTCGACAAATATAAGAACACCATCGCCAGAATCTAAAGATTTTGAACAATTGAATAAATCAGTTTTTAACTGATTTATATCTTGTCCAGGATTAAGTGATAATGATTCAAATTGGCTTTGTTCTCCAACAATCATTTTCACACTGTCTTTTATTCCAGCCGCCATACTTCCATGGCTAACTAATAAAACACCGATCATGTTATTAATCCTATATTATTCAAACATTTTAATTACTTCACTTAAAGGTACTTTCTTTAATGAAGGCGTTGCTTGGCAATAAATATCCATATTCGGAAAACTATTTTGTAAATCAATTAATAAATCGAGTTGCTCTTTATTAATCGATACTTCTTTAATGATTGAGGTTGCCCCTGGAACCAGTGGTAAACCGCCAATATTAAGATTAGTTACAGGTACGCCAGATTTAATAATTTTATACATTACTTCAATATTTTTAGTAATTAAAATAACGTTAAAATCATCATATTGACGATCGTTCCAATACCTAACCGCACCATCTTCTTTTAATACTCTAATTTTATGACCAGTGCTGGTGCCTGCGCCAAGAATAATATTTTTGGTAAATTCATCATTTGCCGAATAATCATCTGCAACAAATAAAGCATTAGCGCCGGCTGCTTTTGAAACATTTGTTGCGACTTGACCATGAATAAGACGACTATCAACCCGAGCTAAAACAACTTTTCCCATAATTTAAAACCTCTATTATTATTTATATTTAATTATTTTTATAAAATACCAATTGCGGCTAAAACACCAAGAATAACAGTTAGCCCAATTAAAGCTCTTGTTACTTTCAATCCTTTCTTAGAAAAATAAAAATACAATCCCATTACAACAACAAGCGGTAATACTCCAGGTAAAATCTTATCCAGTGTATCTTGTATAATGAAATCTTTACCAGATAAGGTGAATTTTAAACTAGAGGAAACTTTAATATAGCTTGCAGCTAGAATACCCATCATAAATAGACCTAAAATAGATAAGGCTTCTATGATCATCTGCATCTTATTTCCAACGACTTCTGTTGCCGCATTTCTACCTAATTTAAATCCTAATTGGGCAAAATAGTAACCAACAAATAGTTGATATAAAACAAATGCAACAAATGGGAATAACGCACCTATCGCTAAACCTTCTTGCGCCCATGGTAATGCGATGGCAATAAAAATATATTGTATAGTACCCGAGTCAATCGCATCCCCGATACCGGCCAAGGCTCCCATTAAACCGGCTTTAGTGTTATAAAGCACATCATTGTCAATACTAATTGGTTTGTTTTGATAAACTTCATCAGCACGTACAGCTTCTAGTGAAGCCATAATTCCTGAAATAGTTCCACCACCCCACGTGATTTGAGTATTAAAAAATAACAAATGTCGTTGGTAAGCAGCAGCTAATTCACTTTTTGATTTATATAACTTTTTAAGAATTGGCATTAATCCCCACATTAATGATGCCGCAAGATAACGGTCAAATGAGTGTGGAATTTCATTGGCATAATACCAACGTAACCATGCAAATGTGATATCTTTTTTAGTAATCGTTTCTGGCTTTAGATCAATACTTTCTTGTACTATTTCTGTCATTATAAAATTCCTCTTTCTAATTTATTAATCAAATAACTAATGATTAATAATCATCGTCATCAACTTGATTGTTATTTGAATTATTTCTAGGTTGATCTACCGCAGAATTTACTGCTTCACTTTTTGCAAGAACAAAAATAAAGGCAACTATTGCACCAACTATTGCGTAAGTTACCATGGTAATATTTAGTGGTTTGGCAATAACCGCCATAAAATAGGCAAGTAAGAAGAAAATGATGTAGCTTTTTTTACCAATAACATAAATGGTTAATGCAATACCCACAGCAGCAAGCCCACCACCAATTACATTAAGAATATGGAAAACTAGTCCTCCAGCATTCGATTTAATCACATCAGCAATAATTGGTGCCCCAAAATATAACGCAACAAACATAAACGGTACGAACAATGCAAAACTACAAATTATTGGTAACACGATGATAGAAAAGGTTAATCCTTTACTATTAGCTTCTTCGGCATATTTTTCTGTTAATTTCATAATCATGGTATTAAAGAAAAATCTTAATTGATACAAGTAAGATCCTAATAAACCTACCGGTACTGCCACAGCTACGGCGGCTGTTGGTTCCATTTTACCCAACAATGCGACGGGAACAGCAACTGCTGTTGCTATAGCTGGTTCTGATGGCATTTGCCCACCAGGTGAAAAAACACCCATATAAATCAACTGAATAGCAGCTGTTGTTATCATTGCATTAGGAATGTCATTAAATACAATCCCAACAATTAAACCGGTCATCATTGGTGTAAATCGTAACGTTAACGTAGCACCACCTAGACCCCGAGACATGACCATTGCAACCCATATTGATATAATAGCTGCTTGAAGAAACGTTACATGCATTTCTTGCATATATAAACTCCTTACTATTTTTATAATTAATTAGTTAGTTTCAGTTAAATGATTAAGAAACCACCGATTGTAGCTCTAAGTTATTAACAAAATTTTCTACATCTTGTACACATTTTTCCCCCATACCTTGCAGACACTCAATTGCATAAGCAGAAGTATGTGGTGTAACAAGAACTTTAGGATGTTTAACTAAAGGATGATCACTGTATGAAGGTTCAACATACATGACATCTGTTGCGTGACCAGCTACAGTGCCATTATCGAGCGCATTTATAAGTGCAGTTTCATCAATTAATTCGGCTCGAGCAGTGTTAGTTATATAAACGCCTTTTTTCATCAAAGAAAATTGCGGTGCTTTTAAAATATGATAGCTAGTTTCATTTAATGAGGCATTTAACGAGATGATATCTGCATTTTGCAGTAAATAATCTAACTCAACAATTTCAATATTATTTTTGTTAGCCCAATCAACATTAACTTTTGGATCCACCACCAATAGGCGAGCATTAAATCCATGTTTGAAAATTTCTGCCACGCGACTACCAATGTTGCCACAGCCAATAATACCAATTACTTTACCCGTAACATTGATACCTAAAAAAGAGGCTCTTTTCTTCCATTCATCTGACTTAACCGCTTCTTGTGATTGAACTGTTTGTCTAATTAATGCAAGTAAATTAGTCACTGCATTTTCAGCAACAGCATCACGTTCAACCAAAGGAGGAACGATAGTAACTATTGTGCCATGCTCTTTGGCAGCAACAACATCAACATTATTGAATCCGATGCCATGACGGGAAAGTAATAGTAGCGGTTGTTTTTTATTATCAAAAAACTCTTTGTTAAAAAAAGGTCTAACACTGGCAATAACAATATTAAAATCTTGCAATGCTTCAGCTAATTCCTTCCCTGGAATATTATTTTCAAAAGTAAAATGTTTTACTTCACCTATTTTTTCTAATCTTTCTAGATGATTAGGAAAATATTTTCCAAAACTACTTGAGTTGATTATAGCGATTTTATAATTTTTCACTCAATGCTCCTAATTCATGATTTATATACTTATATAAAGTTATTTATAGGAATATAAATATTATTTTATTTCCATTCAGCCACAATGTGACTGGTAACATTTAGTATAGTTTATAAACTTTTTAAAAAAGTGAATTTAGATCACATATTTAATAAAAAATTATTTTCTATGATTGTTTGGTAGCAAATTGAATGAATAAGAAAGGTAGAATTGAAAAATAATTTATTGATTATATTATCGATTTTTATAATTATATAATCTAAACATGAATATTTTTAACAAATTATTTAGATATAAAAAAAGGGCATAATGCCCTTTTTCAGATTAAATTAGTTAATATTACTTTTTATAAGCATCATTATGTACACCAACCGCTGCACGACCTGATGGATCATTTAGATTTTTAAATGACTCATCCCATTCAATTGCTTTAGCTGTTGAACAAGCCACTGTAGGACCACCAGGTACACAATGCGCAGCACTTTCAACTGGGAATAATTCATCAAAAATTTCACGATACATATAAGCTTCTTTTGAAGCTGGAGTATTGTATGGGAAACGGAATTTTGCGTTTTCCAACTGTTGATCGGTAATTTTGCTTTCGGCAATCTCTTTTAAGGTATCGATCCAACTATAACCTACACCGTCAGAAAATTGCTCTTTTTGACGCCAAACCACTGATGCTGGTAAATAAGATTCAAATGCTTCACGAACAATATGTTTTTCCATCTTACCGTTACTACCACACATTTTATCCTGTGGGTTAATGCGCATAGCAACATCTAAGAATTTTTTATCTAAGAATGGTACGCGAGCTTCAACACCCCAAGCAGCCATTGCTTTATTAGCACGCGCACAGTCATACATATGCAGTGCAGCTAATTTACGCACAGTTTCTTCATGGAATTCTTGAGCATTTGGCGCTTTATGGAAATATAGATAACCACCAAATACTTCATCAGCACCTTCACCTGATAGAACCATTTTAATACCCATAGCTTTAATTTTTCTTGCCATTAAGTACATCGGTGTTGAGGCACGAATCGTTGTTACATCATAAGTTTCAATGTAATAAATTACATCACGAATTGCATCAATCCCTTCTTGTATTGTGAAGTTAATTTCGTGATGAACAGTACCTAAATGATCGGCAACTGCTTGGGCAGCTTTAAGATCAGGTGCACCTTTTAAACCAACCGCAAACGAGTGTAATTGTGGCCACCATGCTTCTGATTTTTCATGATCCTCAACTCGACGCGCAGAAAACTTTTTAGTAATCGCTGAGATAACTGAAGAATCAAGTCCACCAGATAATAAAACACCATAAGGAACATCAGACATAAGATGGCTTTTTACTGACTCTTCTAATGCGACACGAAGTTCATTGATATCTGTCTTATTATCTTTGACATTATCATATTCCATCCAATCTCGTTTGTAGTAGGTCTTTATTTCACCCTCTGTGCTAGAAAGATAACAACCAGGAGGAAATGCTTCAATAGTTTTACAAACAGGTACTAAAGCTTTCATCTCAGAGGCAACATAAAATGTACCATTTTCATCATATCCCATATACATTGGGATAATACCAATATGATCGCGACCAATAAAATAGGTACCTTTGTTGATGTCATAAAGAATAAAAGCAAACATACCTTGTAGTTCATCAAGACAGTTAATACCTTTTTCTTGATATAAGGCTAGGATAACTTCACAGTCAGATCCTGTCTGAAATTCATAACGATCTTTGTACTGATTTCGGAGTTCTTGATGATTATAAATTTCGCCATTTACCGCTAAAACTAGGGTTTTATCTTTATTATAAAGCGGTTGAGATCCTGTATTAACATCTACAATTGATAAACGTTCATGAGCTAAAATAGCTTTATCAGAAGCAAAAATACCAGACCAGTCAGGTCCACGATGACGTTGTAGACTTGATAGCTCTAATGCTTTTGTTCGTAGTTGTTCTGGATCTGATTTAATATCAAGAATACCTAAAATCGAACACATTGATTTTCTCCATTTAAAATCGCCAAAGCGATACTATTTACAAATAAAACTTATTTTAATTATCACTGCAAGTAAATCACAAAAATAACAGGATACACATTATTGGTAAACAATTAAAGTACAATATCATTATACTTTTTCTATTGTTGTAATAAAGTTTGCCATTATTTTTTTAACCACTGCCCTTGTTGTTTGATATATTGGCCTGCTGGCGTTTTTTCTTGTGCTTTACTGCCTGCACGACTCTGCACATCAGACAAAGGTACTTTAGTTTCTGCAGAGACTTTTTGATATTGCTGTTTACGAGCCTGATTAATTAATTGAGCAATTTCGCTAGCATTACCTTCATTTTTGACCACGCCTAGATAACCATCAGCTTGTTCACCAACCAAACCATTAGCTTTGGCTTGACCTAATTCATTAATTGCCTGATCTAAATTTAAAGCAAAAACCGGTAAAGCTAATATTATTGATAATAATGCTATCGTTGCTTTTTTATAGATATTCATAATAACCCCCTTATTAAATACATCATATTAAATTGTATTAAATATGTGTAAAAATTATTAAAAAATCATCTTATGTTGCGCAAGAGTAATTTTTAGATTCACGACATTATTAGTAAATAACGATCGATAATAATATTAATTTAGTATAAACCTGATTTATTGATAATGTTATCTAAGGCTTTATCAACTTTAATATTAATTTCATGATCAATCTTAACATTTAAATTGATATTAATTGGTTCATTTGGCGCTTGTACTTTAACCGTTGGTGTACAGCCAATTAATACTGCGCTACACACGATAATAGTAATCATATTTTTTAGCATAATATAGCCTCTTATCTATCAAGATTTCCCTTTCAAATACGCTTCAATACGTTTTCGTATAGGTTCGTTAATCTGATCGGAAAGTTGTAAACTTATCAACAATTTTGCAATATTTTCTTCAAGATTAATATTTAAATTTACTGCTTTACCATTCTCAACATCTCGGTTACTGCCTTGGATATTTAATCCTAACTTAGCAATCTCATTAGCATAATTAACCGTACCTGATAATTTAGTATAATGAAAATTTTTAATAATATCAGTGAGAATTTTCATATTAGGATTGGCTTGTGCATAATTTTGCAATGCTGAATTTTCAAACCGCAAAAAGCCCTCATTGACCGTTACTAATTGACCATTTTTGATAATAACTTCGGTCAAAGCGGTGCCTTTTTTAGTAGAAGGCAATAAAGTAATCGGTAAAACACCATCAATCATCCCTTCTCCAACTAAACCCTCAGCAGGATATTTTGCAAAAATATCTTTAAGTTGTACCTTTTTTAACCTTAAATTAAATTTTTGGGGTAATTTTGCTAAATTCAATTGCCCTTTATCAAGAGAAACAGAACCAGAAAAAATAGCGGCTTGTGCTAATTGCCATTTTACAACTCCTTTATTTGGTGCAGCTAAAGATGCTGAATAACTACCAGCTAATTTTACTTTTTCAAAAATAACACCAATATTCACTTGTTGAATGGTTAATGCTGAAGTTGTAACAGTAAATTGATTATTGTTGAATAAAAGATTTATATCCCCCAAAACGGATTTAAATTCGCTTGCCTTATATATGCCGTCAAATTTATTAATTGTTAATGATGATTTGACGTTAACTTGATTAGCTTTAAATGGAATCGGCAATGCTGCATCAAGAGTTAATTTTCCGATTAATGGTTTAATAATTAAATCATCGGAAAAATTCGCTTTTTCAATATTAACTAGTGCTTTATCGGTACTTTTTAAAGTAAATAGCTTATCGGTTAAAACACCACTGAATGGTAAAGTTAAACTACCTTTTTCAATACCAAAATACGATAAAGATGTGGTCAAAACACCATTTTCAATTTCAACCGATGAATTTGATTGGTTAAATGAGATATCAGCAGCAAGCGTTGCCATATCCTGAGAATTACTGGCTAGGTTGAGTTGCAAAGTATTTTGATTTTTAACCACTGCAACTTTCAGATTAAATAATTCACTATCTTGCTGGTGTAATATTAAATGTTCAATGTTAATATTTGTTGGTAACCAGGCAATAATAGTCGAAATCAATGAAGGTTCAAAAGTAGATTGATCAAGTTGTTGTAATTGATCATCTGCAATTTTCGTTACTGCTTGTGTATTGGTAAAATCGGCTTTTTGCCAATAGATATCGATATTTTTAGCGCTCAGCTGTGACCATGATATTTTCACATCGCTGGCCGTTACTGATAATTGTGATTGCTGAGCAATATTTAGTTCAGCAAAAGATAAACCATCCCAGCCGATGTTGATGCCTTGCCAGTCTATCGAAAGATTATATTCATCCTTAAGTGCTAACCAATAACGCCATCCAGATAAACTTGCTATGATTATAATCAATAATATAAGCGACGGAATCCAATAACGTTTCTTTAAGCGAGCCATAATAAACTCTCAACAAGATAAAGTGAATCGCCGAGTTATTATCGGCGATTAAATGAGATTACGCTTGAGTTTGTTCTCTGTTAGCAATATAAGCCAATGCTTTATCTATTCTAGCTAAGGTGCGTTTTTTACCAACCGCATAAACAGTGGCATCAACTGAAGGTGATTGCCCAATTCCGGTTACAGCAACCCGAAGAGGCATACCAACTTTACCCATACCAACCTCAAGCTCAGCTGCTGTTGCTTCAATGGCATGGTGAATTTTATCGATTTGCCAATCAAAGTCAGAAATTGCTTCAATTTTAGCCTTAACCACTTCTAATGGCTCTTTGGCAACGGGGCGCAAATGCTTTTTAGCCGCATCAGCATCAAACTCAGCAAAATCTTGATAGCAATAGCTACTTGATTCAGCCATTTCTTTCAATGTTTTACAACGCTCACCAAATAATTTGACGATAGTAATCAAATCGGGGCCTTGATCTAAATCATAACCTTGTTGATTCATATGCCAAACTAAATGCTGTGCAACATAATCAGCGTCTAAATGATTAATATAATGATGATTTAACCAAAGTAGTTTTTCAGTATTAAATGCACTGGCCGACTTACTGACTGCATCTAAAGAAAAGTAACTCACCATTTCAGGCACCGAGAATATTTCTTGATCACCATGAGACCAACCAAGCCTAACTAGATAATTTAATAGTGCTTCAGGCAAATAACCATCATCACGATATTGCATAACACTTACCGCACCATGACGTTTCGAGAGTTTTTGCCCATCATCACCTAAAATCATCGATACATGACCATATTCAGGTAATGGTGCACCAAGCGCTTTAAGAATATTAATTTGTCGAGGGGTATTATTAATGTGATCTTCACCACGAATAACATGAGTAATTTCCATATCCCAATCGTCTACCACGACACAAAAATTGTAAGTTGGTGATCCATCAGTACGACGAATTATGAGATCATCAAGCTCTTTATTGGCAATTTCAATTGGTCCTCGAATTAAATCGTTGAAAACAACTACTCCATCAGTAGGATTAGCAAAGCGAACAACATGCGGTTCGTCATGATTATGCTGTTTTTGTACGTTATCACAACGGCAATGACCATCATAACGAGCTTTTTCACCATTCGCCATTTGCTGTTCACGTAATTTTTCTAATCGCTCTTTCGAACAATAACAATGATAAGCAGTACCATTAGCTAACATTTCGTCAATCACTTGATTGTAACGATCAAAGCGTTTAGTTTGAAAATATGGGCCTTCATCCCATGATAATTTTAACCAATTCATACCTTCCATAATCGCTTCAATCGCTTCTGGCGTTGAACGCTCAAGATCGGTATCTTCAATACGTAATACGAAAGCACCTTGCGCATGGCGAGTATATAGCCAAGAATAAAGTGCTGTACGAGCACCACCCACATGTAAGTAACCGGTAGGGCTTGGTGCAAAACGGGTTTTAATTTTCATGAAATAATCCTATTAATAACAAAAAAGAACACTCAAACGTCAATTCGTTGCTCGCGCTCTTCTTTATTTAAACTTTTCTCATAAGTGAGAAAAATAATAACAATTTGTAATAAATTCAATTTAGTTGTTTATTCTAACACGCCAAAAGGTTTCGGCAAGCCATCGCTAACAGCATAAAATTAACAACTATTTTATAAAAGTATTGAGTAATTAACTACATATTTTAGTATAAAAATCAAACTATAACGTATAAGTTAATTTTAATAAAAAGATCAATGCGCTTCATCCCAATTATTACCAATACCAACATCAACTTTTAACGGTACTGAAAGTTGATAACAATTCTCCATAATTGATTTAATCAACGCACTATATTCACTCACCAACTCTTCTTTTACTTCAAACACCAGCTCATCGTGTACTTGCATCACCATTCTGATATTACCTGTCGGTTGATTTTTTATCCACTCACTCATTTTAATCATAGCGGTTTTGATGATATCTGCTGCAGTACCTTGCATTGGTGCATTAATTGCCGCACGTTCAGCGCCCCGTTTTTCAATACCATTGCCAGAAATGATTTTTGGTAAATATAATCGTCTTCCTGATAAAGTTTCCACATAGCCTTGTTGCGTTGCCAATTGGCGTGTTTCTTCCATATAAGCTTGTACACCAGGATAACGTTCAAAATAGCGATCAATATAGAATTGTGCTTCTTTACGGGGAAGATTAATTTGTTTCGATAATCCAAATGCACTCATACCATAAATCAAACCAAAATTGACTGCTTTCGCACGTCGTCTCTCTTCGGCTGTAACATCTGCCTCTGGTTTACTTAATACTTCACTCGCGGTAACCCTATGAATATCTTTATCATCAGCAAAAGCGCTAAGCAGACTTTGATCCTGTGATAAATGCGCCATAATACGCAACTCTATTTGCGAATAATCGGCTGAAATAATCTTATAACCTTGTGGTGCAATAAATGCTTGCCGAATTCTACGTCCTTCTTCATTACGTACAGGGATATTTTGTAAATTCGGATCATTTGATGACAACCGCCCAGTTACCGTACCAATTTGATTGTAATTGGTATGAATTCGATGGTCTATTGGACTTACCATCAACGGTAATTTATCAGTATAAGTGTTTTTCAGTTTTGCTAAGCTACGATAAAACAATATTTTACGCGGTAAAACATACTGCTCAGCAAGTTCACTCAATACATCTTCACTAGTTGATGGATCACCTTTTGGTGTCTTTTTTAAGACAGGTAATTGGTGTTTATCAAATAAAATAGCTTGAATCTGTTTTGGTGAAGAAGGATTAAATTTTTCACCTGCTAGGAAATGTAATTCAGCCTCTATTTCTAGCATTTTTTTATTTAATTCAATGGAATAATCATTCAACTGTTTAGCGTCAACTAACACCCCAGTCCTTTCCATATCGGCCAACACAATCGCCAACGGCATTTCAATATCGGTAAATAACTTACTGAGCTTGCGATCTTTTTCCAGTTCAGGCCATAGTTTCTGATGAAGTTGCAAAGTCACATCCGCATCTTCAGCGGCATATTGCGTAGTTTTTTCAACTTCAATAGCATCGATAGTGACTTGTTTTTTATCAACCTTGGTTAATTCATTATAAGTAATAGTTTTAAGATGCAAATAACGATTCGCCATACTATCCATATCGTGTCGTTCAGTGCTATTTAAGACATATGACTCCAACATTGTATCATAAGCAATACCTTGCACATGGATACCATAATTAGCTAACACACTGTAATCAAATTTGGCATTTTGGGCGATTTTCTTAATTGCTGGGTTTTCTAATATTGGTTTTAATTTAGTTAATACATCATCTAATGGTAATTGATCTGGTACACCGAGATATTGGTGATTAATTGGAATATAGGCAGCTTGATAAGGTGCCACACTTAGTGATATTCCAACCAATTTAGCATGAATATGATCAACATTATCCGTTTCTGTATCAAAGGCAAACTGCTGACAGTTAACTAATTTACTGACCCAATCATCTAATTGCTCATGAGTTAATATGCATTGGTAATCTGTATCAATCTTATCTTTAACGGTATCGCTTTCCTGCGAAAATAACGACAGATTATCAATGTCAGTAACCGTTAGTTTTTGTTGTTTTAAAAAATTACCCGCTATTAATTCTTTTTGCCAACGATGAAAGCCATAATAGGCAAATAATTCGACTAATTTATTTACATTAAGATCTGTAACAAGTAGTTGTTCATTCGTAAAATCTAATGCCACATCGGTTTTAATGGTAGCTAATAGATAAGAAAGCTCAGCATCCTTTTGATTGTCTATTAATTTTTGCTTTAATGATTTAGCGCCTCGAATCGATAATTTTTCAATATCGTCTAAATGGTTATAAATATCTTTTACACTATCAAAAGCAGTTAATAAAGCCTGTGCTGTTTTTTCGCCAATTCCTGCTACCCCAGGTATATTATCGGAATTGTCACCTCTTAATGCTAAATAATCTATAATTTTTGCTGGTGGCACACCAAATTTATCCACAACACCTTGCGGATCAAGTGCGGTATTATTCATGGTATTAATCAGTGTAACTTTATCGCTTACTAATTGCGCCATATCTTTATCCCCAGTACTAATGAGTACTTGAAGATTTTCTTTTTCTGCTTGTTTGGCTAAAGTCCCGATCACATCATCGGCTTCAACACCTTCAATGCAAAGTAATGGTAAACCCATCGCTTTTAAAATGGTGTGAATGGGTTCAATTTGTGGCCGTAAATTTTCCGGCATCTCTTCACGAGTTGCTTTATATTCACTATAAATTTCATTACGAAATGATCCACCTTTAGCATCAAAAACTACCGCTATATGGGTAGGATTATATTGATTCATCAAGCTACGAATCATATTAATAACACCAAATATAGCCCCAGTTGGTTCACCATTGGCATTGGTTAAAGGCGGACAAGCAAAAAAAGCCCGATAAAGATAAGAAGATCCATCAATTAAAATAATTGGCGCATTATTTGGCATCAATAGTTACCCAAATGTTATTAGATTTAATAACTATAAGTATAACCTAATTAACAGTAATATTGTTGCTGACTCCGATAATATAGTGTAAAAATAATCCAGATAATAACGAGCTTTTATCCAATCCAATGAATGAAAATTACTGTATATCACTATATGAGTAATATATAATGTGACATCTATTTTCGCCTGAGTACTAAATAAATGACAGAATTAAGTCTTGCTGCGCAAAAAGTCAAAGAGGCATTAGCAGCTAAAAATCTTGAAACCCCATCATGTCGTTTAGCTATGGAAAATAGCGAACGGAAAGCTAAAATCGAAGCACATTTCCGAGAAATCATGAAACTCATGGAACTTGATTTGCATGATGATAGCCTCGCCGAAACACCGCATCGAGTTGCCAAAATGTATGTTGATGAAATATTTTCCGGTCTTAATTATCATAATTTTCCGAAAATAACTCTTATTGAAAATAAAATGCAGGTTGATGAAATGATCACTGTTCGTGATATTACTTTAACCAGTGTTTGTGAACACCATTTTGTCACCATCGATGGTAAAGCAACCGTTTCTTATATCCCAAAAGATAAAGTGATCGGTCTATCAAAAATCAATCGAATTGTTCAGTTTTTTTCACAACGGCCACAAGTACAAGAAAGATTAACCCAACAAATTTTGGTTGCATTGCAAACACTACTCGGTACAGTCAATGTTGCAGTATCAATTGATGCAACACACTTTTGTGTAAAAGCCCGAGGCATTAAAGATTCAAATAGTTTAACCACCACTACCGCGTTAGGTGGCGGATTTAAAACTAATCCAAGTACTCGACAAGAGTTTTTAAGAGCGTTAAAACACTATTAATCAATAAAATAATCCAATATAAAGTATATGTTGGATTATTTATCAGTAATCGACTAAAAAACAGTTATCGTTTATTTATACTCACAACAGGAAAAATATAAATATGTTTGATACTACCTCAAGCGTTTTTATATTAACCAATCACAATATTGCCAATACCGCCATAAAAAGCCCAATTGTTATTGCGTGCATCTTCAAGAAAGATTGGTATAATTGGCAGCTATTTTAGTGAAAACATAATAATTAACTAACACGCTTTAATGAAGATAATCCGCGGTATTGATAATTTAAACAATGAATTTACTCAGTGTGTACTTACATTGGGCAACTTTGATGGTGTGCACTTAGGACACCAACAATTAATAAATCATTTAATAGAAAAAGGTAAAAAATTAAACTTACCCACAGCGGTTATGTTATTTGAGCCACAACCATTAGAGTTTTTCAGTAAACGAGCACCAACTCGCTTAACTTCATTTAAAGAAAAAGTACGACTAATTGAAAAACTCGGTATCGACTATATTATTGCTGTACCCTTTACCCAAACTTTTGCCAATATGTCAGCCAATGCATTTATTCAAGACTGGTTGATTAATAAATTGAACGCTAAATATATTGTTATTGGTGATGATTTCCAATTTGGCCGAGACCGCAAAGGCGACATCAATCTGTTACAACAATATACTCCAAATAACCATTTTTCGGTTGAAAGTATGCAAACCTTTGTTTGGAATAATTTAAGAATCAGCAGTACAGCTGTTCGTGAAGCACTGTTTAATAGTGATTTTGAATTAGCTCGTTGCCTTTTAGGTCGTGATTACGCCATTCAAGGTAGAGTGGTGCATGGTAATGCATTAGCAAGACAATTAGGATTTCCAACCGCCAATATTCATTTGAATCGAAAAAAACCTGCTTTACAAGGGGTCTATTTTGTCAAAGTCAAAAACTGTTGTAGCAATCAATATTATCATGGCATTGCCAATATCGGTATTAGACCAACCATTGAAGGTAAAAAAGCAATTTTAGAGGTGAATCTATTTGACTTTTCAGGTGATATTTATGGACAATATTTAGACGTTACCTTTGTCTGTAAATTACGCGATGAGAAAAAATTTGATTCTTTAGCAGATTTAAAACAACAAATTTCACAAGATGTTTGCACTGCGAAACAGATCAGTGCAAAATTAACCAATTAAAAAGTAGTATCAACAAAAATAACTGGAATAAATCAGCATGACAGACTATAAAAATACATTGAATTTACCGGAAACTGGATTCCCTATGCGAGGCGATCTTGCTAAACGTGAACCAGCTATGTTGCAAAATTGGTATGATAAAGAACTTTATCGCAAAATCCGTCAAGTAAAAAAAGGCAAAAAATCTTTTATTTTGCATGATGGCCCTCCTTATGCAAACGGAAAACTTCATATCGGTCATGCCGTTAATAAAATAATTAAAGATATTATCATCAAATCTAAAGGTTTAAGTGGTTATGACTCCCCGTATATTCCAGGATGGGATTGTCATGGATTACCGATAGAACAAAAAGTTGAAGAACAGGTTGGTAAACCTGGCGTAAAAGTGACACCAGCTGAATTTCGCCAAATTTGTCGTGATTATGCGGCTTCACAAGTTGAACTACAAAAAGCTGATTTTATTCGTATGGGTGTACTTGGCGATTGGCAAAATCCATATCGTACAATGAATTATGATACTGAGGCGAATATTATTCGGGCTTTAGGTAGAGTGATTGAAAATGGTCATTTAGTCAAAGGGGCTAAACCAGTTTATTGGTGTACCGACTGTATGTCAGCCTTAGCGGAAGCCGAAGTTGAATATTATGATAAATCATCACCGGCAATTGATGTCAAATTCAAAGCAACTGACAATCAAACAGTAGCAAATAAATTCGGAGTTAGTACTGACTTAACTATTTATGCGGTTATCTGGACCACCACACCATGGACATTACCAGCTAGCCGAGGAATTGCGCTTAATGCAACGGTTGAATATCAATTAATCCAAATCAACGATAAAGAGTGCCTAATTTTAGCTGCTGATTTAGTTGAATCAGTTATGAAACGTGCTGATATCACTGATTGGAAAATCTTAGGTTCTTGCCAAGGTGATGCGCTTGAATTATTACGTTTCAAACATCCATTCCTCGATTTTGATGAGCCAATTGTACTTGGTGAACACGTTACTGTTGATGCAGGTACTGGTGCTGTTCATACCGCTCCAGGTCATGGTGCTGAAGACTTTATTGTTGGTCAAAAATATGACCTTGAAGTAGCCAATCCGGTTGGAGGTAATGGTTGTTATTTACCGGGAACGGGTGCTGGTTTAGATGGTTTATTCGTTTTTAAAGCCAATAAAGTAGTCATTGAGCTATTAAAAGAACACAATGCACTATTACACTTTGAAAATATTGAACATAGTTACCCATGCTGTTGGCGACATAAAACACCTGTAATTTATCGTGCAACTCCACAATGGTTTATCAGCATGGATAAACAAGGTTTACGTGCTCAATCGCTAAAAGAGATTAAACAAGTTCGTTGGATCCCTGATTGGGGTCAAGCTCGAATTGAAACAATGGTGGCAAATCGTCCTGATTGGTGTATTTCACGTCAACGTACATGGGGTGTACCAATGACGTTATTTGTACACAAAGAAACTGAAGAGTTACATCCAGACACACTACAATTAGTCGAAAAAGTCGCTAAATTAGTTGAGCAAAATGGTATTCAAGCATGGTGGGATGCCGATATTAAAGATCTATTAGGTCCCGATGCCGATGATTATCGCAAAGTACCAGACACGCTAGATGTATGGTTTGATTCAGGTTCAACATTCTACTCAGTTGTTGGCGTACGTCCTGAGTTTGAAGGACATGAAGCGGATATGTATTTAGAAGGTTCAGATCAACATCGTGGTTGGTTTATGTCTTCGTTAATGTTATCAACTGCAATTGATAACAAAGCACCGTATAAACAAGTATTAACGCATGGCTTTGTGGTCGATGGACAAGGTCGTAAAATGTCTAAATCGCTAGGTAATATCGTTACACCACAAGAGGTAATGAATAAATTAGGTGCCGATATTCTACGATTATGGATTGCTTCAACCGATTATTCAGGTGAAATGAGCTATTCAGATGAAATCATCAAACGTGCAGCTGATAGCTATCGTCGTATCCGTAATACTGCGCGTTTCTTATTGGCTAACTTAAATGGTTTCGATCCAGTTAAAGATATGGTTAAACCTGAAGATATGGTGGTACTCGATCGCTGGGCGGTTAGCGTGGCTAAAGAAGCACAGGAACAAATTATTCAAGCTTATGAAAACTACGATTTCCATAGAGTGGTACAACGCATAATGCAATTCTGCTCAATTGAAATGGGCTCATTCTATTTAGATATTATCAAAGATCGTCAATATACGGCGAAAAGTGACAGTATTGCCCGTCATAGCTGTCAAACAGCGTTATACCATATTGCTCAAGCGATGGTTCGTTGGATTGCACCTGTTTTATCATTTACTGCAGATGAAATTTGGCAATATCTACCTGCAACAGAAAAATCAGAATTTGTGTTTGAAGATGAATGGTATACCTCACTATTTAGTCTGTCTGAGAGTGAAACACTAAACAGCGCTTACTGGGCACAAATTTTAACTATTCGTAGTGAAGTAAACAAAGTGTTAGAGCAAGGTCGTAATGATAAAGTTATTGGTGGATCGCTTGAAGCTGCTGTTACTCTTTATGCCAATAGCGAAATTGCTACGGCACTTGCGAAATTAGAAAATGAATTACGTTTTGTATTATTGACGTCACAAGCAAGTGTTAAACCGTTAGACAGCGCATCACAACAAGCAGTACAAAGTGATATTCAAGGTCTTAAAATTGAGCTTGCTAAAGCACAAGGCGATAAATGCCCTCGCTGCTGGCATTATACTGTTGATAACAATCCTACCACTCACTTATGTAAACGCTGTGAAGAAAATATTCATGGCAATGGTGAAGTAAGACATTTTGCTTAACCACTAACAGTTAGTGATAGGAATAGAAAAGAGCTATAAAAATAATCTTATAGCAATTAACTAAGTACATTTACCGCCGACGATTGTCGGCGGTATTATAATAATGAGCATAGACTATATGAAAAAAGATAATGGACTTTACTGGTTATTATTGGCGGTAGTGGTTTTTGTTATAGATATCGCAAGTAAATTTTGGATTGTAAAGAATTTTTTCCTTTTTGAATCAGTAAATCTACTCCCCTTCTTCTCGATAACGTATGTCCGCAATATTGGTGCCGCATTCAGTATATTTGAAGGTCAACGCTGGATACTGGCAGCAATTGCCTTTATTGTCAGTGCAGTAATTGTTTATATGCTATATCGCAATAAGCATAAACAAAAACTAGAAAACTTCTCATTAGCATTAATTTTAGGAGGTGCGTTAGGCAACCTATTCGATCGCCTCTATCATGGTTTTGTTGTTGATTTCCTAGATGTTAATTTTGGTGATTGGCATTACCCAACTTTTAATATTGCTGACTGTGCCATTTGTTTAGGTATTGGCGTCTTTATCCTAAGCAATTATGTAAAACCAAAAAAGATGGATTAACATGCAGATTATTCTCGCTAATCCACGTGGTTTTTGTGCAGGTGTAGATCGAGCAATAACCATCGTTGAACGAGCAATCGAACTGTTTGGCGCACCGGTTTATGTGCGCCATGAAGTCGTGCATAACCGCTACGTGGTTAATCGTCTTAAAGAGTTAGGCGCAATATTTATTGAAGAAATTAATGAAGTACCTGATGATAGTATCCTTATTTTTTCCGCCCATGGCGTATCTAAAGTGGTTCGAGATGAAGCTAAACGTCGTCAACTACGGATATTTGATGCAACATGTCCTTTAGTTACCAAAGTTCATATGGAAGTTGCTAGAGCAAGCTATCGAGGAGAAGAAGTTATTCTTATTGGTCACGCGGGTCATATTGAGGTCGATGGTACTATGGGGCAGTATAGCAATCCTGAAGGTGGTATTTATTTAGTTGAATCCATTGAAGATGTGCAGAACTTGCAAGTAAAAAACGACCAGCACCTCTGTTTTACAACCCAAACAACGTTATCCGTTGATGATACTGCTGAGATAATCTCAGCTTTAAAAAATCGCTTTCCGAATATTCGCAGCCCTCGTAAAAACGATATCTGCTATGCGACCACCAATCGGCAACAAGCGGTTAAACAGCTATCATCTCAAGCCGATGTGGTTTTAGTGGTTGGTTCGAAAAACTCGTCAAACTCAAACCGATTAGCTGAACTGGCAAGGCGAAACAGTAAACATGCTTATTTGATTGATTTCGCATCCGATATTAATCTTGAGTGGCTAGTTAATGCTGGAACTATCGGTGTAACAGCTGGAGCATCAGCGCCAGATATTTTGGTTAAGCAAGTTATCGATCATCTAAAAAGTCTAGGTTGTACATCATTGGTTGAAACCGAAGGAATTTCAGAAAATATCACCTTTGAAATTCCAAAAGAATTACGCATAGAGGTAAAATCAACTAATTAAGAAGAATGGGTTAGTTGCTTGAATTTTTCCAATAACTGCTCTTGGCTTTCGACATAATCAGGATCGGCAATAATCGCATTTTGAATCGGACAAACTCGCTGGCAAGTCGAATGATCATAATAACCAACACATTCAGTACATTTATTTGGATCAATTTCATAAGTATCAAACCCCATTGAGATAGCCTCATTTGGGCACTCGGGTTCACACATATCACAATTAATACACTTTTCGGTTATCTTTAATGCCATTGTTATAATATCTTTAACCAGTAAAAAAATTGGCGCCATTATAACGCAATCGCCAATAATTCCTAATACGGATCTACATTGCTATCACATGATTATTAAAATTTTTGCAAAAAATTTTGAGGAAAGGGGTTTTTAAATAGAATTTAGCACCAAAACTAATTAATTTTCATAAAAATTACAATTTATTGTCTTTAGTTATCATCGTAAATTAAATTAATACGTTACAATGCTCAAAAAAATAACAAAAGAAATAAAAGGATGAAAAGATTGGCAAAATTCTTAAGCGTTAAATCCATCGTTATTACGGTTATTGGTTTTGTTCTGCTTTATATAGCAAAATTAATTTTGTTTCCTGCTGAACCAAATATTAATTATATAACGTCAACGGTCACTAAAGCGAATATTGAGAAAACGGTACTTGCTGATGGCACTATAAGTGCTTTCAAACAAGTTAGCGTTGGTGCGCAAGTTTCTGGGCAAATTAAAAAATTGTATGTTGAGCTCGGTGATGAGGTTAAACAAGGTGATATGATTGCTGAGATTGATGATCTTAAGCAAAGCAATGATCTTAAACAATCCGAGGCGTCTCTTAACAGCTTAGAAGCCCAACGAACCTCGAAGCAAGCAAAATTAGTTAATTATCAATTAACCTATGAACGTCAATTAAAGTTGGTTAAAAAAGGGGTTGGCGTCCAATCTGATTTAGATTCTGCCAAAGCAGATCTTGATGCAATTAAAGCCGATATTGCCGCTCTTGATGCAGATATTGTTAGTGCTCAAGTCGCAGTTGATACTGCAAAAGTCAATTTAGGCTACACTAAAATACGTTCACCGATTGATGGTGTTATTGTTGCGATTCCAGTTGACCAAGGGCAAACCGTAAACTCGGTACAAAGTGCACCAACAATTGTTAAAGTTGCCCAACTGGATAAAATGACTATCGAAGCACAAATTTCCGAAGCAGATGTTATCGGTGTTAAAAAAGGAATGCCGGTTTATTTCACTATATTAGGACAACCAAACAAACGTTTTGATGGACTAACATTGCGGGCAATTGAACCAGCCCCTGACTCAATTAATACTGAAAGCTCAGCGAATTCAAGTACGTCATCGACCACCAAAAGTGCAATTTATTATAACGGCTTATTAGATGTCGATAATCCTGATCATATTTTACGTATTTCTATGACAGCTCAAGTTTATATTGTACTAGCAGAAGCAAAAGATGTCCTTGCCATTCCATCACAAGCTATCCAAAAAAATACTGGTAAAAATAAAGCGATTGTTTATGTTCTGAATAATCAAAATAGTATCGAAGAGCGGGAAGTTAATTTAGGGATTAATAATAATATTAATGTTGAAATCAAATCAGGTCTTAAAGAAGGAGAAGTTGTCGTTGTCAGTAGTGCAAATGGTGCAACATTTAATCCAAATAACAAAGGACCAAGGATAAGATTCTAAGATGACCAACAATAATACTCCATTAATAAAACTTGAGAATATTATTCGTGAATTTCCGGCTGGAGATTCTACGATACAAGTTCTAAAAGGCATCAACTTAACCATTAATGCCGGGGAAATGGTTGCCATTATAGGGGCCTCGGGTTCTGGTAAATCGACTTTAATGAATATTCTTGGTTGTCTTGATAAGCCAACAGAGGGAATTTATTCAATTGGTGGCCGAACTACGAGTCAATTATCGCCGGATGAATTAGCTGAGTTACGTCGTGAACATTTTGGCTTTATCTTTCAACGTTATCATTTATTAAATGCCTTAACTGCACAAGGTAATGTGGAAATACCGGCAATTTATGCTGGTGTGACCAATGAACAACGGCAAAGTCGTGCCACCAACATTTTATCTCGTTTAGGCCTTGCCGATAAAATAAATAATAAACCCAATCAATTATCCGGCGGTCAGCAACAACGAGTAAGTATTGGACGGGCATTAATCAATGGCGGACAAATTATATTAGCCGATGAACCAACTGGCGCACTCGATCGTAAAAGTGGTTTAGAAGTCATGGCTATTTTACGAGAGTTGCATCAACAAGGGCATACTGTCATTATCGTTACCCATGACCCCAATATTGCCCAAAGTGCCGAAAGAATTATTGAAATTAGTGATGGCAATATTATTTCCGATTCAATTAATCCTAATTATTGCTCTAAACAAGCTAATAATCGACAAGTTAAGCAAATAGAAATAACCAAAACTCAAGATAATTTTTCAGCTAAATATTACCGTTTTCGCGATGCGTTTAAAATGGCAATATTATCTATGTTGTCACAACGATTACGAACTTTTTTGACGATGTTGGGTATTATTATTGGTATTGCTTCTGTGGTCTCTATGGTTGCTTTAGGGGAAGGAACAAAGCAGAAAATACTTTCCAATATTAATTCATTAGGCACCAGTACCTTAGAAATTTATGCCGGTAGTGGTTTTGGTGATCGTAATGCCGATAAAATTACCACACTCAGATCATCCGATGCTGATTTTCTAGTGCAACAAAGTTTTGTTCATAGTACCACACCTAACCTTTCTACTAGTGTCTATTTTCGTATTAATAATTTAGCGGTTACAGGGACTGTAAATGGTGTCGGTGAGCAATTTTTTGCTGTACGTGGCTATACAATCAGTAAAGGTATTGCCTTCGATCAAACAGCGGTAATGACCTCAGCCCAAGAAGCGGTAATTGATGAAAATACCGTTAAAAGATTGTTTAGTGATCAAGATCCAATAGGTAAAATTCTAATGGTTGGCCAATTACCTGTTAGAATTATTGGGGTTGCAACTAGACAGCAACAAGGATTTGGTAATAACGAAAGCCTTAATATTTGGTTACCTTACACCACGGTAACTAATCGCATGGTTGGACAAACATCATTAAGAAGTATTACTGTTCGAATAAATGATAATGTGGATTTAAATATTGCCGAACAAGCGATTAATAAAATTATGTTGCAACGTCATGGTAGTAAAGATTTCTTTATCTTTAATTCAGACAGTGTAAGAGAAACCGTTAACTCTTCCGCTTGGGTGTTAACTTTGTTGATCTCAACTATCGCATTAATTTCTTTGATTGTTGGAGGTATTGGGGTAATGAATATTATGCTGGTATCAGTAACGGAAAGAACTCGGGAAATTGGCGTCCGTATGGCGGTTGGTGCTCGTTCTAGTGATATTTTACAACAATTTCTAATTGAAGCTGTGTTAGTGTGTTTAATTGGTGGTACCTTAGGTATCGTTCTATCATTTATTATCGGCTTTATTTTTAATTATTTTGTTACCTCATTTGCCATGAGTTTTTCTATCATTTCGATTATCGCAGCCTTCAGTTGTTCCACTATGATTGGTATTATTTTTGGTTATGTTCCGGCAAAACGAGCTGCAAAACTTGATCCAATTTATGCATTAGAAAGAGAATAAAGACTTTTTAATAAAATAAAATCCCTTTGTCGTAAAAACCAACAAAGGGATTTTAATATTTTTAGAAAACCGTAGAAGCATTAATTAATGATTATTTTGCTTGCTCTTGACTCTCAGCTTTATCTTTTTCTACGTCTACATTCGTATCTAAATCAACTAAATAAGCAGTTACTCTAGCATAGTCTTTGATAAAATCAGTAGTGTTACTGGTATTAAGACCACGTGAGTTGACAAAAAACTTGCGATTAACCACTACCATTGGAATGGAATCTGGGCTTAATTGTTTAATTGCATCTGCTTGTTGGGCTATAAACGCTTTAACTAAAAAACTTTTTTGGGTTTTCTCAAACTTTTCAGCATCAACGCCTAACTCAGCAAAAACGGTTTTAATGTCATCGGCTGTTTTTATTCTACGATCGGTTTGCACCGCTTTATAAAGCGCATCAGAGGCTTTATCTTCAATCCCTAAAACATTAGCAATAGCCCATGCCTCAGAAAGCTCTTTAGCTAAAGCGCCAAAGTTTTCTAAATGATAACGTCTAAACTTTATCCCTTCTGGCAAAGCTTTAGCAATCATTTCTGGTGCATGATATTCACTTTCAAATTTAAAACAGCTAGGGCAATTGAATGAGAAGAATTCAATGACTTCTTTATCCGGAGATGGCTGAAATGGCAAAACACCATATTGTTTGCCACTTTCAATCGGTGATGCCTGTGTAGCAGCACTTGCTGTAGCTGGCTGAGTATCATTTGTACTAGTTGCTGGCGCTTCATCAGCAAAACAGGTCACAGAGGTTAGTAATACTCCAATTGCAATAAGCGTTTTTTTCATTTAATTGATTCTCCTTATTCTTCAATAATTCCGCGTGCCTTTAATAGTGCTGTTTTAAAATCATCTTCATAATCTTTTTTTAATCCAGGTATAGCTTCGTTTTTATCTGAATTACGCATTTTTAAATGATAAATTAAAACTTCATCACTAAGATCTTTAAGATCACCATCAAAACCGGCTTCCTCTCCTAATTTATTTAAAAGTTGCAATAAATTAAGATCTGAATCGTTTTCCCAAGCTGGTTGTAATAATTCTATTAACTCATCGATACGATGACATTTCATAATAAATACCTTATTTAATATTCAACTAAGTTGAAGACGATGATATAAACCTTTATGTTAATCTTCTTCGTTACTATCTATATATTAAAAAGTATCTATTATATACTCGACTTTAAATTTAAATAGTGCATTTACAAAGATTCATAACCTGGTGATGATATACGTTATTTGCGACTAAAAAATAACTTTGCTATATAGTAATGCTATTTTGTTTTTTAGCAATGTAAAAGAGAAAGAATTTATGGAAAAACCGCCAATTACTGGCATTATTTTAGCTGGTGGCCAAAGTAACCGTATGAATGGTAAGGATAAAGGCTTGATGTTATTAGCCGGTAAACCGCTTTACCAATATGTTATTGATCGAATTAAGCCACAAGTCGATTTGCTAATGATTAATTGTAACCGACATGTTGAGCAATATCGCTCGCTTGGTTATCCAGTATTTTGTGATGATTTGCAGGGATTTCTAGGGCCTCTTGCCGGAATTTATAGTGGCTTATTACGCAGTCCCACTACTTGGAATTTATTTGTCAGTTGTGATACCCCTTTTTTACCCGATGATCTTATCACTCGTTTAGCAAAACTCACTACAACCCACCAAGCTATCTATCCTTTTGATGGCAAAAATGACCACCCAACCATTTTATTAATCAATAAATCCATCGCCCCACAATTAAAAAAGTATTTAGAAGAAGGTGATCGCAAACTGATGTTATTTTTACAGCAAATTAATGCCATTGCCGTAGATTTTAGCGACAATCCAGCCAGTTTTACCAATATTAATACATTAGATATGCTGGAAAACGCCAATTTTATGATCAAAGCAAATAACTAAATCATTCAAACAGCCATATCAAGTAACCAATTGATAATTTCAAACTATAAAAAACCCCTTTCCTCAAAATTAAAATTTTGTTTAGTTTCATATTATTGTTTATTAGTATTTTTAATACAGTTAGTTGATTTGCTAATCACAAACTTAGTTCACACCTAAACACATTTTCAATTCTGTTGAAGTTTTAATCTATTTATATTAAATCACAGCATAACAAAAAAGGGATTTTTAGCTATTTAACAGCATCTAATCCTCTTTCCTTAGATGTTTTTATTTCTCAATTTAGATAACAACAAAGCTAAACTTACCGATAAAAAAGCGCACTATTCTTCTTTAAGTAGCGTAGTTAACTGTTTAGCAAAGTTTTCTATTTCAGCTTGCTGAGTTGACCATGAAGTACAAAAACGTAAGCAAATATGTTCAGGATCACTTTGCCCTAAATTATCCACCGCATAAACAGAAAGAATTTTTTGCGCTAATTGATTAGGTAACTTAACAAATAATTGGTTAGTTTGTGGTTTAGCAGCAAAAGTAAATCCAGCTTTTTCAAATAAGGTTGTGAGATTTTCAGCCATACTATTACTATGTTTACCTAAGGAAAGATAGAGGTTATTTTGCATTAATGCTTTAAATTGTACGGCTATAATCCAACTTTTCGCTAAAATTGCTCCTTTCTGTTTCATATTAAAGCGGAAGTCATGATTAATGCTATGATTATTAAATACTAACGCTTCACCGGCAAAAGCACCAACTTTGGTCCCACCAATATAAAATGCATCGGTATATTTGGCTAAGTCAGGAAAAGTAATGTCATTATCTTTAGCTGCCAATGCCATTGCTAAACGCGCACCATCTAAATAAAGGTAAAGATGATTTTGTTGACAAAATTGATACAGATTTTGTAACTCTTGCTTACTATATATAGTCCCTAATTCGGTGGTATTAGAAATATACACCAGTTTTGGTTGTACCATATGTTCATCACAATGATAATCTAACACTGGTTTGATTAATTCTGGCGTTAATTTTCCATCTTCGGTTTTAACCGTCACCACTTTATGCCCAGAGGCCTCAATTGCACCAGTTTCATGCACATTGATATGCCCAGATTCAGCAGCGATCACCGCTTGATAAGGTTTTAAAATATGCGAAATCACCGTCAAATTGGTCATGGTTCCACCTGCCATAAAATGTATATCAGCATTCCGTGATTTTAATATTTTCCTTATGTGATTGATGGCATCATTACAACAATCATCTAAACCATAACCACTCAACTTTTTATTATTAATATCGATAAATTCTTTTAATAAATCAGGGTGCACTGTTTGATTATAGTCATTTAAAAAATCATACATACCATTGCCTTTAATCTTGTATAAAATAATGTAATATCTACTTTTAAATATAACATGTTAGTGGCAAGAGTCGATGAATAGTAAAAAAATTATTGGCATCACGGGGTATAGTGGGAGTGGTAAAACCACTTTGTTAAAAAAGATTATTCAGTTAATGGTTTCACAAAATATTAAGGTAGGTTCATTAAAACATGCCCATCATGATATTGAGTTAGATATTCCAGGTAAAGATAGCTATGAGCTACGCAAAGCTGGGGCGCAGCAAACGATTATTGCTTGTGATAAACGTTATGCATTGATTGAGGAAACACCCAATCAACCCGTTGACTTAAAAACACTTATTAACCATTTTAGCGATGTTGATATCATATTAGTTGAAGGATTTAAAGATGAGCAAATTCCCAAAATCATATGCCATCGTAACACAATCGCAAAACCACTATTTATTGATGATTTTACCATCGCCGTTGCCAGTAATGAGCCATTAAATACATCCGTACCTGTATTAGATATTAATGAGCCAGAACAAATAGTTATGTTTATAAATAATTATTTATTTAACGGTTAATATAACCTATCTCACTTGACTCTTTTTGTATTAGAATACTGTCTACTCAACCATTTTTAATTAGTGGTATCTGGACTAACATGAAAATCACATTTAGGGAAACGTTAAGCATAATAAAAAAAATCGTGATTGGATTTATGCTAGTTTCGGTTTTTCTTATTTTATTAATGCGCTGGGTTAATCCTTTTGGTTCGATGTTGATGGTTGAAAGAAAAATCGCTCACTGGAATATCAGCCAACAGCGAACTTGGAAAGATTGGGATCAGATTTCTGATAATATTAAGATTGCAGTTATTGCAGCTGAAGATCAAAATTTTGCGGATCATTGGGGCTTTGATTTTAAAGCCATTAATCGGGCACTAATTTATAATCAAAAAAATAGAAAAATCCGTGGTGCCAGTACCATAACACAACAAGTAGCAAAAAATATTTTTCTATGGTCATCACGAAGTTGGATCCGTAAAGGCGTTGAATCATGGTTTACTGTTTGGATTGAAGTTATCTGGTCAAAACAACGTACGCTTGAAATTTATTTAAATAGTGTTGAATGGGGTGAGGGTATTTTTGGTATTGAAGCTGCTTCTCGACACTATTTTAATGTCAGTGCTAACCAATTAACACCGTATCAAGCTAGTTTATTAGCGGCTACACTACCAAATCCAAGAAAATGGAGTCCGGCCAATCCTGATGATAAGATACAAAAAAAGGCCGAATGGATCCGCGGGCAAATGAGTAATTTAGGTGGCAAAAATTACCTAAAACAACTCAACTGATATATTTCATTATATAAAGTTTTTAATATATTCAGGTACTACTTGACTGGCAGGACCGTAAATTTTCGTCTTAAATAAGTTTTCACCTAAACTAGGCTCTAAGTTAAGTTCTACCGTTTTAACGCCAAATTGATTAGCCATTTGCACAAAACCAGCGGCCGGATAAACATTTCCTGAAGTACCAATTGAAATAAAATAATCAGCTTTCGATAGCGCATCATAGATTTCATCCATTTGTAGGGGCATTTCACCGAACCAAACAATGTGTGGACGAATTAAGTGGTTATCTTGATAAATTACATCATCATAACAAGCAAAAACTTGCCCTGTTTTTTCATTACGCACTTTTAATAATTCGCCATGCATGTGGATGATATTTTTGGAACCGGCTTTTTCATGAAGGTTATCCACATTTTGTGTAACAATTAGTACATTATCCGAGCCTAATTTCTGTTCTAATTGCGCTAAAGCAAAATGAGCCGCATTGGGTTTCACCTCAGGATTTTGTAACTTATTACGTAACATATTATAAAAACTATGTACGGCAATCGGATCACGCAAATAACCTTCGTAAGTAGCAACATCATCTACATTATGACCTTCCCATAATCCATTTTGAGCACGGAATGTTGATAATCCTGATTCAGCAGAGATACCTGCGCCGGTTAAAATGACTATTTTAGGTATTTGCAACATATTTATTGGCCTTTTATGAACAAGTTGAATTATTTACAGTAGTTAAACACGATTATTGGCTATATTCTGTCGTAAATATATGTAACGCTGGCTTGCTTAATTTTTGATATTGACTATAAGCTGTTGCTACTTTAAGCATTATTACATCTTTTGCTTCACCATCCAACCAACTACTAATCATAGCATGAATACTATAAGCTTCAGGAGCCATACGGTGCAAAGTTAAAATAAGTGGCGTAATACCTAATCGAGATAATGGCGGAGTAAAATATTTCTGACTTTTACAAGCAAATACGGCTGCATAGCGTGATTTTTGTTTTTCTTGTTCTGCTTTTGACAAGGTATACCAACGCCAACTATCCGGTAAATAATTACGCCATGACCACTCCATTAATGCATCATGACCAACGTAAACCACTAAATTGGCTTTAGCTCCAGCCTCAATTTGTGTTTTATCGATTAAAAATGACGCTGACTGTTTCCCAGCTGAGTAACTAATAAAATCATCTACTGTATCATTGATATACTTACCATCATATGCCTGAGCAATAAGATAGACATCCTTGCTTTGATGTTTATAAATTATCTCCTCTAATATCTTGCCGTTATCAGGTTTATTAACTTGAATAACTTGCCACTCTTTTTGTTTAGCAAAATACGTTTTAAAACCATAAGCAGCGCCCCAGTAAAGATTATTTTTAGGATCTTGACCATTACCAATTGCCGCAGGTACTGGAGCGATGGCCTGATATTTGTTATCACATAACGCAACCAGCACATGGATCACTTTGGGTTCAGCCAAACATGAAAATGATAACATTAGCAATCCAAATGAGAGCAATGCGAAATACTTTTTATATTTTTTCATTAATAATAATCATCCATTTATCAAACAACGGCTACAATTGGTTTTTATAACTTATTCACGACAATATTTTGATAGTTAATGATATTTCATTCTAATTTATTATCTTTACATACTAATAATTATACCTAATAATTAATCACTAATAGTAAAAATATTATGGAGTATTAGAAATGAAAACAATTGGGTTAATTGGTGGTATGAGTTGGGAAAGTACCGTTACTTATTATCAAGTCATTAATCAATTTATTGGCAAATCGCTTGGTGGATTACATTCAGCTAAAACTCTGTTATATAGTGTCGATTTTCAAGAAATAGAAAGCTGCCAAGCGAATAATGAATGGGATAAAAGCGCTATTATTTTAACTGATGCAGCCAAAAAATTAGAATTAGCCGGTGCTGATTTTATTATTATTTGTACTAATACGATGCATAAAGTTGCAGACCAAATTCAAAAAGCAATTACAATTCCTATCATTCATATCGCCGACGTGACCGCCAAACATTTGATCAAAGATAAAATAAAATCGGTTGCCTTACTTGGTACTAAGTACACCATGGAACAAGACTTTTACAAATCAAAATTAATTGAAAAAGGTTTAAATGTTTTAATCCCTAATGAACAAGATAGGATAATCATTAATAATATTATTTATGACGAACTTTGCCTTGGGCAAATTAAACTAGAATCTAAGCAAGCTTATCTCAATATTATTGATAAACTCGTTAAACAAGGTGCAGAAGCGGTGATTTTAGGTTGTACGGAGATCGGTTTATTAATATCCCAACAAGATTACGCCATTCCTTTCTTTGATACAGCCTTATTACATGCTCAAGAAGCTGCATGGTTAGCGATTCATTGATCGCAAAGCAGTATAAGCAGAATTACATTCTCTCCTAGTTGATTCGGGATTTTTTTCTATCAATTGTTTAAAATGATTTATAGTAGTTTCTAATGATTCTTCAGGATCAGCTGGGAGTTTAGATGATAATTGTAATTCGTGAACCAATTTTATATAGCGATCACATTCAATAACGCCAGTATCAATGGATTCATCAGAAGATGTATTTTCAGCATTATCATTACAAGCAACTAAACTAACAGTAATTAGACTAAGTAAAATAACTCTCTGCAAATTATTTAACATTTTTATCCCTCGTATCAAAACTAACTTCTTGGTGATTATCTATTTAATCTTAAACTATAGTGTATAAAAAAATTTAAATATAACTACTTTATTCAAATAGTTATTTTAATTCTTAATTTATTTATAAACTAACTTAAATTCAGCATATAAAAAAGCCCCACTTTAACTAAAGTAGGGCTTATATGTTAATAAAAGCAATTACGCTTCAATCGCTACACGTAATTTTTTCATTGCATTTTTTTCAAGTTGACGAATACGTTCAGCAGAAACGCTGTATTTATCGGCCAACACTTGCAATGTTGATTTACTGTCATCGGCATCTAACCACCGAGCTTTGATAATATCTTGGCTACGCTCGTCTAATTGAGACAAGGCATCATGTAACTTGTCAGTTGCGTCATTTTCCCAGTTATCGTTTTCGATCGATTTTGAAAAATCAGAATTACCATCTTCTAAATAAAGCGCTGGAGCGACAATTGAATTATCATCGTCATCATTATCAATATCAAATGACATATCTTGCGCTGACATACGTGATTCCATCTCCAAGACGTCTTTACGACTTACACCTAGTTCATCAGCAACCATATCGACTTCAGCGCTATTAAACCAACCTAAGCGTTGTTTATTCTTTCTTAAATTAAAGAATAATTTTCTTTGTGCTTTGGTTGTAGCAACTTTAACAATACGCCAATTTTTTAGTACATATTCATGAATTTCAGCTTTTATCCAATGTACTGCAAATGATACTAAACGAACACCCATTTCAGGATTGAAACGACGTACGGCTTTCATTAAACCAATATTACCTTCTTGAATCAAATCGGCTTGTGGTAGACCATAACCAGAATAACCACGCGCAATATGCGCAACAAAACGCAAATGGGACAAAATCAATTGTCTTGCTGCATCCACATCATCATGATAATAAAGACGTTCACCTAAAGACTTCTCTTCCTCTGCAGTTAGCATCGGATAAGTATTTATCATACGAAGATATGATTCAATATTTCCTTGTGGGATTAAAGCACCTGCTTGCATTTTTAAATCAGTACTCATTTAATTCCCCCTTAAATTAAACTAATTTTGCTACATTTTACATCAGTAACAATTTAAAATCTTTCTATAAACTTAGACCATCAAAATGTGATTTAGTTCACATTTTTATCATTATATTTGCACTAAAGCATCTGATAAAAATCGTAAATAATTAACCTACAATTATGAAGCTATTACCGTTTTATTCAAATACTTTTTAGTGGCAATAAATGCTGAAAACCAGCCAATAATCATCGAAAATAAAACAATTAACAAACTTTCTTCCCATGAAAGTCCATTTATATTAATCATTGTTCCAAAAACATCTGATACATGCAACATGGTTGAATCTATTTGAAGAATAAATACTTTCGATAGAATCAACGCCAAAACCGCACTAATCAATCCAGTAAAAATACCATTATATAAAAATGGTCGTAAAATAAAGCCTTCAGTCGCACCAATCAATTGCATAACAATAATTGTTTGCCTACGGGCAAATATATTTAACCGAATACTATTACCTATAACCAGTGATACTGCAATAACCATAAAAATTGAGATTGTCCACACTATCGATTTTACCATATTGGTTAATGCGGTTAATCGAGTAAACCAGCTATCATCAAGTTGCACATCATCAACACCCGCTATTTTTTTTAACTGTGTTTGCAGATAATGTAATTTATCGGTAGATTTGGCTTCTTCTATTGGAAAAACAATAGCAACAGCTGGTAATGGATTTTCATCGAGTAGGTCAAGAGCATCATCAAATCCAGACCAAGTTTTAAACTCTTCTCGTGTATCTTCACGAGAAAGATAAGTCACATTTTCAACTTCAGCAATAGTCTTAAATTTATCAATTAAATCATTAGTTTGTTCCGAATCTAAAGTTTTATTAATATAAACTGTTAAATTAGGAGTCGGATACCACTGTTCCGCCGCTTGATTGGCATTTTTCAATAATAAATAGCCTATCGTCGGCAAAGTAATTGATATAGCAATAACCAAAATTGTCAGCAAAGAAGCAAATATATTTTGGTAAAAATAATTAAACACATTATGCCATGCGTAGCTGATCTGCCTTTGCCAGCGGCCCAAAAAGCTATTGTTGTTGGTTTTGTTTTTTTGTTTAGATGGTTTAACCTTCGCATTTATCATCAACTTTTAACCTCTAAACGTCCTTGATTTAAATTTAGTATTCGATGATGTTTTCGACGTATCAATCCCATGTTATGGGTCGCCATTAACACAGTTACACCAGCTTGGTTAAACTCTTCAAATAATTTCAAAATATCTTTTGAGAGTTTGTCATCTAAATTACCAGTTGGTTCATCAGCAAGTAAAACCGTAGGTCGATTGACGATTGCTCGAGCTATCCCTACTCGTTGCTGTTCACCGCCAGATAGCTGTATTGGGTAAAATTTCATTTTATCAATCAAACCAACTTTATCTAATGCCGCAGAAACTCGTCTTTTAATTTCTTCAACAGGTTTACCTAAGATAATTAATGGAAAAGCAACATTATCATAAACAGTATGATCGAGTAATAGTTGATGATCTTGGAAAATCATACCAATGGTACGACGCAGAAAAGGCATTTGATTTTTTTTCAAGCTGGAAACATCAACGCCATTCAGTAATACCTTGCCGTCATTAGCTTTTTCTAATCCACAAATTAAACGCATTAATGTACTTTTACCCGCGCCAGAGTGACCAGTTAAAAAGGCCATTTCTCCTTGCGCTAAAGTAAATGTTATATTTTGTAAAGCTGGTTTACCGCCCGAATAAACTTTACTAACGCGTTGAAATTGGATCATGATTTATCTCTATTCTTCCGTTTCGTCAAATAGGGCATTAATAAAATCATCAGCAACAAAAGGTCTTAAATCTTCAATTTTTTCACCTACGCCAATATAGCGGATTGGAATATTAAATTGATCAGCTATGCTAAATATAATGCCACCTTTTGCGGTACCATCTAACTTGGTTAATGTCATCCCTGTTACGCCAACCGCTTCATTAAACAACTTTGTTTGGCTAATTGCATTTTGTCCTGTCCCAGCATCTATAGTTAACATAATTTCATGCGGTGCTGTTTCATCTTGCTTTTTAATTACTCTGACTATTTTTTTCAATTCGTCCATTAAATGAGATTTATTTTGCAAACGGCCAGCAGTATCGGCAATTAAAACATCGATATTTTTTGCTTTTGCAGCCTGAATAGCATCGAAAATTACCGATGCTGAGTCAGCATTAATATGCTGAGCAATGACAGGGATGTTATTACGTTCACCCCAGACTTGCAATTGTTCAACCGCGGCAGCACGAAAGGTATCACCAGCGGCAAGCATTACTGATTTGCCCTGTTGTTGAAATTGACGGGCTAATTTACCAATGGTTGTCGTTTTCCCAACACCATTGACACCAACCATCAAAATAACAAAAGGTTTATGGTTTTCTATATTAAGTGGTTGCTGAGCACCATCTAAAATAGATTTCATTTCATTTTTTAATAGATCATGTAATGCATCCGCATCTTTTAATTCTTTTCTTGAGGCTTGTTGCGTTAACGAGCTAATTAATCTTTGCGTGGTGTCGAAACCGACATCAGCAATGATCAACTGTTCTTCTAATTCTTCAAATAGCTCATCATCGATCTTTTTGCCTTTAAATAAGCTTAGAAAACCAGATCCAATATTTTGTTTAGTTTTAAAAAGCCCTTTCTTTAAACGAGAAAAAAAACCTTCTTTCTTTTGTTCAACCATAAATAATCTATCCCACGATCAATATTAATGATCATTTTATCTTATTTTACAATAAAGCCCAAAGGATTCGATCAAAGAGAATCATATAATTGATCCTTTTGATCTTTCAAAAAATATAATTCTTTTAGAATTGTCTGTTAAATGAGGTTAGCGGAGATAAAGATCACCAATAGCAACCGAACGCCATTCGCCTAACGGTAACTGATGAGTGAATAAATTATATTTGCCAATCTGAACACGAACTAAGCGTAAACACGGGAATCCAACCGCAGCACACATTCTTCTAACCTGCCGATTTTTTCCTTCTGTTATGGTAATACTTATCCATGAAGTAGGAATAGTTTTGCGTTCTCTGATAGGGGGTATTCGTTGCCATAAATTAGTTGGCTCTGCAAGTGATGCCACGATTGCCGGAGCGGTATGAAACTCTTTTAATTGCACACCACGAGTTAATCTATCTATGGCTTGTCGATCAATTAATCCTTCTACCTGCACCCAATAAGTTTTAGGTAATTTAAATTTTGGTGAGCTAATTTTTGCTTGTAGTTTACCGTCATTAGTAAGCAGCAACAAACCTTCACTATCGGTGTCTAAACGACCAGCAGGGTAAAAACCAGGTAAAGATATATAATCTTTTAATGTTTGATATTTCTCATGTGCAGAAAATTGCGTCACAACATTAAACGGTTTATTAAAAGCGATTAATGAACTCATCTCACCCTCAGAAGAATTTTTAACTATTCTTAGAATGCAAAAAAGCCCAGCATCGCTGCTGGGCTCGTATATTTAAAAGTCTGGCGGCACCCTACTCTCACATGGGTAATACCCACACTACCATCGGCACTACGGCGTTTCACTTCTGAGTTCGG